>JBOGJO010000405.1:0-21109 GCA_050747885.1 Thermoanaerobaculia bacterium
TCGCCGGTGTGCACGCCCATCGGGTCCACATTCTCGATCGAGCAGACCACGATGACGTTGTCCCGGAGATCCCGCATCACTTCGAGCTCGAACTCCTTCCAGCCCAAAAGCGATTCCTCGATCAGGACCTCGTGGGCGGGAGACTCGGAAAGCCCGTGCTCGACGATCTTGCGAAATTCGTCCGGGCTCGAGGCAATGCCGCCGCCCGAACCGCCGAGCGTGAACGACGGCCGAATGACGATGGGAAACCCGATTTCTCCCGCGATGCCCTCGGCGTCGGCGAGGGTCCTCGCCGTCTCCGACCGGGGGACGTCGGCGCCGATCTCGATCATCGCCCGCTTGAAGAGCTCGCGATCCTCCGCCAGACGCATGGCGTCTTCCTTCGCCCCGATCAACTCGATGCCGAGCTTTTCCAGGAGCCCCGAATCGGACAGTGCGAGGGAAAGATTGATCGCGGTCTGCCCCCCGACGGTCGGCAGGATGGCGTCCGGCCGCTCGCGCTCGACGATGCGCGCGACCGTCTCCGGCGTCAGGGGCTCGATGTACGTCGCGTCGGCAAGCTGCGGGTCGGTCATGATCGTCGCGGGATTGGAGTTCACCAGCGAGACGCGATAACCCTCCCGCTTGAGAGCCTTGATCGCCTGCGTGCCCGAGTAGTCGAACTCGCAGGCTTGTCCGATGACGATGGGGCCGCTTCCGATGACGAGGATTGAGTGGATGTCGTTGCGGCGGGGCATCGAGTTGGTCGCGCGGAGTATACCCGATAACGCGCGATCCAGACCCGCGCAGATCCATGCGGAGGAACCGGTCCGCCGCGGGGCCTAAATGAGGGCCCGATTAAAAACGCGGGTCCGGCGATCGCGTCGTGTCACGCTCCGGGACGGCTGGAGGGCTCATGCACAAAGTCAGAAACAGGATCTTCGCCCTGGGCGCCGGATGGATCTTTTGGATCGCGGGCGCGGCACAGGGCGCGGACGCCACCGTCAACGTCTCGAACACTCAGTTCGTGGACACCGCCACGAGCTCGAGCACGACGAGGATCGGCGCCGGAGAAACGGTCACCTGGCAGTGGAAGGGGGGATCGCATTCCACCACGTCGGGAAGCTGCTCGGGCAGCTGCACGCCGAGCGGTCTGTGGGACTCGGGCCTGCGTTCGTCCGGCTCCTTCAGCCAGATCTTTCCGAACGTAGGAACGTTCCACTATTTCTGCAGCCGGCATACGACGATGATGCAGGGCCAGGTCATCGTCACCACGACTCCACCTCCACCTCCACCGCCACCGCCACCGCCGCCGCCACCTCCACCTCCACCGCCACCGCCGCCACCGCCGCCGCCGCCACCGCCGCCGCCACCGCCGCCGCCCCCGCCCGAGTCATCGGTCTGCGTCCCGAGCTCGACGGTCCTCTGCATCGACGATCAGCCGGGCGACAAGCGGTTCCAGGTGGAAGCCGCGTTCCAGACCACACAATCGGGCGGCCTGTCCGGGAACGGGCAGACGATTCCGCTGACGTCGGTGGGCGTGGATCACGGCGGCATCCTCTGGTTCTTCTCGGCGGACAATCCGGAGCTTCTCGTGAAAGTGCTGAACGCGTGCTCGTTCAGCAACCATTACTGGGTCTTTGCCTCCGCCGGAACGAACGTCGGCGTGACGCTGACGGTGACCGACACGAAGACCGGCGCGCAGCAAATTTACACGAACGCGGACTTGCACAGCATGGACCCGATCCAGGACACGACCGCGTTCTCGACCTGCCCGTGATTCGAAGCGGGGTCCCCCCTCTTGCGGGGGGGAACCCGCGGCCGGGGCGGACGATCCGATCAGAGCTTACTCGTACCTCAGCGCTTCGGCGATCCGGAGCCGCGACGCCCGGCGAGCGGGAAAATACGAGGCCAGAAAAACGACGGCGAGCGAAAAAAACGAGATCGCCGCGAGGTCGCGAGGCCTCAGGACAAACGGCACGAACGAAACGAAGTAGATTTCGGCGATCTCGGGGGGAAACGAAACGAGATGGAACTTCGTGATCGCGAGACACACCAGGGCTCCGGCCGCGAGCCCGATTGCGATGCCCGCGCCCCCGAGCATCAGCCCCAGCCGCAGAAAGATTCGCGAAGGAAGGCGAGGGGGCGCGCCCATCGCGGAAAGCACGCCGATGTCGCGCTGCTTCTCCTGGACGTTCATGACGAGGGTCGCGACGATGTTGAACGTGGAGACGGCCACGATCAGGCCGATCAACAGGAAGAGCGTGATTTTCTGAATCGTCAGCGCGGCAAACAGGTTTCCGTTGAGCGATCTCCAGTCGGTCACCGTGAAGCCCTCTCCCGCCAGCTCGCGGATTTTTGCCGTCGATTCAGACGTTTTCGCGAGCGAGAGAAGCCGGACCTCGAGAACGTTGGCTCCATTGGAGAGGCCCGACAGGAGCGCCGCATCCTCTCGCCGGACGAAGACCCATTCGGAATCGTACTCGTAGAAATTCGTCCGGAAAACCTGCGCCACCCGGAATGCCCGGCGGAGGAGAGAAAAGGCGGAGCCGCGGCGTGAAGCATCCGGGACCGTGAGCACGATCGTGTCTCCCGTGCGCACCCGAAGCCGATTCGCCAGGTCGAACCCGATCGCGCAGCCCGGGAGCTCTCCCTCCGAAGGCGGCGCGGGGCTCGCGATTGCGCCGGCCCCGCCGGAAGGGGCCGATGCGGGGTCGATCCCCTTGACGACGGCGTTCGCGCCCTCGGGCACGGCCTCGGAGCCGGCCGTCCCCTGAAGGTAGATCACCGGCGAAATCGATTTGACGTTCGGATCGCGGCGAACCCGGGCGGCCAGAGCCGGCGGATTCGGAATTCCACCCGACGTCAGCGGAAAAACGACGACCTCCGCGTTGGCGCCGATGAGTTTGCTCTGAATCTCGTCGCGGTAGCCCGTCAGGAGGCCCATCGCGATGACGAGCGCCATCACCCCGAGCGCGACTCCGGCGATCGCGAGCCACGAAACCCGCGAAACGAGGCGAGAAGAGCGCCGGCGGAGATATCGAAGGGCAATCTCCGAGGAGAGTCTCAACGCCCCGATTCCATGAGGGCGAGAAACTCGGGGAAAAGAGAGCGTGAATCGTGGGGGCCGGGCGCCCCCTCGGGATGAAACTGGACGGCGAGGACCCGCCGCCCGGGGTCCCGGAAGCCCTCGAGAGTCCCGTCGTTGAGGTTCACGTGGGAGACCTCGGCGCCGGCCGGGAGGCCCCGGGGATCGACCGCAAACCCGTGATTT
This sequence comes from Thermoanaerobaculia bacterium, assembly GCA_050747885.1. Taxonomy (GTDB): domain Bacteria; phylum Acidobacteriota; class Thermoanaerobaculia; order UBA5066; family DATFVB01; genus CAWEYG01. The sequence continues at coordinate 3,254 of JBOGJO010000405.1, forward strand.
TGCGACGTGATCGCGACCGAGCCGTCCCGGGCGTCCTGAACAGGGTGGTTTCCGCCGCGATGGCCGAATTTCAACTTGAAGGTCTCGGCACCGAGCGCGCGCCCCAGGATTTGATGCCCGAGACAGACGCCGAAGATCGGCTTGTGCCCCACCAGGGAAGCGACGGTCTCGACGCATTCCGGAAGCGCCGCAGGATCTCCCGGACCGTTCGAGAGGAAGATCCCGTCCGGATTCGACGAGAGGATGTCGGCCCGGGAAGCCAGAGCGGGATACACGGTGACGTCGCAGCCCGCCCGGTTGAGCAGCCGCACGAGATTTCTCTTCAGGCCGTAGTCGACGGCGGAAACGCGGTAGCGGGCGCCTTTCGAGCCTTCCGCGCTCGCATCGGCCGCGCGGAAGTACACGACATCGGTTCCGGCCGTTCGGGCAAGGGCGCTTCCCTCCATCGACGGAGACTCCTCGACCCTGCGCTTCAATTCCGCGGGGTCCCCTGTCTCGGTGGAAATGCCGGCGCGCATCACGCCTTGCGACCGCAACCGGCGAACGAGGCTCCGGGTATCGAAGCCGAAGAGGCCCGGGATTCCCCCGTCCCGAAGGTATTCGGCGAGCCCGAAGACGCCGCCGCTCCCGCTCCAGACCCGGGGGAAATCGCGGGCCAGGAAACCGGAGGCCTGGATCCTCGGCGATTCGGCCTCTTCTTCGCGTCCGCCGTAGTTCCCGACGTGGGAGGAAGTCATCAGCACCAGCTGGCCCTTGTAGGACGGATCCGTGAGGACTTCCTGGTAGCCCGTCATGGACGTGTTGAAAACGATTTCGCCGAAGAAAGTCCCGGAGGCTCCGATCGATTCGCCGCGGTAGGAAGTGCCGTCTTCCAGGACGAGCAGCCCGCCGCTCACGCGCTCCTTCCCATGACGACCGACAGCGCGCGCACCTGGTTCATCAGGTCCGCGAACTGCTCGGGAAGCAACGCCTGCGGGCCGTCGGAAAGCGCCGTCTCCGGCTTGTGGTGCACCTCGATGAGCAATCCGTCGGCCCCGACGGCGACCGCGGCGCGCGACAGGGGAATCACCTTGTGCCGCTTCCCGGTGCCGTGGGACGGATCGGCCATGATCGGAAGGTGCGAGATCCTTTGAACGGCCGGGATCGAGGATAGGTCGAGGGTGTTTCGCGTGTGGTCGGCAAACGTGCGGACCCCCCGTTCGCACAGGATGACGTCGTAGTTGCCTTCCGCGAGGATGTACTCGGCCGACAGGAGAAATTCTTCGATGGTCGCGGACATTCCTCTCTTGAGGAGGACCGGCTTTCGAAGCCGGCCCACTTTCTTGAGCAATGAGAAGTTCTGCATGTTGCGCGCGCCGATCTGAAGGCAATCCGCGTATTCCGCGACTTCCTCGGCGGTTTCCGTGTCGAGCACCTCGGTGACGACCGGCAGGCCCGTTTCTTCCCGAGCCTTGGCGAGAATCTTCAGCCCCTCGAGGCCCAGCCCCTGAAAGGAGTATGGAGACGTGCGCGGCTTATAGGCCCCGCCCCGCAGAAGGCTCGCGCCCGCCGCCTTGACCTTTCGAGCGATTTCGAGCGTTTGCTCCTCGGACTCGACGGCGCACGGACCCGCTCCCACCACGACCTTCTCGCCTCCCACCAGCACGCCGCCGACTGAAACGACCGAATTCTCGCGCTTGGACTCCCTCGAAACGAGCTTGTACGGAGCGCTGACGGGAATGATCTCGAGCACGCCCGGAAGATTCTCGAGCCCGGTCGGATCCACCGTGCCGCGGTTGCCCGTGATGCCGATCGCCACGCGCTGCGCGCCGGGAATCGGCGTCGCTTTGAGGCCCATCTGCTCGACCGTCTCGATGACCCGACGGATCGTCTCGGCATCCGCCCGGGAATCCATCACGATGAGCATGGGTGCTAATATATCTGAACCGAAAGGGGGCCGAGGTGCGGGCAAAATTCTGGATCGTCGTGATCATCGCCGCGTGGACGCTCCCCGCTTTCGGCTACGTGCTCGTCCTCAAGGACGGAAGCAAGGTCCTTTCGACCGACAAATACCAGGTCAAAAGGGGATTTGCGGTCTTCCATCTCCCCAACGGAACGATCAATCAAATCCCCGTCGCTCAAATCGACGTCCCGGCAACCGACAAGTACAACCGGGAGAACGTCGGCAACGCGATCACGTGGGACTCGCCCAGCGAAATCGTCACCCCGCCCACCAAACCTCAGAACCGCGATTCGCTCACGTCGTACATCAAGAAGCACGACACTCGTCCGGACCTGCCGGCGCCGAAGGCCTCGGAGCCGGTGAACCCCGTTCCTCAGGCCGATTCGGGAGATCCGATGGTGATCCGCGAGGCGGCCCGGATCTTCAGCTCGGAAAACATTTCGCAGTACCGCGTGGCCCCCGGGCCCCGGGTGATCTTCGTCGCCGACGACGAGGGCGCCGTCTTCAACGAAATGACGGCCGCCGCCAAGCTCACGATTGCCCTGACAGCCTCGGGGCGGGCGAAAAGTCTGGATGTCGAGATCGTCGCCACCAACGGGGCCCCCGCGGGACGCTTCAAGATGGACGCGGACAGCGTCAAAGCTCTCGCGGAGGGCGACGTCACTCCCTCGGAATTCTTCGTCACGAACGTCATCTTCTGACCCGGCGCGTCCGGAGCCGGGTCATCCCCGCGCAAGCGGGAAGGTGGAGTCACATTTGAAGTGCAACAGGTGAGAGAAGACCTCGGCCGGGGTCTGGAAGTCAAGGCACTTTCGTGGCGTGTGGTTGTAGAGCTGGGCGAAGCGGAGAAGCTCGTGTGCCGGAAGGGCTGCGAGGTTGGTCTTTCTGGGCAGGAATCGGCGAAGTCGGCCGATGGCATTTTCAACTCCGCCCTTCTGCCAGGGAGAGCGAGGGTCGCAGAAGAAGGTCTCGATCCCGAGCGCTTTTCCCACATGGTGATGGAATGCGAACTCAGTTCCGTTGTCGAATGTCATGGTGCGGCGAAGGATCGGCGGCAACGGTGCCAGAAGACTTTCGATCGTAGCAGCGAGGGGGACAGCCTTCTTGTTGGGTTGACGCACGATGACGGTCAGACGGGAAGTGCGTTCATGCAATGCCAGAACGGCCTGACCGTAGGTGGCGAACAGGATGAGGTCAGCTTCCCAGTGACCCGGGTTGGTTCGGTCATCGGCTTGAGGCGGGCGAAGACCAATAGGGACGCGGTTGGGAATGTGCACGGAGGCGTTGCCGTGTTTGGGAGTGCGGAAGCCACGTTTGCTTTTGCCGCGAGGGAGGTAGAGCCGCCAGGAATAGTCCTTGGTACGGGCAATCTGGGCGGCGATGAAGCGGTAAATCGTTTCGTGGCTGATAACGCTATGCCCTTGCTCCCGGGCAAGTCGGCCGGCAACTTCCTGTGGCGACCATCCGCGGCTAAGGCGGTCCAAGACCAGCGCCTGAAGGCCGGGCCGACGCAGCAGCTTGCTGCCGCTCCAGCGACGCGCCTTGGCTTGCTGGCCGGCATAGACCGGCTGATATCCACTCGAGATCGAGTTGTTGCGCTTCAGCTCCCGAGAAACGCTCGATGGCGCGCGATCCAGACTTGCCGCGATTTGCCGGATGGATTGCCCGGCACCGCGGCGCCGGGCAATCTCACACCGTTCCTCAATCCCAAACTGCTCGTACCGGCAGCCCATCGCAGCACCCCCATCAGAAGGTGTTGCACTTCGTTTGTGAAATCAAAGAATCGCTCGGGTTCCCGACCCCTCCCGGCCTCACGGCCACCCGCCTTCGCTCTTCGAGCTACGGCGCGGCCACCCCCGCCGGCGGGTTCAGGCCGCGAGACGGCGAGCGAGGTTCGCGCGCGGCCGTAGCGTCGCCGGGAGCGCAGAGAGCGTTACCGAAAGCGGCTAGACTTCTCTGCGTGAAGTTCAGCGAGTTGGCGCGACTCCTCGATGAGAGTGGATTTCGAGTCGTCCGTGAAAAAGGATCGGTCCGATCCTGAAAGCGGCCGGGCTCAAGGCGAGAGGTGATCGATGATCGACCTTCAATATTCGTTGGTGATCGAGGCGACGGCGGACCCGACATTTTTCGGTTTCTTCTCGCCGACTCTCTCGGGCTTTACGGGCGTCGGGCACTCGGTTGAAGATTGCCTCTATCAGGCTCGGTGGGCAATGCAGGAGCATTTGAGCTTGCTCGCCGAGAAGAGCCTGCCTGTCCCTCCTCCCGATTCGAACCCGACAGTGCTGATTCGGAACGAAGCCAAGGCCGTCGCAACCCGCTAGGCCCGGCGCGATGGAGCGCCGTGCAATTCAAAATTCTTTGGCCGCGAGGCCGAAGCGTTGTCCCCAAAACGGCCCTCCCGCGATGGGTACATCGGAGGGGGTGCGCGCCGGGCGTAGAATCGGCCACACACGGGATCGGGAGAGGTCATGAAACCGAGGGTCGTTCCGATCGGCGCGCCGCTTGGATGCCCGGCGTGATGAAGGAATCGGTCGAGGCGGGGCAGAAGGTCGGCCAGGATCTCGCGGCGCGGGTCTTCGAATGCCTCAAGGAAAGCGGGTATGGGAAGGGGAAGTGAGGGGTTGGATGGACGAAGCTCCGATCCAGCTGCCACCGCCTGCGAAACCGGATCCGCCGGTGCGGGCGGTGCGTGGACTCAGGGCTGCAAATCGTCGGCAAGGCTAAGCGACCTCATCGACAAGTGAATGCCTAGGTGTTCAGATTCGGATTGCAAAGTAATGTCTCAACGTGAATCGAAGGGATTCAGTCCCAAGGATTTCATGCGGGCGCGTCGACCCGAACTGTATCCCGATACGGAATACCCCGAAAACCTTGCGCTCGATCAGGGGCGGTTTGAGTTCCACCTCGATACCCTCACGCAACGCAAGGAAGAATACCGGTTCGAGCATTTTTGTCGCCGCCTAGCTGAAAAGGAATTGTGCCCCAACCTCCTTCCACAAACAGGGCCCACGGGTGGGGGGGATAGCGGAGTCGATTCGGAGACTTACCCCGTTGCAGAAGCGATTTCCAGATTGTGGTACGAGGGCGACCCCGATCGCTCTGCGAAAGAACGTTGGGCTTTCGCCTTCAGCGCGAAGAAGAAGTGGCGCGAGAAGGCAGAAAGCGACGTAAGGAAGATCGCCCATACTGGCCGAGGGTACGCCAAGATTTTCTTCATCACTAATCAAGCGGTTCGCGATCGCGACCGTGCTGCTCTTGAGGATCGTCTGAAGGCAGAATTGGGAGCTGATATTCGGATTCTCGACCGTTCATGGATCATCGAGAAGGTGGTTCTGAATCACCGCTGGGATCTCGTTTACCAGACCTTGGATATCGCCGCACCGGCCAGTCCTCGCCAGTCACGGCCGGGGCCAAAGGATGCGGAACGTCAACGTGATCTCGAGGAGCTGGATTCTCTCATCGAAGTTACGGCGCGATACGCCGGGCCAGCCTATCAGCGAGCTGAAGACTGCCTCCAGACAGCGCTTCTCGCCAGGGGGCTGGGTCGGCCGAGGACCGAAATTGATGGCCGTTTTGACCGAGCTGAGCGATTAGCGTGCGCGCGCCCTAGCCAGCTGTTCCAAATTCTCTATCACCGTGCCTGGACTGCAAACTGGTGGTTTGACGATTTCTTGGAGCTGGACCGTCTATACCGAAGAGCCGAGGCCCTCATTCTTGAGGACGGTACTATTTGGGAGGTCGACAAGCTTGTCACTCTATGGCAGCTCGAAGTTAGTTGGCGGCACCTGGATTCCGAAATTGGCGATACAAGTGATTGGCTTCAGCACACAGCAAAGCTCCGATCAGCACTGGATCGCCATGCGGCCGCGAAGGATCAACCGACGGCGGCCCTCTGGTCTCGTACCCAACTAGCACTCATGGATCTAAGCGATTCGCTCCGCGAGAAGCGTTCTCTAGCGCCAAGTTTTCACGTTATCAGAATGGTTATGAAAGAGGCAGATGGCCTTCTCGACTGCCCGGCGGACTCATTAATCACGATCGTGTCGGAATTGGGCCGGATAGTTTCAGACGACGACGGCTACGACAGGCTGTTGGAAGACGTAATAGAGCTTCAGGCGAGACGCGCGGGAAACGCGGGCCAAGGACGCCTTCGACTTGGGCGAGGGATTCAAGAGCTTGAAGCCAAGAAGTTCTACAAAGCAATCGATCAGTGTGCGAAGGCTCAGAACCTCTTAGCCCAAGATGAGACAAGGGACGACTTTCTACGGGCGCTTTGTGGAACTGCTTTAGCCTATGAGGGCGCGGGCCTGCTCTGGGCGGCGCGGGCAAACCTGGTTGTGGGACTCGACCGAACACTTTACGAATGCGTAAGAAATGGCGATATTGATCGACGCAGCCTTCCCTTGCTACGTAAGCTTGTTTGGCTCGACCTTCAACTCGGCCGCATTCCGTGGGTTCTGATCTGGGCCGAGTGGTTACGGTTGATAGCGAGCGCGATCGCCCTTGATGAGACCAGTAAAGAGGCCCTTTCCGCTGAATATGAAATGATGGATGCGGTTCTCGGAATTCTTGTACTTCGAACACGGCAAGGCGATTGGCAGTATCTAGATCGCCTCCCGGCCATTCTTGAGCGGGAGGGCTTTCTCATGTCCCGGGGTGCGGCGTTATTCGCCTTGGGTTACGAGGACGCCTACAGGTCTGAATACGGTCAGCGGGACGCTGATTTACAGGGTTTCTTTGCGTCCTGGCTCGACCAACCTGCGGCGACAGACTTGGCGCCCGAGGCGGACTGGGCCCTCGGAAAGAGTGTATCTCTGCGAACCTCAATTCTTGGGTGTGAGATCGATGTCGTCTCGGGCAACCGCACGACCTCACTGATTCTTAGCGAAGCTATTATCGCTTTTGTGGAGTCATTTTTGTCGACAGCTCTCGGAGTTAGCGGGTGTGTCGCGTCGCGACCGACGCTGACGGTCAAGGTCTGCGAAGCCAGCGATCAAGAGGCGGCGATCGTGTGCCGTGAGGAAGAGGATGAGTGTGGTGAGACGACCATCGTCATCACTCATCGCAAGGCATCGGCGGCCGAAATTGCTGGCGACCCGGGCTATCAGAACGCGTTGATAGAGATATTCGGTCACGTGGCCCATGCGATTCAGGCACCTTTGTCCAAAACTGTCCTTGAAGCGATGTGTGAGCGCGATCGTGCGCAGGATCGAGCGTCGCTGGTAGCGCAGTCGCCGAAGGCGCTGGCTAATGTTCTTGGCGCAGCACCAAAATACAAGATCACAGATTGGCTAGATGAGACTGTTAAGGAGAGTTTTATTCCTTTGCGATTAGAGCCGTGGCTACCGACGGGGCGATCCTTGGGCGAACGGCCTAACGTGGCGGGCCAATCAGACGCTGACGGGGGGTCGCCCGGAAGCTTGTTTGGACGCGATGGGCTCAAGCATAAGGATTTTCGGGTGTTCTCCCCGATTAACAATCGCTTGTGGGATCGAGCGCGTTGGAAGGGGCTGGGATTTTCAATGGTCCCGAATGGCGGGTGCACGCCGATACTCGTTCTAATCTTCAGCGATCTGGATGCTGGGGAGATAATGTTTCGGGGATGGCGCAGGCAGGTCGGTGTGATCGACCAAGACGAATGGATTGGCGTGACGATCATCACGGGGATCGATCGAGCTAATCCTGCGCATTACCGCGTAGTCATCGGACCGGGTGGGGAGTTCATCGAAAAACAGACCGGTAATGGCGATCGGTTCGCATACATCACGCGTATTCAGACCATGACACCGGATGATGGTCTGAACTTGGATCGGTTTCTTAGTGCTTTCAGGGATACGGGTCGATATATGTTAGGAGCGGGAACGCTGGTGGCGCCACCTGAAGAGCCTAAATACTTGGATGAGTTGGCTTTTGAAAAACGCCGTCTTCGTCTCGTTCCGGAATGGCAAGTCGGACTAAACGATTTTGCGCGGGCAGCGGTAAGGCTAACCGATGATCCGTTAATTCCTCTAGGGGAAGATAATCCGCCCGTTCGGGCTGTTTTCGACCAGCTAGCAAAGACGAACGACCCTGGCGTGACGAGTTGACAGCGGCGAAGGTTATCCGTCAGCTGCGGGGAGGAGGAGAATAATTTGGGAACGGTCTTTTATTCGTGCATTACGCTCTCCTGAACCGCCCCCACGCCACAACCCCTGCCACCACGGCCAGCACGAGGCTGAAAATTGCGGGCGAGGCGTGAGGACGTGAGAGCGTGAGAGCGTGAGCGAGTGAGAACGTGAGGGCGTGAAAGACGTGAAGACGTGATCGGCCTTCGCTAGCCCTTACCCTCGCGCCAATCCTGACGGAGCGCTACCTGGAGTATCGCGACTACGCCCGAAGGACGAAGCGGATGGTTCCGTTCGTCTTCTGAAGCCGCCTGCCCGATTACCCGAACGGAGGGCTCAGAGCGAAGACGCGACGCCGCGAAATTCCTCCGCCATTCCCGTGTGCCGATGGGATTCCGCGACCGCCGCCCCTTCGAGGAACGCGGTTTTCGCCTCATCCCGCCGGCCGAGGCGATCGAGCGCATGGCCGAGCAGCCGGTAGGCCGAGCCCTCGTCTTTGGCCTTCGACAGGTAGTCGCGGGCTGCTGCGACCACATCCTCCCAGCGTTCCTGTTTGTAGAGCTCGTTGACGATCATGTACAGCGTGAGAGTGTTTTCGGGCTGGGCCGCCCGCAGCTTTTCGAGCTGCTCGAGACGATCGTTCGACATATGCCAAGTCTAGTCGATAACTCGAGGCCGTCAACCGATAGGAAGGCGTGAGAGCATCACCCGAAAGTCTTGCGCCACGTTGAGGAAGCAAGGGCCGCTCTTCGCGAGGGTCGCGGCGTTCGGTTGGAGGATCTGCCGCCGTCGTCGAGACGGTCAGGATTCAGGGAAGCGGTACTCGGGAAGATCAACGTCGTCGCGGAGGTCGCGGCCGATGAAGTATTCCGCGAGGAAGGGAAGGCCCATCAGCCGCGTGACGATGTTGCGCACGGCGATCCCGAACGAGGTCGCCGGAGCGAACGAAGACGCGAACTTCGCCGCGGAGGCCTGTTTGCGCGCGAGAAAGGGCATCATCCGCGCCTCGTAGCGCGCGAATGCCGCGGCGGGGTCGGTTCCGTCGCCGAGCTCGCCCGCGAGAACGTACGCCTCGGCCATCGCGAGCCCCGTTCCCTCGCCGGCGAGGAGCGACACGCACGCCGCGGCGTCGCCGATGAGCGCCGTCCGCCCCGCCGTCCAGTGAGGCATGCGGATCTGGCTGACCCGGTCGTAGTAGATGCTCCCGGCTTCCTCCATCGCGGCGAGGATTCGCGGGCACTCCCAGCCGATGCCGCGGAAGGCGCGCGCCACGGCGCTCCGGCGCTGTGCGTCGGTCGAGGGCTCCGCGCCGCGCGCGAACTCGTCGCGGAACACGAACAGGAAGAGCGTGCGATCGTCCCGCATCGAGAAGCGCGAGACCTGCCGGCCGGGAGCCCCGTGCGTGAGATACACGAGCTCGTCGCGCGGGCGGTACCCGACCGCCTCGAAGGCGGCGACGTGATAGCCAAGCGACACCTCGAACCGGTCCTCCGGTCCGAACGCGAGCGCGCGCGCGCGCGAATGCAGGCCGTCGGCGCCGACGACGAGATCGACGTCCCGCGGCGCGGCGCGGTCGAACCCGATCCGGACGCGGTCGCCGCGATCCTCGACCGAGGCGATCGAGTCGCCGAAGATCGTTTCGACGCCGCTGTCGAGCGCCTCGAAGACCAGCGCGGAGACGTCGGACCGCCGCAGGCTCGTGGAGCGGTAGTGCGTGAGCCGGCGAAAGACTTCGACCCCGAATCCGCCGACCTTCTGTCCCCGGCGGCCGACGAACCGGGCTTCCCGGACGGCGTACCCGCGATCGCGGATTTTCGGGACGAGCCCCATCTTTTCCGCGACGTCCCAGCCGAGTCCCCAGAAGTCCACGATGTAGCCGGCCGTCCGGAGCTTTTCCGCCTGCTCGATCAAGAGCACCTCGTGGCCCGACTTCCGGAGCCACCATGCGAGAGTCGGTCCGGCGACGCCGGCCCCGTTGATCGCGATCCGCATGAATTGAGTTTAGCCCCGTTCCGCCGGCCTTCCCAGAATCTCCTCCAGCTCCTTCCGCCGGATGTCGGGCACCCGCGCCGGGTGCGGGACGGCCTTACGCACCGCCGAGTCGATCGCGCCGGTAGCCCGGTCGTCGTCTCATGTGCGCGACCGCGAGCAAGACGAGTTCATCTGATCTCTCGAGAACGACGAGCCAATACGGAAAGCGTCGGAGGAGGGCTCGCCGGGCTTCCGGGATGTCCGGGTGAGAGACCGTTGGCACAGCCTGCCTCGCGATCTCGTCGACGGCACGATCGATCTCCAGCACAAATTCGCGCCCGAGTCCCGCGCGGGCCTTCTCGTACCAATCCTGAGCCTCGGAGATCTCCCGCTGGATGGCGGGATGGTTGCGGATTCGCCGCAATCAGGGCCGCGATTTGAGCAAGCGATCCCGCGTGTTCGGCCAGTCCTCGAGCGCGACCCTGCCTGTCTTCACTTCATTCACGCGTTTTTGAATCTCCATCGTCCAGGCGGTTTCGACAGATTGTTCCGACTCCACTCCATCGAGGCTGGCGACGACTTCGCGGGCAAGCCAGGCTCGGTCGTCCGCCTCGAGCTCGAGTACCGCCGCCAGAAGGTTTCTTCCCTTTTCGGTCACGCCACCATTCTAACGCAAGGGGGGAGTGCGGCTGCTCGGCTGCTGTCGCCATCGCGTGTGTTGAAAGCGCCTTCGACTTGCTTCCGCGCTCCGGCGGGAACCCGGTAGAATTTGTAGGGTCTGGACGAGTCAAGGAGGCTGAATCATGAAACGGACCCACATCCTTCTCGCCGTGTTTTTCGTCGCAATCCTCACGACCGCTGCGGTCATGAGGTCGAGGGCCTTGTCGCTTCCGCAGGTACCCCCGGGCGTACAGCCTGAAATGTGGCACCCGATTTCCGGCCGCCTCGGCATCGCCATTCGGGGTGAGAACTTCGGCGCCCGGTCGGAGCTTTTCGGAACGTTCATGGTCCGCGAGGGAACCGAGTGGAGGCGCGTGATCCTCTCGCCTGGCCCGGGCATGGTTCAGGCGCGCTGACCGAACGATGCTGCGCGTGCTTTCGATCCTCGGCCTGGTCCTCATGGCCGCGTGCCTCCTGGGCCTGTGGGCGGTCAGGTCATTGTTTTCGCCGTTGCCGGCCGTGATCGCCGTCCAGGCCGCCGCCGCCTGCATTTTCATCTGGGCGCGGCTGACGTTCGGCCTTCGGAGCTTTCACGCCGCCGCGAACCCGACGGAAGGCGGCCTGGTGACGACCGGTCCCTACCGGTTCATCCGCCACCCGATCTACACCGCCGCGTGCCTGTTCGCGTGGGCGGGAGCGGCCGCGCACGGGACCCCGGCCGGGCTGGCGTTCGCGGCGGTCATGACCGCGGGCGCGATCGTCCGGATGCTGTGCGAAGAGCAGATGGTGACCGCGCGCTACCCGGAGTACCGCGAGTATGCGCGGAGGACGAAGCGGATGGTTCCGTTCGTATTTTGAAGCGCGGTGACGCGCCTGTGATGCGCACCTGATGCACGTCGCCGAGATCTGGCGGTATCCCGTCAAGACGATGGCCGGGGAGCGGCTGGAGCGCGCGCGCTTCGGGACGCTCGGGATCGAAGGCGATCGCGTCGTGCACGTCGAAGATCGCGAGGGGCGTGTCATCACCTCGCGCACGCACCCCGGGTTTCTCGGCCACAAGGGCATTCTGGGTTCGGACGGGGAGCCCCTCGTCGACGGGCGGCCCTGGAAGAGCGCGTCGGTCGCGGCCGACGTCGCCCGGATCGCCGGGCGGGGCTCCAAGCTCGTCCGGTTCGAAGGGGCGGAGCGTTTCGACGTCCTGCCGCTTCTCGTCGCGACCGACGGCGCCATCGCCGCGTTCGGGCACGACAGGCGCCGCCTGAGGCCGAATCTCGTGATCGGCGGCGTCGAAGGCCTGGCCGAGCGCGAGTGGCCGGGGCGGTGCCTGCGCATCGGGAAGGTTTTGATCGGCGTGCAGGACCTGCGCCTGCGCTGCATCATGACGTCGTTCGACCCCGACACGCTGGAGCAGGACGCGTCGATCACCCGCGACATCTATCGCCGTTTCGAAGGAAAGGTCGCGCTCAACGGCTTCGTGATCGAGGCGGGGGAGATCGCGGTTGGCGATCCGGTCGCAGTGGCTCGCGGACGCGCGTGCGCGGAGCCTGCCGATCCGCGCGCCATGACTCCAGCCGACGTGGAGAATCCCGAACCCTGAGAGAAAAGCTGTCGGGTCAGTCTTTTCGGCAGAGGTCGATGACCCCTCTCGCGCGTTGGTGTTGCCGGCGTTCGACGCCGGCCGGAGGAAGAATCGCCTGGAGGCGGCGGGATCCGCGAGCGCGGCGAAAGCCGGCACTCCTTTTGCGAGGCACACGTTTTGCTCGGGATGGATGCGGAGGAATAAGCGGCTGAGCGTGAGCTCGAAAATGGGAATTGAAGTTTATTGCGTTGTGTCATTCGCCAGCCGACCAGCCCCAACGCCGCCGGGAATATTGAAGTCCGCATTCGACATGTACAAAGAGTGGCCGCGCCGAACGGTTCGGATTTGCGGCCCGGGAGGTGCCCTATGAAACCACGGATCGACCCAAAAAACGGGAGCGGTGTGCTCAACGCCATGCTGGGGTTGAGCAAGTACTTGAGCCAGAGCGGGCTCGAGCCCACGCTGCTGAATCTGGTGAATCTCCGAGGCTCGCAGATCAACGGCTGCGCCTACTGCATCGACATGCACTGGAAGGATCTTCGCGCGGAAGGAGAGAGCGAGCAGCGCCTGTACGGCCTCGATGCGTGGAAAGAGTCTCCGTACTACACCGACCGCGAGCGGGCCGCGCTGGCCTGGACGGAAGCGGTGACGCGCCTGGATCTGAACAATGGGCACGTTCCCGATTCCGTCTTCGAGGAGGCGCGCCTTTTCTTCTCCGAGAAGGAGCTGGCCGACCTGACGCTCGGCGTCGTCGCGATCAACGGCTGGAACCGCCTGAACATCGCGTTTCGGACACCCCCGGGCTCGTATCAGCCCGGCCAGTGGGGTCAGTCCAAAGCGAAAGAGCAGCCCGTCGGAGCGGGGTCCGGAAGCTCGCGGGCTTAAGCTCACGGGTTCCCGAAGCTTGAGTCCCTACTTCCCCTTTTCCTTGTCGTGGGGGTTGAACCGGAACGCCTCGTGGCAGCCGTTGCACGAGCGGTTGACCAGATCGATTTGCTTGAGGACGCCCGGCGTGTCGCCGGCTTGCGCGGGGAGTTGCCGGACGACAGCCGGGCTACCGGGCTTTTTCGATCGTCTCCACGCGAACGGTGTTCCCGTCGATTTCCCCGGTGACTTGCACCTTTTCGCCCGCGAAGCGCCGCGGGGCTTCCTGGTCGTCGAGCTCGTAAACTTTCCGGGCGGCCCGGTCCGCGAGGATGAAGCGGCTGCCGTCCTTGACGCACTGGAGCGTGCAGTCCCGGTCCTGTTCTTGCGTCGTCCTTCCGTGCCCGTGGCGCAGCCCGCACATGGAGTCGCCGATGTAGCCGGCAATCGTCGCATGGCGATTTCTCGCCCGCGCGGGAAAGCCGTACAGAAGGACGATCGCGAAGATCGCCGTGGCCAAAGAAAGTCGCCTCATTTCGCTCCGGAGATTATCTTCCGGTTCGCCCCGGCGCCGGCCGCGCCTTACCTCGTCTTAATGATCGGAGAACGAGCGCAACCGGTTATCCCTCTCGCCGCGAGGCCCCGGGCAGGCGTCCGAGTCGCCGGGGCCCCGCGGGTCGAGGGCTCGTTGGCCCCGGTCAGCGCGTCGAGGCGGCCGACAGCGCGTTCGCGTGAAGCAGCCGGCTCGTGAGTTGGTTGAGCTCGACCGGTTCCTTGCCCGAAACGACGACGGTCCCTCCGAGGTTGACGCCGCGCCGCCCGAAGAGGCAGCTCGGCTCGAAAGAGAACGTCATGCCGTTTTCGATCTCGAGGTCGTCCAGAATCGGCGGAATCTCCGCCTTCAGCCCGTAGCGCCGCGTCCCCTGGACCTCGCCGATCGCGAGAGTGACCCCGCTCACCGCGCCGAACGGGTTGATGCCGCACAAAACGGGATGCGCCGGGGCTGCTCCGGCTTTTTCGATCGGTTGGAGCATGGCCTTCGCGACATCGCCGAACCGGCGGCCGGGGCGTAGCGCGTCGAGACCGGATTCGTACGAATCGCGCGCGACCTGCTCGGCCTTCAGGAAGTCGGGGTTCACGTCGCCGACGGCGATCGAGATCGGGTGCCGGGTCTCCTTCATCCCATATAAAACGAAGACTTCCCCGAGGATCATGTCGCCCTCGCTCAAGCGGCGGGACTCCTGAGGGCGGTAGGTCCAGGCCGGCGGTCCCCACGCAAGCGACTCCCGGCCCGACCAGAGGAACATCCCGGGAGGCATCGCGCCGAGCTCGAGCGCGGCGACGACCCCCGCCGCATACACGAAGCTTTCCGGCGCCCCCGGCAGTGCGGCGTCGCGCATGGCCTGCGCGATCGCATCGCCGATGCGGGCGGCGTGGCGAACGACGGAGAGCTCCTCCTGGCTCTGCGGCATCATTTTCCGGGCGAGGGGGTGGCCGACCGGTTTGAACGTTGCCCGGGGGAGCTCGCGCGCGAGGCCTTCGCCCAGCACGGCCGGAAGGATCGGAAGAAGATGGTAGGGCGGATACGGGTCCAGTCCCACCACGCCGATAGCACTTTTTTCGAGATCGTGTTCCCGCAGCGCCTCCGCGATCCCACCCGGATGGCGGGCCACGCGGAAGTTCTCTGGCTTGATCCAGACCGCCTCACCGCGCAGCGACGACTCGAAATGGTCTCCGACGTACGTGGGCAGGGGCACGAGCGAGACAGGCTCGCCCTTGCGGGGGAAGACGACGACGGCGCCCGGGCGGTCGTTGGTGAAGTATGTGTCGAAGGAAAACGGAGCGGGGCTCGTGCCCTCGCGCTCTCCGTAGATCAGAAGCGCGTCCACGTTCTCCTCTTTCATGACCCTTCGGGCGAGCTCCCACCGGCGATCCCGTTCTTTCGTGGAATAACGGGGGAGAGTCATTGCGCCTGCTCGGGTGTTTTCGTTCATGGAACCTCCTGGGTCGAAATGGGGAATTCAGGTTCGTACGGTTCGACGCTGAGTGAGGCGTGACCGCGCGGGAGGACCACGATTGTCTCCGGAAGAGTGCATTTCGATCCACGGCGGCCGTGAAGAGCTCACTCCGATCGAGAGTGCAAGGAGTATTCCGACGCGCAGCGAGTCGAAGTTTAGGAAAATTCAGAAGCGGCGCCCGGCGCGAGCGGGACACCGGTCATCCTGGCGGCACGTTTTGTGCCGGTTCGGCAGTGTCTCTTCTCAAGGACAGGGCGCGACCCGAGGATCCTCCGTCTCAGCTTTGAGCCGAGAAAGCGCCCTTTCGAGGCCCGGGGCCGGACAGGATCTCGGAAAGCGCCTTCCTTCGGATGTCCGGCACGCGCGCGCCGGGCGCGGGGCGGCCCACGGGAATCAGGAGGTAGGGCTTCTCGTTTTTCGGGCGCCCGAGGATCTGCGACAGAAACCCCATCGGCGAAGGCGTGTGGGTGAGCGCGACGAGCCCCGCCCGATGGATGGCGACGAGGAAGAAGCCGCACGCGATCCCGACCGATTCGCCGATGTAGTAGTTCGGCCTGCGCTTGCCGTCGGGCATCCCCCGGTAGTCCTGCCGGAAGACCACGACGAGGTGCGGGGCGACTTCCAGGAACGGCTTCTTCCAGTCCGTCTGAAGCGGGCGGAGATCTTCCAGCCAGGGCTCCGGCATGCGGCCGTGGTAGTTCTCGTATTCTTCTTTCTCGGCGGCCTCCCGGATCTTTCGCTTGGTCTCCGGATCCGAAACGACCACGAAGCTCCACGGCTGGATGTTCGCGCCCGAGGGGGCGCACCCGGCCGCCCGCACGGCTTCCTCGATGATTTCCACGGGCACCGGCTCCGGCGAGAAATCCCGCACCGACCGGCGTGCATTCACTTCACGCGCGAACTCACGCACGCGCGCGAGCGCGTCCGCGTCAGGAAGGGAAATCGCCTCGTAGGGGATCGTCGGAAACGTCATGGCCAGGGATCGTATCGCGAGCCGCAGGAGAATTTTTTAAGCCGTGACGGGACGCGAGCTCTCCGGCGCGGGTCTTGCACGGGCCTTTCTCGGAGGTGAGAGATGAAAACAACTGTCGAACCTGAAGCCGACACGACGACGCCGCTGCTGAAGAGCGCGCCGGCCTTTTCCAGTTTTTCCGTGGACGACCTGAAGAAAGCCGCCGCGTTCTACGGGGAGACGCTGGGCCTCGGCATCGTCGAGAAGCCGCAGGGGTTGGAGCTCCAGATCGCGGGGGGCCATCGGATCTTCGTGTACCCGAAAGAGGACCATTCGCCGGCGACCTTCACGATCCTGAATTTTCGCGTGGGCGATGCGGAGGCGACGGTTGACGAGCTGTCAAAGCGCGGCGTTCGGTTTGAGATCTCTCGGGAGGGGGAGATGAAGACCGACGGAAAAGGGATTGCCCGCGGACACGGGATGAAGATCGCCTGGTTCAAGGATCCTGCGGGGAATTTCCTCTCGGTGATCGAAGAATAGCAGGTCGCTCGGCCCGAATCGCGACGGGAACCCCGACGCGCCGGCGGCAATCGCTCGATCGGGAATCGCAACTCGCGACATCGCTTTGCCCCTCTTGCCCAGGTTCCCGGAGTTCTATTTTTCCGGTCGAGTCGAAGAACTCCAGCTCAGACAGGGGCAGATTCCCTCCTCGCGAGAGCCGCCGTTGCGCCACGTGAGCCCTGCCGCTCGGGCCTCGCTCGTAGGGTGGGCTCCAACCCAATGAGCGAAGACCCGCGAGGGTGGGCCTAGCGAGCCGACTCAGTCTGGGCTCCGAGACCGGGCGGGTGGTGCGGGGCGAGACTCCCTTTTGCCGCTCGCGGCGCGAAGTCGTAGCAAAGTCCTCAAACCTGCAGCGAGCGGAAAAGTGGAGCGAGTCCCCGCGACAGGCCGCGCCCGGACGAGCTGTCACGCCGAAACGGCGCTCGGGCTGACCCGAGCCGGGACGAGCGAATTCCGCAGACAGCCGCAAGCAAAGCCGCTTAGCGCGCGATGAAGGCGAAGAGCTCTTCGATCTCGCAAGTGTGCGACCGGTCATGCTCGCGCATCATGCGGGGGACGTCTCGCAGGCAAACGGTCCCGGCTCCTTCCTGAGCTCCCGAGCGTTCCCAGTCCGCTTCCGGAAGATTCCGGAGGGAGCGGACGTTTTCCTTCCGGGCGGCGGAGAAACTGGCCAGGCCGCGTTCGAGGTCGAGCTCGTTGTAGCGTCTCTCTCGGGCGACGCGCTCGCCGTTGAAGTCGGGCAAACTCGGAGAGTCTTCGTTGCGCAGGCGGCGGATCCTCTCCCCGAATCCCTCCCGTTCCAGGTCGGCGAGGTGCCAGACGTTCTCGAGAAAAGAAAAACCGCCTCCCGGAGGTTTCCGGCGGGCGATTTTCCCCGGGAAATTCGCCGCGTGGCCCTCCAGGGCCGCCGGCATCGTCTCGAGCTCGTCGAGCAGGGCGTCGATCCCGGCAGAACGGGGCTCGTTCGGCATGGGAGGATTCTCGCACGAACACCGAGCCGAACCGGGATAGAGTTCGGGGCCCATGAAAGCCCGGTCGGTCTCCCGGTCAGACGTTTGAGAGAGCTCGAAACCGAGCGGCTTTTCCTGCGCCGGCTCACGCCCGGGGACGCGGAATTCGTCCTCGAGCTCCTGAACGACACCGACTGGCTTCGGTTCATCGGCGACCGGGGCGTTCGAACGCTCGAGGATGCCCGGGACTACATC
>JBOGJO010000406.1:0-7585 GCA_050747885.1 Thermoanaerobaculia bacterium
CTCCCGAAGTCCCCACGTCGAGCCGATGGACGAGAAGAAGGCCGGCGGCCCCGCCCGACGGGAGGCCCGCCGCGCCGGCCAGGCGCTCGACCGAAAGCCGCTCCTCTCCTCGAGGCGTCGCCATCGAAAGGCCCGAAGGCTTCTCGACGGCGAGAATCCGGTCGCTTTCGAAAAGGATCACGTCACGTCCGCGTGCCCAAGGATTCGCAAGGGCGACAGTCGAGAGCACGGGAATCGGCCCTTGTCTGAGCTGGAGTTCTTCGCCCCGAAGCGACAGGAGAACTCCGGGAACACCGGTTCCAGGGACAAGGCGATGCCGCGAGTTGCGATTCCCGAGCGAGCGATCTGTCGCCCGCCGCGCATCCGGGAGGCTACCGGAGCCTCACCGTCTCGATTCCGGGAAACGCCGCCTTCACTTTTTCCTCCAGGCGCGGAAGGACCGCTTCGACCGCGCGACGGCAGCGCGAATCGAGAAGGACGATGTCGATTCCCCTTCCGGCGGCAAGACGCGGCTCGATCTTCCCGGCAAGGTAGGGCCCGACGAGCTCGGCCCACCGCTCTGCCAGCTGCGACGCCTCCGGCCGAAGGCGGTCGAGCCGCCCGAGCGAAGCGCGGCAGGCGTCGTCGAGCCGCGTGAACGTCGGTTTCATGACGACCCGGCGACCGGCCAGCGCGCCTTCTGGCCCTGCAGGACTCTTCGAACGTCGTCGCTCACCATCCTCGCCATCTCCTCCCGCGTCTCCCGCGTCGCCGACGCAGCGTGCGGCATCAGCAGAACGCGGTCATCGTCGAGGAGCGCCGGAGCGATGATCGGCTCCCGCTCGAAGACGTCCAGCGCGGCGCCGGAGATTCTCCCCTCGTCGAGAGCGCGGCAAAGGGCCGCTTCATCGACGACGGCTCCTCTGGCCGTGTTGACGAGGACTGCCGAGGCTTTCGTCCGGGAAAACGCCTCGCTCCCGAAAAGATGGAACGTTTCGGGAGTGAGGGGAACGTGCAGGGAAATGAAGTCGCTGGAGGCGAGCATCTCCTCGAAGGCCACCCGCGGGGGATCGTTCCGGTCCGACGGATCCCGCGCCGAGCGCCCGAACGCGACGACGTCGAGGCCGAACGCAAGCGCCCGCCGGGCCGTGGCCTTTCCGATTCTTCCGGGGCCGACGATTCCAAGGGTCTTGCCCTGAAGGCCGCTTCCGAGCAACAGATCGGGCCGCCACCCCGAAAAGCCTCCCGCCCGCACGAGGCGGTCCCCCTCGAGGAGCCTGCGCGAGACGGCGAGGATCATCGCCATGGCCATGTCCGCGGTGGCCTCGGTGAGGACGCCGGGAGTGTTCGTCACCACGATGTTGCGCGACGCCGCCGCCGCAACGTCGACGTTGTCCACCCCGACGGCATAATTCGCCACGATCCGGAGCCTCGGCGCGCGGGAAAGCAGATCCTCCCCGACGGGAACCGAAAGCAGGCAGATCAACGCCGATGCTTCGTCCATTTCCGCGGCCAGCTGTTCGGCGGTCGTGTCGGGCGAAAGGACGCGAAGGTCGAAGTCTTCTTCCAGACCGGCGAACGCCGCGCCCGGCAGCTGCGCCGTTGCGACGACGATCGGCCTCACGGCCGGCCGGCTCCGGCGCCTCGCTTCGCAGTTTCCGCCGTCAACCTTTGTTCCTCCCCAGCGCCTGGCCCAGGAAGAAGAGAGCCGCCCCGACCGCGAGAATCGTCAATTCCGCGCGCACCGGCCCCCCGAGCCGTTCCAGGACGAAGGGATGTTGCGCGCCGAAAAGCCCGAAGAACAGGGCCATCCCCGTCGTCACGAGGCCCATCAGCATCAGGGCCCGCGAGGCCGTGGCCCTCATCGGCCGGCCGCCGACGGGAGAAAAGTCAGCGAAGCCGGATCGACTCGATTGATCCGGAAAATTCCCTGGCGAAAATGGCTGCGGTCGATGTCGGGATTGATGAACTTCCAGACGACTTCTCCGGAGCGCGTGACTTCGACCCCGTATCCCGCCTGCGAAACGGCGATCAACGTGTCGCCATTGGACAACCTCTGGCAACTGCCCCGAATGGAGGAAAAAAATGCGTCGTCTTCCGGATCGTACCGCCACACCACCGCGTCGGTTCGGGGATCGATCTCCACGACCTGAGAGCGTCGAAGCCCGTTGTTGAAAAGAAGAACGTCGCCGTTGGCGAGAATCGTCGCGTGGTGCTGAAGGGCGAGATTCATCGGCCCCCACAGCCACAGGATGGCGTGAGTCTGGCCGTCCAGAATCGCAATCGAACAGATGTTGCGAAACGAAACGAGCAGGTTTCCGCGACGAAACAGAGGGGAGAGTCGCTCGAGCTTGCCGTCGTAAACCTCGAGATGGTTGGTGTGAAGAACGTCGACGGGCAAGGCCCTTTCGCCGGGCGGCCTCCTCGGGAGGAGGTACCGATAGGGAGAGCTCTCGAACACTTCGAGCAAGGGAATCTCGCTCTGCGCCTGCCCGTCCGGAGACAGGATCATGATGCTGTCGGTCGCAACCGGGGAGCTCGGGTCCACCGCCGCGTCGAAAACCCGGCGTCGAACGAGGGTGTAGATCCTTCCATCGAACCCCACCCAGGCGTCGTGATGCACGCGGTCTTCGAAACGCCAGAGGACGCGGGAATTTCGGTCGATCTTCAGAAGGGCCCTTCGCTCGACGAGGGCGAGCGCGTCTCCGTTGGGATAGAGGTGCGTGAAGCCGATCTGGTCGGTGCCGTTCGCCGCGCCGGCAATGCTCCAGCGCCACACGACCTTCCCCGCCGGATCGAGAAGATACGAGGTCGGGCGCCCGGGCATCGAAAACAGGTTGTCACCCGGGGCGACCCGGTCCTTCATGTTCACGACGATCCCGTCGGCCGAGGGATGGGGATCGACCTGGCCGCTGAGGTACGGCAGAGAAGCGCCTCCGAAGGCCGGCACGAACGTCGCCCGCGAGGCCGGAGCTTTCCAGACCCGCGCCCCCAGTTTCACGCCCACCCGCCGCAGGAGGGAATGGGGAAAGATTTTCTCCCGCTGCGCGAGGACGCCCCACGCAAAACCGGCCGCGAGGATCGCGCCCCCCGCCAGCGCCGCGAACCCTTTTCTCTTCCGATTCATGGCCTTCCCCCCGCTTCGACGGTCACCGAAATCACGCGGTCCCCCTGCTCGATTCTCTCGGCCGTTTCCCGGCCGCCGACGACACGGCCGAACAGCGGGTAGCGGCCGTCCAGATGAGCCTGGGGGGACAGCGTGACGAAGAACTGGCTGCCGCCGGTGTCGGGCCCGCCGAGGGCCATCCCGACGCTTCCCCGCTCATAACTCGAAGCCTGCTGCTCGTCTCGGATCTCGTAGCCGGGGCCCCCGTGCTGCGTCCCCGTGGGATCGCCCCCCTGGATCACGAAGTTCGGGACGACGCGGTCGAACGTGGTCCCGTCGAAAAATTTCTTCGCGGCGAGAGCGGCGAAATTCTCGACGGTAAGCGGGGCCGCCTTTCCATCCAATTCGATCGAAATGTCTCCTCGGACCGTGTGGACGACCGCTCTTCGGCTCGTGTCCGCGTCGGCGAGGATGAGCTCGTAGTCCGCGAGTCGGCGGCCGGTGGGAAACGTCGCCGCGGGAATGGCCGACGGAACCGCGTGGAACACCTCGATCAGCTCCCGCCGGGCGAATCGGGACACCAGGGGCCTGGGATCGGAGAGGGCAACCGTTAGAACGGCCCGCGCCTCTTCGGTGGAGAATCGCGCCGCCGCGGAGACGGCCGAAAGCGCCGCATCGGGAATCGAATCCCGGACGGATGCCGCGAGCGCGCTCCGGATGTCGCCCAGGATCGCTGCGTCGCCGGTTTCCGCGAGCCGGTCGATCGCCGCCGATCGGACGCCAGGATCCGGATCGCCGAGCATGGCCCGAAGCGCGTCGCGGTGGGCGGCATCCGCCGGCGTCGCGTCGATGGCGATCTCGCGCACGCGAGGGCTGGCGTCGGAAAGGAGCCGCGTCCGGTACGCAGCCGCAAACTCCTCGCCGAGACCCGCGAGGCCTTCGGCCGCGGCCGCCCGCAAGCCGGCGTCGGCAGAACCCGTCGCGAGATCCAGCTTGGCTTTGGACTTCTCCCCGAGTCCGCGGACGAGCGAGACCAGAGCCACCTCCCGCCGGCGGCCGATGCCGGAGGTCGCCTGGGCATTGAGCGTCCTGATCGCCTCCCGGTCGTCGGTGAATCGGCGCAGCGCCGTCAGGGCGGGGATTGCCACGTTCGGATTCGCGTCGGAGGAAAGTGCCACGATTCGCGAGACGCCGTCTCCCGGGAGGGGCGTCCGGCTCCGGCCCTCGATCTGCTCGATCGCGTTCAACGCATTCGAAAGGACGCCCGCCTCCGAACGATCGAGCGCGGCGCGAAGCGAGGGAAGGCCTTCGGGACGCCCGAGCACGCCGAGAGCGCGAGCCGCCAAAGCGGCCGAATCCGGGTCGGGATCGCGCAGGGCGGCCGCGATGGCTTGCGCCGAGGAGGGTATTGGGTTTCGGGAGAACGCATAGACGGCGGCGCGGTGCAGGTCGCCGGCCGACTCCCCCGCGATCCGGCGCGAAAGCGAGGCCGCCGCTTCTACCGGAAAGCTCGCGAGAGCTTTCAGCAGGCACACCTGCTCCGACGGAGGGGCGGCTTCATAGGCGGAAATCAGCGCCCCCTCCCCGCCCGGAAGGTGCAGCCGGGCCAGCGCCCGCGCCGCCTCGCACGCGACCCCCGGCTCGCTCTGCCGCGAAAGGACGACCAGGGTCGCCGCGCCCCGCGCGTCGCCGAGAAGCTCGAAACCGAGCGCCGCCGCCGCTCGCACCGAAGCCTCGCCGTCCGCGGAAAGATTCGCCAGCAGCGCGAAACCCTGAGGGTCGCCGATGGAGCCGATCGCGTGCGCCGTCCTCTCGCGAACGACCGGCTCGGGCCGGACCGCCGCCTTCTCCAGGATCGCGGCGTCGTATCGGCGCTCGTCCTCGAGCATCAGAACCGAGGCCTCGGCCTCCCGGGCGGACGCGAACTTCGCCGGGGGCGGCGGCGGAGCCGCGCCCGGAGGCCCGGTCGCCGGATTCCGGCTCGAGGCGCAGGACAGCAGGAGGGCGTTCGCGAAAAACAACACGGCGCGCTTGAGGCAGCGGCTCCATCGCTCAGGAATCGCAACTCGCGGCATCGGTCGAACCCTCACACGCCCGTTCCCGGAGTCCTCTCGTCCGTTCGATTCGAAGAACTCCAGCTCAGACAAAGCCGATTCCCTCGCTCCGGACCGCCGCCCTCGCGCGTCCAGGCCAACCCCCCTCTCCATCTGGAGAGGGGGCGGAGGGGGTGAGGTCCTCACTGCCCGAGCGGCAGCCGGTCGCCGAGCATCGAGGGAAGCCCCGCCTTCAGGATCTTCTCGCGAGCCCGCTCCACGTCGTAAGAGACGCGGTCGAAAAACACGACCCTCTCCGTCGCGTCGAAAATCGCGTAGGCGGCGTTCGGATTGCGGTCCCGCGGCTGGCCGATCGATCCCGGATTGATCAGATACCGCTTGCGGGGGTCCAGGACGAGCTTGCTTCGATCACCGCGAACGACCTCCACGCGGATCGCGCTCTTCTCAAGCGTGAAGACCGAGGGGATGTGGCTGTGGCCGAAGAAACAGACCTTCCAGGGACCTTGCTGAAAATTCATGTACGCGTCGATGTCGGAAAAGATGTACGCGTCCTCGTCGAGCGGCGAGCCGTGGCAGACCGCGAAATCGCCGTCCACGATCGCCGGTCCCATCGGCAGGCCCTCGAGATATTTCCAGTTGGCCGGAGTCAGGCGTCCCCCCGTCCATCGGGCGGCTTCGAGAGCGACCGAGTTGAAAAGATCGCCGGCCTCGGTCCCCACGACGACCTTGTCGTGGTTGCCGCGAATCATGATCTTCTCCCGCCGGATTTTGCGGATCCGGTCGATGATCTGGTTCGGGTTGGCTCCGTACCCGACGAAGTCGCCGAGAATGACGACCTTGTCGAACTTCTTGCGGCGGACGCGCGCGGTGACCGCGGCCAGGGCCTCGTCGTTGCTGTGGATGTCGGAAAGGATCAGATAACGCACGTTCGCTCTTCCATTTTTTCAAGAAGCATTTCCGCCGCCGCCTCGGGCGATTCGAGACCGCTCAGCGCAACCGGGAGAGCCGCTATTCTATAGAAAGGGAGCCTCTCATCCAAAAGCCGCCGGGCCTGCTCCGCGTTTGCGAAGAGGGGCCGATCCGGGCGGCCCGCGGCACGGACCGCCAGCGCCTCGAAGGGCGCGTCGAGAAAGACCGACAAGCCCGTTCTCTGGATGAGTTTTCGATTGCTTTCGACGACGAAAGTGCCCCCTCCGCTCGCAAAGACGCCTTCCGGAATCCCGGCCGAACCTTCGACGAAGGCGCGCTCGCGACGCCGGAATTCCGGCTCCCCCTGCTCCTCGAAAATCGCGCGGACGCTCTTGCCGGACGCCGCTTCGATTTCGAAGTCGAGATCGAAGAACGGAAGCTCCAGCCGGCGCGCGAGAATCCGGCCCACCGTCGTCTTGCCGCTCCCCATGAAACCGACGAGCCAGATCTTCCTCGGAAGGAATCGGCGGCGCCCCGCGTCCACGGCCGCCCCCGCCCTCTCCCGCGCGTCGGGCCCGTTGACCGCCGAGACCATCGCGGCGCAATCCGCGCCCGCGTCCCAGACGTCTCCCAGACGGTCGAGAGAGATCCCCCCGATCGCCACGAGGGGTTTTCCCCGAGCCGGATTCGAAGCGACCCGGGCCAGCAAGTCCAGGCCCCGGGCCGATCGGCCGGGTTTGGTGGGGCTTTCGAACACCGGACCAAACGCCACGTAGTCGGCGTCCGGAGACTGGAAAGCTCGGACGGCGTCCTCGACCGTGTGGCTCGACATCCCGAGGGCCGCCTCCGGGCCGAGGATCCGCCGGGCCAGGGGCGCCGGAAGGTCCGACTCGCCGAGATGGACGCCGCAGCCGGCGATTCGCGCCACGTCGGTCCGGTCATTGACGAGAAGCAGGGCCCCCCGCTCCGACGCGGCTTTCTGCGCGGCCCCGACCGAACGCAGCAGCTCTCCGTCCGGCAGGTCCTTTTCGCGGACCTGGACGGCGCGCACGCCCGCGTCGAGAAAGGCCCCGACGACTTCCTCGGCGCGCTCGGCCCCGCAGCGACGCCGGTCGGTGATGGCGTAAATGGGAGGGAGTCGACGGACGGTCAATTCCCGCCGGACGTGAAGCGTTCCATGAAGCGCGTGGTGAGGCGCCCTTCCTGGAAGTCTTTCTCGTCCAGGATCCGGCGGTGCATGGGAATCGTCGTCTTGACGCCTTCGATCACGAAGAAATCCAGCGCCCGGCGCCCCCGCGCGATCGCCTCGGCGCGGTCCTTCCCGCGGACGATGAGCTTCGCGATCATCGAGTCGTAGTAAGGGGGAATCACGTAGCCCTGGTAGGCGGCGGTGTCCACGCGCACGCCGGTGCCGCCGGGGGGATGGAAGGCGGTAATCTTCCCCGCCGACGGGGTGAATTTTTCGGGATGCTCGGCGTTGATGCGGCATTCGATGGAGTGGCCGCGGTGCACGATCGGGCCGAGGAGCACGTCTTCC
>JBOGJO010000407.1:0-6701 GCA_050747885.1 Thermoanaerobaculia bacterium
CGGTCGAATTGTCCAGAATCAACGGCGCTTCAGGATACGGAGTTTCGAATCCGAAGGAATGCAGGAGAGCAAAACCCGACCCGCTCGTCTTGATCTTGAAGACGGCGCCGTAGTTTCCCGCGCCTCCACCTTCCGCTGTGCCATAAAGGTAGCCATTGTTGTCCAGAATCAATCCTGCATTTGGATAGAGACCCTCAGCAGGAAGGAAAGCGTGCAAGACAGAATACGCCGTCCCGTCAGGCTTGACGGTAAAAATTGTTCCTCGCCCGGCCGGCCCGCCAATCGAATTCGTCCCATAGAGGTTCCCCATGCCGTCCTGAATCAGAGATCCGCTCGGAAACGAACCATCCGGTAGAAGGAATGAGCTGAGAACGGCGTACCCGGTCCCGTTGGTCTTCACGGTAAAGATCGTTCCGGCGGTGCTCTGGCCACCGTACTGGGTTGTTCCGTACAGGTTGCCCGCGCCATCGAGAATTAAAGTGCCATCCGGGTTTTCGCCGTCCCCGACCCCCAGGCTGACAGAAAAAGAATGGAGGACCACGAAATTCGAACCATCCGTCTTCATGGAGAAAACGGTCCCGGTTTTTCCCGAGCCTCCTGAGTACGTCGTTCCGTAGAGGTTTCCGATTCCATCCAGCATCAATCCCGCCCGCGGCGGGTAGCCGTCGCTTCCGGCTAGAAAGCGAAGGAACGAGAAGCCGGTTCCGTCGGTCTTGATCGTGAAGATCCCACCCCCATTTTGTGTCACGCCATAAAGGCTGCCTGTGGAGTCAAGAACGAGCCCGGCGTTAGGATGGTTCGCGCCGTTGGTGAAGGAGTGCAGTAGCGAAAAGCCGCTCCCGTCCGTCTTCAGCTTGTACACGGTCCCGAGGTCATCGACGCCGCCGTTGTAACTGGTGCCATAAAGATTCCCGCTCCCGTCGAGGATGACCGGAGACAGAACCGATGTTGCGTCCCCGACCCCGCCACTGAAAATATGGAGAACCGCAAACCCCGTTCCATCAGTTCGGATCGTAAACACCTCCATCAGGTTCGTCCCGTAGAGGTTGCCCGAGGTGTCCATGGCGAGACCCGCAAACGGGGAAGATCCATCAGCGCCGTTAAAGGAATGGAGCAACTCGAAGCCGGAGCCATCAGTCTTGATCGAAAAGATGGTTCCCTTTCCGGACAGTCCGCCCCCCGGAGTCGTTCCGTACAGCCTGCCTGTGCCGTCGAGAATCAAGGAATTGTCTTCTCCCAGCCCCCAGGCGTTGTTCGGATCGCCTGTGAATTCGTGGAGAACGGTCAAGCCGGATCCGTTGGAGTTGATCTTGAAGATCAGGCCTGCGCTCGATGAGCCGCTGATCCCATAAAGGTGACCGGCACCGTCGGCAACGAGACCCGCCCTGGGATTTTCTGGGGCCCCCGGGAACGAGTGCAGCACCGTGTACGTGCTCGCCCCGGCCCGGGCGCTCGCGAGCGCGAACAGGGCCGCGAGGAACAGCCCGCGCCTACTTATAATAACCATTCACGTCGATGATGAAGTGCGTGGTGCCGCTGACCTGCGTGTCGAAGACGCTCACCGCGCCGTCGTTTCCCAGGAAGGCCATTGCATTGTTCGCAATCGTCCGGCCCGCAGCAAAGCTGATCGAGGCCGCGATCTGGGGATCCGCGCCCGTCGGGTTGAGCTTGAGCTCCCCGGGGTCAGTCGGAGTCACGACCGTGATGTTGACCGACGCGGCTTTCGCGTTCGTCGGGATGCCGCACTGCCCCGCGAGCTTGAAGACGCGCGAGACCCCGGCGGACAGCGCCGGCCCGCCGTACAGCCCCGCGGCGTTGCGCGTATCCACGATGCGGCATGGAGTGAGGGTGTAGAACTTCGTTCTCGTGCTCGCGGGCGGCAACACGTTGATGGTGAAATCGACCGTCGCGAACAATCCACAGTTCGCATCGGAAAAGCCGCCGGAACAAGCGCGAACTTGAAACGTGAGGTTCCCGTTGGGGAGATCAATCGGCACAGCCGTCGAGTTCAACCCAACGAGGTTGCCCGAATATACGATGGCCCCACTCGAATTATCCAGAATTCGGAGATCGTAGCCTGCGGCACCACTGACCGCCCCCCATGCGAGATTGACTCGACTCTGGGTAAAGACCTGGCCTTCAACGGGCGAGGAAATCACGGGAGTCCCAAGTGTCACCCCTCCCGGTGTCGCACCGTTCAACTTAAAAAGAATGCCCCCACCCAAAATGCCGCCCCACGCCATTGTTCCGTATAGGTTCCCAGACCCGTCGAGACACGGCCCGGAAGTTGGATGTGCTCCGTCGGTTGGGTCGCCGGTATAGCCGTGAAGCAATGTGAAGGCTGTTCCGTCAACCCTCATCGCAAACACGGTTCCGACGTTACCGACACCACCGTTCATCGTAACGCCATAGAGATTCCCGACCCCATCGAGAATCAACGAGCCGGTTACACTCACGAGGTTCTTGAGAACTTCATAACCCGTTCCGTCGGTTCTCATCCTGAAAATCGTTTCGGCCGTGCTCCCGTAGAGCGTTCCTTGACCATCCAGCGTGAGAGCGCCGGGAAACATCGCGTCAGTTACGGAATGCAAAACGATGAATCGCGTGCCGGTGGCACTCATCTTGAAAATCGTGCCCGTGTTCGAAGATCCGCCGCGAATCGTCGATCCATACAAATTTCCAGCAGAATCCATGACAACCGGGCCAAATGGGCTGTCCCCATCGCTCGGCCCACCGGTGAATGAGTGAAGGATGGCGAAACCGGTGCCGTCGGACTTGACGCGGAAAACGACCCCCTTGCCTCCCGAGCCACCCTGGCTCGCGGTCCCGTAGAGAAATCCGGAGCCGTCCAGCGAAAGGCCAGGATTTGGACGTTCTCCGTCATCTGTGCCACCCGTAAATGGGTGGAGTATCTGAAAGGAGGATCCGTCCGTCTTCATCCTGAAGACGGTCCCGAAACCTCCGGGACCTCCTCCAACCGTGGTTCCGTAGTCAATCCCACTCACGTCGGCGACGAGACTCGGCTCGGGACCGTCCACACCGGGATCGAACGAGTGAAGAATCGTGTAACCAGCACCACCAGTGCTGAGCTTCGCGATGACGCCGCCGCCCCCGGGACCGCCGCCGGCAGTGGTTACAAGAATGCTTCCCGATCCGTCCGGCGGCAGAACACAACTCGTTCCCTGGTCACCGTCCGCAGCCTTTTCGAAAAAGGAGTTTAGGAGAGCAAAGCCTCCGCCGTCCTTGTTCAGTGCAAATATCGACCCGAACCCGTGAGAACCGCCGAGAGTCGTCGTCCCGTACAGCCGTCCCGCACTGTCAAAGGTCAATCCTCCTTCGGGAGCGGCGCCGTCGCCAGGATCATCGCTGAAAGAGTGTAGAACCGAAAAATCGCTCCCACTACTCTGAATCGAAAAAACGGCTCCGAGGTTCGCTGCTCCACCGCCCTGCGTCACACCGAATAGGGTCCCGGAACCGTCGAGTAGGAGGCCGGCCGCCGGATTAAGGCCGTCGGCTCCGGAAAAGGAGTGAAGAATCTGGAAAACTCCACCATCGATCTTGAAGGAAAAGACAATTCCGTTTGCCCCATCACCCGCCGCTCCGTAAAGATGACCGGCGCCGTCCGCTACCAGCGGCGAGACAGGCCCCTGGCCGCCGTCTGTTCCACCGGCAAAACTCTTGAGAATCGAATACGACGTTCCGTCTGTATGGATCGAAAACACCGTTCCATAACCGTTCGCCCCGCCCTGACCAGTGCTTCCATATAGATTCCCTGCCCCGTCCGCGATCAACGGTCCGGACGGATAGACCCCGTCGCCGACGAATTCAGGAAACGAGTGAAGGATCGCGTACCCGGTTCCGTCCGTCCGGATCTTGAACAAGGTGCCGCCGCTGTCCTGGCCTCCTCCCCCAAGGGTCGCTCCGTAAAGAAACCCGGTCGAGTCCATCACCAGTCCAAAAATGGCGCTGTCTCCATCCGTGCCGCTCGTGAACGCATGAAGAACTGTGTAGCTTGATCCGTCGACCTTCATCCGGTAGACCACTCCCAGCGTTTTTCCCACTCCCGAAGTTACGCCGTAGAGATTTCCTGTTCCGTCCAGCACGACGGATCCGTTGAAATGTTCGGTCCCTGAGCCCAGATATCGAAGAACAGCGAGGTTGCTGCCGTCGGTCCTGACCCGAAAGACGATGGAGTCCGACGACGACATCAGGCCCCCGCTCGTACCGTAAAGATTGCCCGATCCATCGGAAGTCAAGGCAACGATCGGACCCCGGGCCCCCGTCTGGAACGAGTGCAGCACCGTGTATGTGCTCGCCCCGGCCCGGGCGCTCGCCAGCGCGACCAGAACGGCCAGAAAAAGTCCCCGATTCCGATCGAATGTTTTCACCAGGCCGTACCTCTTCCTAGTTTTTGCTCGCTCGGCGACTGAGGCTCGTTTCCCTGGTGCGTGCTGCCCAAAAGAGCGCTTGATGAACCAAACCCTTCAAAGAAGGACACATCATAACTCCGCGGGGCGAAAATTCACGCCGGGTCTTCCGGCGGTCACACGCCCTCCCGACTGCATATCGCGGGACTTGCGAAAGAGGGACATCGCTACGTCCGCGAGCTCGCCTTTCCGCCGTTTTCCCGCTGGAGCACCGCCAGCACGATGAGCCCGGTGAACGCCCACGCGAGCTCGCGAACCCGGCGGGTGAGTCCAAAGGAGAATCCCGTCGCGGGATCGAGGCCGAGCGACAGGAAGATGAAGTACTTGCCTCCCTCCTGGGTGCCGATTTTTCCCGGGACGAAAAACAGCGCCGTCTCGACGAGGACCGAGAGAGCCTCGATCGCGACGATCGCGGTCCACGCAACGTGGACGCCCAGAAGCGCGAGGATCACCGCGCCCTCCGCGATGCCCACGCTCCACCCCAGAAGGAAGCAGAACGTCGAGAGGAACATGTCGCCCGGCCGCCGCCGGTAGGCGCCAAAGACGTTGTCATCGACCTGCTGCCAGGGGTCGGACCCCTCCCACGGCCCCTCCCCAATTTGGGGAGGGGTGGCCGGCGGCCGGGGAGGGGTTGGAACCAAGAAGCGATGCAACAGCCCCCTCAGTCTCCGTAACCCGTCCCCGCGCCGGCCGAGAAAGACGAGCCCCCCGACGAGGAGCGCCAGGAGGAGCGCGAGCGAGACGAGGGCGCCCCCCCACTGCAACGCGCGGTGTCCGAGCGCGAGGTAGACAAACGGCGCTCCCGCGAGGACGAACAAGACTTGCGAGAAGAACTGGTTGATGACCAGAAGCGCGACCGAGCCGACCGCCGCCGCGGGCGGATGAGTCCGGGACAGGAGGCGGTAGCGAACGATCTCTCCCCCGATCGCCGCCGTCGGCGTCAGGTAGTTGATGGCGTCTCCCGCGAGCCGCATTCCGAACATCGAGCGAAACGAATCCGTTCGAGATCCGGATTCCAGCGTGAAGCGCCACCCGAGCGTGTCCAGGGCCAGGATCGCCCCCTGGAAGGCGATAAGGATCGCAAACCCCCAGCCGACACGGGCGAGGTTGTCGCGGATCGAATCCAGGCCGATGCGGTGGAGGAGCCAGACGAACAACGCGGCTCCGGCGATGAGGAAAATTCGCTCGACGAGCTTCATCGCCCGTCTTTCCTCAACCCTCCGCGCGAGGACGGCAATAGGGAGGCCGCCGCGTTGGAGATCCTCCCGTCTCGATTCAACCGGTATCTCTGCCCCCTCCATTCCACGGTCTTTCCGAACAGACCCGCCGCCCAGAGGACGGTCCCGGCAAGGTCTCGAAGGGGAATGAGCCAGAAGAATCCGCGCACTGTCGGATCTTTCAGAAACCGGCCTCCGACGATCGTCGCCGCCGCGAGCCGCACTCCCGTCGTCGCCGCGAACACCCCCCATCCCAGCGTCGAACCGCCGGACACCGCGAGAAACAGCGCCGCGGCCGCAACGCCCTGCGTGAGCACGAGACCGAAGTAGCCGGCCGGGCGGGAAACCCGGATCCCGCGATTCCACCTCACCTGGCGCCGGATCCAGTCGCCCGTCGACGGCGAGCCGAGGCAGTGCTCCACGACGGCCGTCGAAAGCTCCACGCGGCCTCCGGATCGGTCGCAGAGGTCGCCCAGCATGTAATCGTCGGCGAGGTGGTTCGCGATCGCCGGAAAACCGCCGATTGCATCCAGGGCCTCGCGGCGAATCAGGATTCCCGCGCCGAGGCCGAACCGCACGCGCTGGAGCATGCGGGCGACCAGAACGCCGGGTTGGAACTCTGTCGCGGTGCCGAGCGCCTCGAACCGGCCCGCCCAGCTCCGGGCGCGGCTCGAGTAGAGAGAGGTGAGCATCGACGCGTCTTCGAAATCGAGCTCGCGCACCATCGCGAGAACGTAATCGGGCGCTACCCGCACGTCGCTGTCGGAGAGGAGAATCAGCGGATGGACGGCCTCGCGGGCGAGGCTCGCGAGGGTGTTGACCTTCGGGTTCTCGCCGGCGCGCTCGACCCGGTCGAAAATCCTTACGGAAACGCCGGGAAAATCCCGCGCGACCGCGCGGGCGACCTCGAGCGCCGGGTCGTCCGGCGAGACGGCGCCGAAGAGGATCTCGAAGGTCGGGTAGCTCTGGCGCGCAAACGACGAGAGGTTCTCGTACGACTCCTCGTCGAGCCCGCGCAGAGGCTTCAAAATCGAAACGGGCGGCGTCTCGCCCGAGC
>JBOGJO010000408.1:0-2573 GCA_050747885.1 Thermoanaerobaculia bacterium
CGTCGCCGAGGCTCCCTGTCCAAACAGGGGCCCGGCGCAGACGGCTGCCATCACGCAGATGGCGAGGAGTCTGAACACCTTCATGAAATCTCCTTCCTTCTTTCGAGTTCAGACGATGAAATTTTGCTGTTTCCAGATCCGTGCTTTTCCATGGCCTCCTTTCTGAATAAAATCAAAAATGATTAACGCCATAAGTAAGAATAAATCATTCAGTATCAATGAGTTACGATAGCAAAGTGGCTGCCAGACACGTTCCCGTCGGAACTCATGGAAGGTGAGTCAGTTCCCCAATTCGATGACTCCGCCGAGTCCAATTTCGCGAATCACAATCCGTCTTTCCGGATGCGCGAGAAAACCTGGCCTCGGTCTGCTCGAAACACGGCGCTCGAGGTTGGCTTGCCTACCGAGCGTCGAAGTCGGCGACCGCCTTGCCCAGAAG
Organism: Thermoanaerobaculia bacterium; assembly: GCA_050747885.1. Classification (GTDB taxonomy): domain Bacteria; phylum Acidobacteriota; class Thermoanaerobaculia; order UBA5066; family DATFVB01; genus CAWEYG01. Next base: position 440 of record JBOGJO010000408.1, read on the forward strand.
GTACTTGTCGAACCAGCTCATGATGTAGCGCAGACGTTCGACGCGGTGGGAGGGCTTTCCCGACCGTGAAAGCTCGTGGGTCTCGCCGGAAAACACGACCATTGCCGTCGGTTTGTGCAGCGCCTTCAAGGCCCGAAACATCACCCCGCCGCCCGAATTCGTCGGCGCCCGCAGATCGGCTTCCCCTTCGATCAGCAGGAGCGGCGTTGAAATCCTTTCGGCGTAAGTCACGGGGGAGCGTCGCCGGTATTCCTCGGCGTCCTGAAACGGATATTTCCGGAACCAGGAAGCATTGAAGACCGGAACGTCCAGGTCATACCAGAAGCCCGCCCAATCGCCGATCGACCGCTGCGAGACCGCGGCGGCAAAGCGGGTCGTCTGCGAGATCGCCCAGTTCGTGAGGAGGCCGCCGCCGCTTCCGCCCGTGATCCCGAGTTTCTTTTCGTCGATGTATCCGCGACGGATGAGCTCGTCAATCCCGGCCATCAGGTCCTTGTAGTCGTCACCGGGGTAGTTGTACTGGATCGAATTTCCGAAGGCCTGCCCGTAAGAGGCGCTTCCCCGCGGGTTCGGCAAGAGCACCACGTATCCCCTCGCCGCCATGAGCTGAATCTCGTGAAAAAAGGCTTCGCCGTATTCGATGTGCGGTCCGCCGTGGATGTTCAGGATCAGGGGATATTTCTTCGTGGGGTCGAAGTTCGGCGGCTTCACGACCCATGTTTCGATCCTGGCGCCGTCGAAGCTCGTGTAGACGATCTTTTCAGGTACCGAAACGGAGAGACTTTGCAGAAACGAGTCATTCTCGTGGGTGAGCCTCGTCCGGCGCCGGGTCGCAGTGTCAAAGACGCTCAGCTCCAAAGGGTTCGCGCCGTCGTCCATCGTCATCGCGATTCTCGACCCGTCGGGCGTCGCGCTGTATTCGACGATCTCATTCCGGCCCTCGGTCAACGCTTCCCGTTTCCCCGTCGCGGTTTCGATTCGAACGAGGTTTGAGGACCCGTGGTCGGTCGCGACGACGAACAGAGCGGAGCCGTCCGCGGTCCACGCGATCTTTTCGGCGTCTCCTCCGCCGCGGGGCGGGTGCATGTCGTAGGCGATGAAGTTCGTAAGGTCCGCATCGAAATCCTTCGTGAGATCGGTCGCGCCCTCCGGACCGGCTACGAAGAGATCGACCTTGTCGTACGACCGCGCCCTCTCCGGATTCATCCACCCATGAAAGGCGAAATGCCGCCCGTCGGGCGAGGGCGCGACGTCGAGGATCGGGCCGTCGATGTCGACGACCTTTTCGATCGGGCCTCCCGCCGCGGAAACCGAGTAAATGTTGCTGTCGGCGGGTTTGTAGTACGACTCCTCGACGCGGTCGGACACGAAGAAGATGCGGGAACCATCGCGGCTCCATACGGGCGGTCCCTCGTCGAAAAATCTTCCCGCCGTCGCGGGTTTGGCGGCTGCCGGCCCTTCGCCCGCCATGTGAGTGGAGACGGTCCAGATGTGGTCGTGCTCCGACGGATCGAAAATACCGAGACCGTTCAATCGGTAAAATGCCTGCGTCACGACGTGGACGTCGCTCTTCTTCGGCTTGTCGGCCGGGGGTTTCCCCGCTTTCGGGTCCTCGATGTCCTCGGGCTTTGTCGAGCTCGTGAAGGCGATCGTCCCTCCATCGGGAGACCAGGCGGCCGGCGAGGCTCCCTTGGGCAAGTCGGTGAGCTTTCGCGCCTCCCCGCCGGCCATCGAGAGCAGGTAGAGCTGGGCAGGGCCCTTCTCTCCCACGCGGAGAAAGGCGAGGACCTTCGAATCGGGCGACCATCGGGGCGCCGAGTCCCGCGGGCCGGCCGTCAAAGGGCGGGGCGAGGCGCCTTCCTCGGCGGCGACGATCCACAGGGCCGTGTCGTATCGATCTTCTTTTTCATTGACCGTCGTCAGGACGTAGGCGATCTGACGGCCGTCAGGAGAGATCTGTGGATCGGCCACCCACCGAAATTTCAGGAGGTCTCCCTCGGTGATCGGCCGCCGCGCCGCCGCGGAGAGCCCGACCGTTGCCGCAAGAGTGAGGATCCCACCGAACAGGAATTTCGTCATTTTCAACCCTCCGGAAAAGCATTGCCGAGCGAGGCCTTTGTGCTCTGTCATGTTT
>JBOGJO010000409.1:0-1157 GCA_050747885.1 Thermoanaerobaculia bacterium
GGTGAACGTCGTGGCAACCTACGCCGAAACGGGGATGCCGGGAGTCGTCCATTCGGCGTCCGCCAAGGCGGGGGTCCTCTCGATGACAAAGACGCTCGCCGCGGAATGGGGTCCCCGGGGGATCCGCGTGAACGCGATTGCGCCGGGCATCATGGCGACCGAGGGCGCCGCGGAAAACTTGAAATTCTCCGACCCGGAAACTCAGGAAAGACTCAAGAAAGCGATCCCGGCCCGGCGGCTCGCCCGGGTGGACGAGGTTGCCGAGGCAATTCTGTATCTCTGCTCCGCTTCGGCCGACTACGTGACCGGGACCTGCCTCACCATCGACGGCGGAATGTCGCTACCGATGGGGCTCGGGGTCGGCCGGCGGTGACGGAAGTGTCTCGGGGGAAGCGAGGGTCCAGGCGGACGGCGTTGCGCCGTCCCGAGCTATTTCGGCTTCCGAGCGGCCCGGGGGGCGGCAGCGGTCGCCACAGATTTCCGCATGTTTTCCCGATGACGAAGTCTCTTCTTCTTCGCCTTGGCAAACCGAGCTTTGTCGCCGTTTGTTTCTGACATTTCGGCAGTCTACACGGTAGGGAGATTTTTCACCCCCTGTCGGCTCATATTTACGGTAAATATTTGACCCTCGGTCGATGGCGCCCCAAACGGGTCTGCTGATGCCTCTTCTTTTCTTTGATTTGCGCGGAGCCGCAGAATTCGCAGCCATGGCCCGCGCTTTGCGATGGAGATCAGGCAGGAAAAGGAGGACAACATGGCAAACGACGTAAGGATCAAGTTGACCGAGGAACAGATGGCCAAGATCAAGGCCGGCACGGGAAAGGAAATGGGAGAGATTCGGGTCGGAAACCTGGGAAATAACCCCGCTCTTTCCGCCCCCAGCCCGGGCCACACGGGATCGACCTTCTCGAGCAAGCAGGGCCTCTCGGGCAAACCCGGCCTCTCGGGCAAGCCTGGCCTCTCTGGCAAACCTGGCCTCTCTGGCAAACCCGGCCTCTCTGGCAAACCCGGCCTCTCTGGCAAGCCTGGGCTCTCGGGCAAACCTGGCCTCTCTGGCAAACCCGGCCTCTCGGGCAAGCCTGGCCTCTCGGGCAAGCCTGGCCTTTCGGGCAAGCCTGGCCTCTCGGGCAAGCCTGGCCTCTCGGGCAAGCCTGGCC
>JBOGJO010000410.1:0-2011 GCA_050747885.1 Thermoanaerobaculia bacterium
GCTCAGCTCGGCTCTTCCGTAGAGGGCGACCCCGCTGGGAAGGGCCGACGGGACCGGGAGCTTCTCCCGCCGGCCCGATTCTTGCGGCGTCAGGATCGACAGAATTCGTTCCAATTCCGCATCGGTCGTCTCCAAGTTCAAATCACACGAGCAGGAGCCGTGGCCCGTGCCGAACGAGTCGGATCGTGTTCGCGGAGGCGGACTTTCACCGGGCGCCGCCGTCAATCGGTAGTCCCAGAAGTCCTCGTAGTCGCCGACGGCGGTCCTCATCGAAACTCGCTCGGCCCCGTTCGCGGCTCGATTGAAAAGCGTGGCGAGCGTCTGGCCGAGCGGAAACCACGTACGGTTCGGCCGATCGGTCTCGGATTCGATCGTGATGAGGACGGGCCCTTGCAGCGGCGAAAGCTGTTTCAGGGAAGTCGACAGGTCGTGCAGCGTGAGATAGAGCGACGCCTCGAAGGCGGGATTGACCAGGACCACGATGTCCCCGAATCCCTCAACGACCGCCGCCCGGGGATCAGGACTTCCCTGCCGGTCCAGAGCCTCGACCAAGCGAGCCTTAAGTATGTTCGCAAGCGCCGCGTAGATCATCGTCCCACCGAAGCTGTGGCCAATCGTCACCATATGAGCGTGATCGGCTCCATCGGCATTCGCTCTCTTCACGAAAGTGTCGATGCGTGTCAGAAGCTCGATGAGGTCGCCGCCGCCGATCCGCAGGGCCGCCCGCTTTCTCGACCAGAACGTGAGCTCGCGAAGACCGGGGACGGTTCCCGACCGCCCGCGCCATCCGGCGTACACCCCAACGATTCTTCGCGGAGCAAGTCGACCAGCCGACAGTCGAGCGAGCGCGTCGGAGTCTCTCGCGAGTTGATCGAGGAACGTTCGAAAACATACGACGTTTTCGTCGCAAACGGCGGAGTCATGCTCCCACCCGTGGGCGAAGACGGCCACGACAACATCGCCGTTGGCCTTCCGCGATTCTTCTTCGAGCGTTCGCTCGAGCGCCTCGAGTTGGGCTCGGTCCCAGAAGCGACCCTGATCGTCGAACTCGACGAACGCGAGCGTAAAATTCGGGTGGACCTCGACCGAATGACGCGCGGCCTCTCTCCGACGACTCTGATCCGAGAACTTCTCGAGCGATGTGACGACGGCGCCCGGGACCTGCCGAAATGGGGCGTGGGATGTACACGAGAGGCACAGAAGCGCTGAGGCAAGGCCGGCGCACGAGATTCTCGTCGTCCGAGCAACGTGCCTTTTAGCCATTTTTGATTCAAGTGATGTGCGTGAGCCTGCCGGAGCTGAACGGAATCGAACCGTCGCGTGGCGTCTGAACGAGAACGCGAACCGGCTTGTTCGTTTCAGCGCTCTGTTCAGGACTTCAGCTTCCATCCGCCGCCGAGCGACCGGTAGAGCTGGACGAGGGCTGCGAGCCGGGCGAGTCGTGTCTGGACCTGCGCATTTTCCGCCGGAAAGAGCTGCTGCTGCGCCTGGAGAACCTCGAGATAATCGGAAAGACCGGCGAGATATCGCTCGTTGGAGAGCCGCACGGCATCGCGGTAGGCGGCGATCGATCGCTCCAGCTGCCTCTCGACCTCGGCGAGCTTCTGGTAGGCGACGAGCGCAGTGGAGGTCTCCGTGAATGCGTTCGTCACGCTCTGCTCGAACTGGACCTTCGCCTGCTCCCACCTCGCGACGGCCGCCCGGTACTGGTTGTGGAGGCGCCGTCCTTGAAGGACCGGGGTCAGGAGGCCGCCTCCGGCCGACCAGGACTTTCCACTCTTGAACAGCTCCGACACCTGTGGCGCGACACCGCCGAAAGCCCCCGTGAGGTCGATCCGCGGGAAAAAGTCGGCGATCGCCACGCCGACGCCCGCGTTCGCTGCTCGAAGGTTGAGCTCCGCCTCACGGACGTCGGGTCGGCGCTCGAGAAGATCCGACGGTAGACCGGATGGAATCTCCGGCGGAAGCGACTGATCATTGAGCGCCACGCCCCGGGCAATCGGGCCGGGGT
>JBOGJO010000411.1:0-2626 GCA_050747885.1 Thermoanaerobaculia bacterium
GGAAAGCAGCGTGAAATCCAGGACCGCGAAAAGAAACAAAAACGGGCGGGAAACGTCGGCGCTCCGGAACGCGAAGACCGCCATCGCGAGGATCGCCGTGCCGAAAAAAACGGCTTTTGCCGCGCCCCAGATCTCCTCCCAGAGAGGCAGCGTCCGGCGGCTCTGGTAGAAGCCCACGGAGAAAAGGCTCGCCGCCCAGATCGGAAGCACGGCGGCGAGCAGCGGCAGGTAGTGCATCAGGGGATACAGGGGCGCCGGAAACGCCGACGGCCAGACCGTGCGCAACAGTCCGCTCCGAAGCGCATGCGCCAGCACGAAAGAAGCGGCCGTGAGCGTGAGGTCGCCCAGGAGGAGCCCGCTCGCCAGGACGCGCGCCCGCTGTTTCAGCATGGCCGAAAGCGGCTAACCTTCGAGGGCTCGCTCATACCGGTCCGTGATGTCCTCCCACCTGTAACGCTCTTGAACCAACCGCAGGGCCCGCTCCGAGAATACGTTGAAGCGGTCCGGATCGTCCAGGAGGGAGCCGAGGATCGCGGAAAGAGACTCCGGGCGCGACGCGTCGAAGGGCACGCCCGCGTCTCCGCAGACCTCCCGGTTCTCGCGGGAATCGTGGTAGGCGACCACGCGGCCCGCCCCCATCGCCTCGACGAGCGCCGGATGGGTGCCCCCGATCTCGGTTGCCTGGATGTACGCGCGGGCGTGAAACAGGAGCTCCCGGTACCCCTCGCCGTAGACGGCGCCCGGAAAGAGCACGCGCGAATCGGCCGCCGACTTCACCCGGCGAATGTAACCGGCCGCGTAAGGAGCGTCTCCCACGATGACGAGGGGAACGGCGCCTTTCACGCGGCGGTACGCCTCGACCACGGCAAGCGCGTTGTTCTCGGGCTCGAGCCGGGACACGTAGAGAAAGTAGCCGTCCTTTTCGAGCCCCAGTTTCGCGAGCATGTCCGTTCCGGCCGGCCGCGGCAAGTCGCCGCCATACGGAATCATGAGCGGGTCGATCCCGAACTGCTCGCGGTAATAACCGCGGATGACTTCGGCGTCGGTCACGACGGCGTCGGGGAACTTCGTCGAAAGGCGTTCCGCGACGGAATAGGCGGCCCGGCCCAGCGCGTTCCACTTCCTCCGGTTGCGCTCGAGTCCGTCCACGTTCAACACGACGCGCGACCCGGACATCCGCCGGGGGATCCAGCAGAAAAGAGCATTGATCGCGTTGCAGTAAAGGACCGCGTCGAACCTCCCGCGGACCGAGTGCAGCGACGAAAGAAACGTGTGAACGACCGTATCGAGATATTTCGAGCGGACCGTCGGCAGCACGACGAGCCGGACGCCGCGATACTCGCGCAGGGACCGGTCGGTGTGGTGGGAGCGGCAGTACACCGTCACCGAATGGCCTCGGGCCGCGAGGCGAGTCGACAGTTCCTCGGCGAAAGTCTCGAAGCCTCCATAGCTGGCCGGGATCCCGCGCGTCCCGAGAACGGCGATCTTCACGGGGCCCCTCCCCGCGATGCGCGGCGCGCTTTGATCTCGCTCCTTTTTGCCCGAAGCCTCTTTCGGTTCCTCCAGAGATAACCGAACGCCGGAAGCGAGCTTCGTTCGACGGTGAGGCACGCCGCGAGCACGACGAGGTCCCTTGTGAGCGTCGGTAGAACCCGAAACTCCGGCACCGGCGAATTGTTCAGCCGGAGGAGAAATCGATTCTTCACGGAATGGAAATTCACCTCCGGCGCCATCGAGCGCCGCCTTTCCGGGAGATTGCGCCGCCGGTGGAAAGCGACCGCTCCGGGAACGTAAAGACACCGCCAGCCCGCGTTGCGCAGCCGCAGCGCGAGATCGGCGTCTTCCCTGTAAAGGAAGAAGTCCTCGTCGAAAAATCCCGTCGAGATCCGGATCGAATCCAGCGCGGCGCGCCGGAAAAACCCCGCCGCGCCCGTGACCCCGGCGACTTCGGCCTCGCGAAAGGAATTTCCCGAGTCGAAAACCCCGGCGTCGCGGTCCCGGTGGCGCCCCGAGGCGGTGAACACGATGCCGGTCGAATCGAGTGTCCGGGAGGCGTCGAGCCCTGCGCCTTCCGCCCGGAAGATCTTTCCGGATGCGGACCCCGCGTCTGCCGCGTCCGGCCGATCGAGCGCGGCGCATAGTTCCCGGCAGAAATCGGGGTCCAGCCGGCAATCGGGATTGAGCGTGAGAACGAAGCGCCCGCGCGTTGCGTCGATGCCCGCGTTCGCTCCTCCGGCGAAGCCCCGGTTGACGGCGAGCGCAACGAGCCGGGCCCCCGCCGATTCGGCGGCCTCGCGCGACCCGTCCCTCGAAGCGTTGTCGACGACGACGAGCTCCGTGGAGACGCCGCTCTGCGCCGATGCCGCCGCAAGACAGGCGGGAAGATCGCTTTCCGAATCGTGAGCGATGACCACGATCGAAACGTCGATGCTCACCGAATCGTCCCCGCGCGTCTCACCGAATCTCCACGCGCGTCTCACCGACGCGACGCCGCCACCAGGAGCGCGGAACTGTAGGCGCGGAACGATTCGGCCTTCGGCCGGGGTTCCGAGCGGCGAAACGGCAAGAGCCCCAGTCGGAGAAGCATCCCCGCGGCGAGAAGGACACGGAACGCGAGCTCCGGGAC
>JBOGJO010000412.1:0-1401 GCA_050747885.1 Thermoanaerobaculia bacterium
CTCCGGGAGCGCCTCGATGCCGGGGCGCTGCCGTTTCGCCAGTGTGTCGATGAGGGACTTCAAATCGCGCAGGGCCTGGCGGCCGCGCACGACAAGGGGATCGTTCACCGGGATTTGAAGCCGGAGAACGTCTTCGTGACGCCGGACGGCCGGGTCAAGATTCTCGATTTCGGCCTCTCGAAATCCCTCGGCGCGTTCTCGGCTGGTTCGGATACTCAGTCGCCGACGCTCGCCCGGGCAACCGACCCCGGCACCGTGCTCGGAACGGTGGGCTACATGTCCCCCGAACAGGTTCGGGGCCGGAGCGCCGACGCTCGCAGCGACATCTTTTCGTTCGGGGCCGTCACGTACGAGATGGCGACCGGCAAAAGGCCCTTCTCGGGAACCTCCGCGGTCGAAACGATGAACGCCGTCCTGAAGGAAGACCCGCCCGAAATGTCGACGATCCGGAGCGTTCCGCCGGAGTTCGAGAGGATCCTCAGGCACTGCCTCGAGAAATCCGCCGAGGAGCGCTTTCAGTCGGCTCGCGACATTGTGTTCGCGTTCCAGGCTCTCGGACAGGACTCTTCCGCGCGCCTCCGCGCCGTCGGCGGATCCGGAACGATCTCCGTTCGGCGCTGGGCTCCTCCGGTGGGAGTCCTCGCGGTCGCGGCGGTTGCGGCGATCGCGTTCTGGGCGGGCAGCGGAGCGGGCGCCCGCCGCGCGCGGTCGAGCCCGCCTTCGTTCCAGCGGCTGACATTCCGACGGGGAACCGTCTACAACGCGCGATTCGCGACCGACGGCAAGACGGTCGTCTACAGCGCGGCGTGGCAGGGAGAATCGCCGGCGCTTTTTACCGTCCGTTCGACGGGTCCCGACTCGCAGAAGCTCGACCTTCCGCCGGCGATGCTTTATTCCGTTTCGCATTCCGACGAGCTTGCCATCGGCCTCGGCTGGCACTACACGCTCGGGTTCACCTCCGAGGCGACGCTTGCTCGTGCGTCGCTTTCTGGCGGGGCTCCCCGCCCCATCGCCGAACGCGTCGTCTCCGCCGACTGGGCGCCCGACGGCGAAAACCTGGCGATCTCACGTTATATCGACGCGAAGAACGTTCTCGAGTATCCGATCGGACACGCGATCTACTCGACCGTCGGGTGGATCGGCGACGTCCGGATCTCTCCCGACGGCAATCACGTCGCTTTCGCGGAGCATCGGCTTCGCGGCGACAGCGCGGGCAACCTCGTCGTGACGGATCGATCCGGCAAGGCGACCGTGCTCGTTCGCGGGCTCACTCTCCTGGACGGCGTGGCATGGAAGGCGAACGGTCGCGAGCTCCTCTGGAGCGGGGTTTCCTCGGGGAACAACGCCGTTGTCTCCGCCGTCGACCTGTCGGGGCGGGAGCGGTTGGTTCACCGCAGCGGA
>JBOGJO010000413.1:0-2747 GCA_050747885.1 Thermoanaerobaculia bacterium
AGCCAGCCCCGGTCTCCACGTCTGGGGTTAGATTCGGCGCCACGAGGCGGGCGTCGGGCTCGTCGTACCAGACGTGACCGGCCCCCTTTCTCCCCTCGAGCGGAGGGGCTCCGGGCCGCGAGGGATCCCGGTCGGAATGGCAGTTGAAGCACTGGAGGACGCCTTCGGCGAGATACCGCCCGCGGGCGCGGCGGGCGTCGGTTCGTTCAAACGTGATGCTGTTCAGGGGCCGCGCCCAGGGCCCGGATTTCGCTCGGCAACCCGTCCCCGCGATCAAGAGGGCCGCAAAACCCGTCAACCGCGCAAAGGGCACCGCACATTTCATCACGGCTCTTTCCCGAATTCCCGCGCGGCCTCGACCGCCTGATCGATTTGACCCGCGCTCACGTCCAGGTGCGTCACCATTCGGACTTCGTTCGGCGCCAGGGCCGGACCGGCCAGAACGCCTCTCTCGCGGAACCGGGCTATCCAGCTCGAGGCGAGACCGAGAACGCGAAAGATCACGATGTTGGTATCGACCCCGTAGGGAAGCTCGACGCCGGGAATGGTGGCGAGGCCTTCGGCGAGCTTGCGCGCGTGGCGGTGGTCTTCCGCGATCCGTTCGCGGTTCTCGAGCGAGACCAGGGCCGCCGCCGCCAGAACCCCCGCCTGGCGCATCCCTCCTCCGAACAGCTTGCGCGCCCTACGGCCTTCCTCGATGAATCCCCGCGATCCGGCGATCGCCGATCCGACGGGGGCGCCCAGCCCCTTGGAGAAACAGACATTGACGGTGTCGGCGCCCTCGGCGACGTCCTTCTCCGGGATTCCGAACGCCGCGGCCGCGTTCCAGATTCGGGAACCGTCGAGGTGGACGGCGGGACCGCGGAGACGGGCGAGAGCGACGAGGGCCGCCTGGGCTTGCCGGGGAAGCAGTTTTCCGCCCCAGAAATTCCCCGTGTTCTCCAGGCATATCAGGGAGGTCCGGGGCCGCAGGGAGCTGTCCTGGATGGCGGGCCCGACGAGGGCGGGGGTCAGGATTCCGTCCGGCGTCGGGATCGGCCGCGGGAGAAGCCCGGAGAGGGCGGCCAAAGCGGCCATCTCGGCGTTGTAGATATGCGCCCTCGATTCGACGATCACCTCGGTGCCGGAAGACGCGAGCAGCCGGGCGCAGATTTGATTTCCCATCGACCCGGTGGGAACGAACAATGCGGCCTCGCGGCCCAGCAGCTCGGCCGTGGCTTCCTCGAGCTTGCGAACGGTCGGGTCCTCCCCGTAGACGTCGTCGCCCACGTCGGCGCTCGCCATTGCGCGGCGCATCCTCTCGGAAGGTTTCGTGACGGTATCGGAGCGAAGATCGATCATGGCGCGCAGAGGAGGGCAGCGACGGCGGACGCAACGCCGGCGAGCAAGACTCGCGTCGAGCGCCGGTGGAGAGCGCCGAATTTTCTTTTCCAGGGGTTGTCGGCCGAAAGGCCGTCGAAGGATCCGGCCTGAGCCCGGTAGTACGCCATCCGCGGCCTGAGCACCATCGAGCCGTAAACATTCGAGGCGACGGCTAAAAAGATTCCGCCGGCGGTCGCCGCGGAACGCCCGACGATCCGCCCTTCCCGGCCGACCGCCGTGAAGACTCCGATCACGAGAACGGCCGAGAGGACATGGAAGAGGCCTTCCAGTCGCCGCAGGATCTCGCCGAAAACTCGCCCGGCGAGATCTCGGGACGGGACCTCGCGGAAAACGCCCGGGGCCGCGACGGCCGCCAGGACCCCGGCGCCCACCCAGATCGCAAGCGGAAGGCGTAGAAGGAGCAGATCTCCGAATCGCACGCCGGCAGTCTAACCCACGCCTTCCCTTTCGGATCGTGGAGAGGAAATACAATGGAACGGTGGAGCCGTCAACGGACAAACGGGCACTCTCGGAAGCTCTGGACGACCTGGTCCTGGGCCGGGGAGTGGGCCGGGGCCGCCATTCACTCCTCGTGGACGGCCGGGACGTGACGAGCGATTTCATCGCGAGGCTCGAGGCGAACGGATTTCGCCCCCTCACCGTCCGCGAAGCTCCGATCGAGGCGGGCGAGAAGATCCCCGCATTTTGCGTGCGGGGGACCTCGGTCGATTTCGGCTACATCCGCTGGGAAATCTTCACTCCCCGCTCCCGCCGAAAGCTCTTCGCGTCCGAGCGCAGAAATTCCGACGACGGGGAATGGGCGATTCAGATCAACCTCGGTTCGGCGGAGAAACTCTGGTGCGACGTTTCGCGCCGGGAACGGCACGACGTGGAAACGGTCGTGCCGGTGGTCCGGTGACACGGAGGCGTCGATGACGGCGCGAATCGAGGCGACCATTCCCGTGGGGCCGCTCGCCTGCAATTGCTCGATCGTCGTGGACGAGGCGACGCGCGAAGCCGTTGTCGTCGATCCAGGCGACGAAGCCGTGAGAATTCTGGCGGCGCTGGACCGCGCGCGGGCGAGCGCCGTCTATCTCCTTCACACGCACGGGCACTTCGACCACATCGGCGCGGCCGGAGCCGTGCAGGCGGCGACGGGAGCGCCGGTCGGCCTTCACCCGGGAGACCGCTTCCTCTACGACCAGCTCCCGGAGCAGGGAAAAATGTTCGGCTTCTCGTTCGACCCGCCTCCCGCCGTCAACTGCTGGATTGCGGACGGCGAGACTTTCGAGTTCGGCGAGTCGCGAGTCCGGGCGATCCACACGCCCGGACATTCTCCGGGGTCGACGTGCTTCCTTCTCGAAGGCGGCCGGCCGGTCCTGTTC
>JBOGJO010000414.1:0-8945 GCA_050747885.1 Thermoanaerobaculia bacterium
GTTTCGGCCTCGCCGGCGGGGCTGACTGCCCGAATCGAGCAGGCGGATTTCGAGGGCGGTTCGGTCTCCGGCCTTCTGCGCCTCGGAAGGCTGTCGGCTTCGCCGCAGGAATTCGAGCTTCTCGTGGAGGGCCGCCGGCTTTCGGTGGAGCGGTTCTTTTCCAACATCGGCCTTCCGGGAACCGGTCTGTCGTCTTCGGCGGACGCGACCGTTTCTCTTCGTTGGACCGGGGGCGACATTGACCGGGGCGACGGCGGGGGAGAGTTGCTTCTGTCTCCGGTCGGCTCGGGACCGCGGTCCGTGTCGCTTGCGGGCGGCGGTCCGATCGCGATCCGCAACGGATTCATCGACTTCGAGAATGCGCTGGTCCACTTTCCGGATTCGACGCTCGCCTGGAGCGGGGGATTTGCGCTCGGAGAGTGGAGCCCCAGGATTCAGTTCTCCATCGATTCGCATGATTTTCGATCCGTCGACAAGCTCGCGACGAATTTCACCTCCGCGATCGACCGGCATCCGGCCCCGGCCTACGGGCTCCAGGGCTCGGGCCGGATCGAGGGAACGTTGAAGGGCTCCTGGGCGGTTCCGGAGGTTGCGGCGAGCATTTCGGCGGAAAACACATTTTTCGCCGGTATCCGCCTCGGAACGGTTTATTCGAACTTATCGATCGCCGATCGCTCCTTCCTGTTTCATCCCCTGCGGGCCTACGACGGGGACTCCCACCTGTCCCTGTCGGGCTATGCGAGATACGCCCCCCGGCCCGGGAGCCCGACATTCGACCTGACGGTCGAGGCGTCGCGTTTCCCGATCGAACGCGGCCTGCGCTACCTCGGTCTCGATTTTCCCGTCACCGGCCGCGCCACGGGCACTCTGCCGGTCGTCGGGACTCCCGACGCGGTCACCGGCGGCGGCGAGGTGACTCTCGAGGACGCCGTCGTGTACGGCCAGCCGGTGGCGAAGATGAGCGGAGCCCTCGTCCTCGCGCCGGGCACGGTTCAACTCCAGAAGGTCCGTGGCCAGATCGACACGTCCTGGTTCGGCGGCGAGGCTTCCTACTCGATTGCGACCCGTGAATACCGCTTCCGGCTGGCGGCGGACGATCTGCCGATTTCCCGAATTGCCGCCCTCGCCGCCCTTCAGGGGATCGCGGAAGGCGTCATTTCGTTTCACGCGGAAGGGCAGGGCACGCTGGACCAACCGTCCCTCACGGCCTCGGTACGAGCGACGAAATTTACTCTGTATGGCCATCCGGTGGCCGATGAAGACGCGCCGGAGATCACGGCGTCGCTCGACCGGGGCAGCCTGAAGCTCGACGCCTCGGCTCCGGGGAAATGGGTGTTCAAGGCTTCCGGGCCGATGACGGGCAAGAGCCCCCGGCTCGAGGTTTCCCTGGCGGTGACGGATCCCGGCGTTCTGCCTGCGCTGTTTTCCTCGCTGCCGGCCGAATTTCGTGGAGAGGTTGCCGCCGCGGGCTCCGTCCGGCTCGATCCCGCGAGCGATTCGATCGTGGAGGCGAACCTGACGCTGTCGAAGCTTCGACTCTCCAGCGGCGGGAAGAACGAAATCCGCGAGGCGGAGCCGATCGTCGTCGCGTACCGGGGCGGCAGGATTTCCGCCAGCGGGCGGTTGGTCGGCTCGCCGCAGACGGCTCTCTCGTTTTCGATCTCGATGGGAGTCGCCGACCCGCGCCCGATCGAGGGGACGGTCCGCGGCACCATCGACCCGGCTCTGCTTGCCGGTTTCGCCGGTGTCGACGCCGAAGTCGCCGGGCGTTTGTCGGCCGACCTCGGCGTTTCCGGCACGGCCTCTCAGCCCGCGCTTCGGGGGCGGATGGGGCTGGAAGGAGGGCGATTCCGCGCGGCATTCTCTCCGTACGTTCTCGAAGACGTCTCGGCGCTGATCTCGCTCAACGGCGCGGAGGTGACGATGGAGGCCTTTCACTCGAAAATCGGCGGGGGCGAGCTGAGCGCTTCCGGCGACGCGCAGCTCACGGGCTTCTCGGTCAAGGGCTTTCGGATCGTCGCCCAGGCTCAAAACGTGACGTCCCGGGCGATCGAGGGGTTGAGCCTCAAGGCCGACGCGGACCTCACGCTCGTAGGCGATCTCCAACGCTCGGTCGCCCGGGGCCAGGTGACCCTGCTGTCCGGGACGTACACGAAGGATTTCGCGCCGACGCTGGCGACCTTCTTTTCGCCTTCCCGCGGCGGCGAGTACGGCGGCGTCCGCGACACGTGGCAAGACCGGATCTCCCTCGAGGTCCAGGTTCTCTCCTCGGCTTCCCTCGAGGTGCGCAACAATCTGGCGCGTCTGACCGCCTCGGTCGATCTTCTTGTCCGGGGGTCGCTCGCCGACCCGATTCTTCTCGGCCAGATCGGCATCGACGAAGGCGGAAAGATCACGTTCCAGGACGTGAAGTACGAGATCGATTCGGGCACGATCACGTTCGGAAACCCCGAGAGAACGGAGCCGGTCGCCGATATCGTGGCGACGGCCGACGTCAAGGGATATTCCGTCAACGTCCAGGCGGTCGGAACGCTCGGAGGCCGGTCCCGGGTTCAGTTCCACCTGTCGTCCGATCCGCCGCTGTCGGAAGAGCAGCTCACGGCGCTTCTCCTGACGGGCGCGACTCCCGAAACAGCCGGAACGCAGCGCGCCGAGAGCTCCACGACCTCCTCGATCGTCGGGAGCGTCGCCGGCCTCGCGATCCGCCCGGTGACCTCGCGCGTCCAGCAGCTCTTTCGACTCGATCGCTTTCAGATCGACCCCGTGCTGCAATCGTCGACCGGTTCGAGCGGCGGAGCGGTGATCACGGTCGGAAAGAATCTCTCCCGGGATCTTTCCGTCACCTACTCCTATTCGGCAGAGACCAACGCGCAGTCGATCGTCCTTGTCGAATACCAGATCGACGCGAACAAGCTTCTGCAGGCGAGCAAGGACGAGAACAACGTCTATTCGATCGACATCAAGTTTCGGAAGCGGTTTTGATCGCCGGTCTGCTCGCCCTCGCCTTGAGCGCCGCCCCGCCGGCGGTCCCGCCCGCGGACGCCGCGTCTCCGCCGGTCGTTCGATCCGTCTCGTACGACAGCGACGGGCCCGACGATCCGACCGTCGCGAAATTGATCGAGGTTCGGGCCGGCGAGGCGCTCGACCCCGACGCCGTGCGAAGGACGATCCAGAACCTCTCGGCGACGGAGCGATATTCGCAGATCGCCGTCGAGCAGGAGCCCGCGGAGGGCGGGCAAGTCGCCCTGACCGTTCACCTCTTCCGCGCCTATCGGGTCGGCCGGATTCGATTCGCGGGCAACCCCGTTTCGGCGGAAGAGCTCCGCCGCTCGCTCGGGTTCGCCATCGGCGACCCCTACGGAGCCGCGGAAATGGAGGAGGGAGTGGGACGCCTGAAGCGGCTGCTCGGCACGGAAGGGTTTTCCGAGGCCGAGGTCGCCGCCTCGGCGGCGCTCGACAAGACCGATTTCGAGGCGGAGATCACTTACCGGATCCGGTCCGGCCCGACGACCCGCCTGACGGCTCCGTTGTTCGACGGCGACCTCGCGCCGTTTTCCGCGGACGTGTTCCTTCGGAAGATGCACTGGAGGACGGGAACCCGCTACCGCGAGGAGAAGGCCCGCAAGAGCGCGCAGGCGCTCCAGGCTTACCTGCTGTCCCAGGGCCGCCTGAAAGCGGAGGTCCGACAGATCGGCGTCGAAACCAGGAACCATCTTGCGGCGCCCGTCTTTCGCGTGGACGTCGGGCCGCTCGTGGTGCTCGAAACCCGGGGAGTCGAAGAAAAGCGGGTGCGAAAGGACTTTTTGAATCTGCTGAAGGATCAGGTCTTTCAGGAGGATCTCCTCATCCAGTACGTCGATTCCCTGCGCCGGAAATATCAGGAGAGCGGTTACCGGAAAGCCACCGTCGACTATTCGATCGAAGAGACGCCGGGGAAGGAAGTGGTGGTCCTTACGGTGAGCCGGGGCGCCCGCGAGTGGCTCGAAGCGGTGCGGGTCGACGGTCTTCGCGCCTTTCCGGAGAAGACCCTCCGGCGTCTCCTGCTGACCCGGCCGCGATCGCTCCTTCATCGCGGTTACCTCGTGGACGCGGTCCTCGAGGAGGACCGCGCGGCCGTCGTCGGCTTCTATCGCTCGCACGGTTACACGGAAGTCGCGGTTTCGCCGCCGCAGGTCGCGCCCGGAAAGAAAGCCGGCGCCCTCCGCCTCACCCTTCACGTGATCGAGGGCATCCCGACGAAGGTCCGGCAGGTCCGCCTCGACGGGGTGACTCATACCGATCCGGCCGACGTTCAGAAGCTTCTCCGAGTCCGCGCGGACCGACCGTACGACGACCAGCAGGTCGATGACGACCGGGCGTCGCTCGTCAACTACTACCGGGACCGCGGCTGGACGCATGCCGCGGTGGAGCCCAGGGTCGATTTTTCGCCGGACCGGTCCGAAGCCTCGGTGACGTACCTCGTGACCGAAGGAGCCCGGGAGTTCTTCGGAAAGACGATCGTTCGCGGCAACACGCGAACCCGGACTTCGAGGGTGGAATTCCCGATCCGCTGGCGCGAGGGCGATCCTCTCTCGGAGACGAAGATGCTCGACGCCCAGCGCGAGCTCTCGCGGACGGGCGTTTTCCAGAAAGTCGAGATCCGGCCCGCGATGCCCGATCCGACCACACCCGAGAGGAACGTCCTGGTGGACATCACCGAGGCGAGGCCCCTTTCCCTGCTCTACGGTCTCGGGTACCAGTACGACGACACGACGGGCGACCAGAGTCCCTTCTTCATCCTCGGCGCGGGTTACAACAATCTGTTCGGCAGCCTCCGGTCGATCTCGCTGGAGTCGCGATTTGCTCCCCTGACCAAGCGCGGACGGGTGCTGCTGAACTATCGGGACCCTTTTCTGTTCGGTTTCGATCTGCCGCTGACGGCCACCGTCTTCTATGCGCGGGAGCCGATCTCCAACATCGACATCCGGAGACGCGGCGCCTTCCTGGAGGGCAACAAACAGGTCCTGCCCCGAGTCCGCCTCGGGGCGCGCCTCGAGTTCCAGCGTATCAACGTCGGGAGCCAGAGCCCGCTCGACCTCGAGAAGATCCAGCCCTTCGACCGGAACATCTCCGAGACGACCCTCGGCGTCAACGTCCTCTACGACAACCGGGACGAAATCATCGATCCCCATCGCGGCGTGTTCGTCAGCTCGTTCTTGAAATACGCGTTTCCGGTCGCATCGCTCTCGGCCGACGCGAAGTACCTCAAGGGCTATGCCCAGGTCTCGGCATACCAGAGGGCGCTCGGAGGCGTTCTGGCCGTCTCGGTTCGCGCGGGCGCGATCCACGTGCCGGGCCGCTGCTCGCCCGGGCCTTCCGCGCTGGCCTGCATTCCAATCGCGGAAAGGTTTTTTTCCGGCGGCCGCACATCCAACCGCGGTTTCGACACCAACCTGGCCGGAGTGCCGGGCCAATCGGTGGATTATTCCGTGATCGAGCAGGCGAGCGTTCAGCCGGGGAAAGGCAGCTGTTCGTTTGACCGGAATTTCAACTGCGACAGCGGGCCGCGACTCGTGGGAGGAGCGGCGACGGCCGGTTGGAATGCGGAGTGGAGGTTTCCGATCGTCGGCGATTTCGGGGGAACGCTGTTTTACGACGCCACCCAGGTCTGGATCGACGACCGCGTTCGCTGGGGCGTGGAAGGCGCCGACGGCCTGCGGCAAAGCGTGGGAATCGGACTCCGGTTCCTGACGCCGGTGGGGCCCATCCGCCTCGAGTACGGGCGGGTTCTGCACCCGAGAAGCTTCGATGTCCCCCTCTTTCTCTTCGATTCGGACACCGGAACGATCGCCGACACGGGCAAAACCGTCCGCCGCACCGAG
This sequence comes from Thermoanaerobaculia bacterium, assembly GCA_050747885.1. Lineage (GTDB taxonomy): Bacteria > Acidobacteriota > Thermoanaerobaculia > UBA5066 > DATFVB01 > CAWEYG01. The sequence continues at coordinate 5,862 of JBOGJO010000414.1, forward strand.
CCGAAATCGCAGATCTTCGTCTCGATCGGCTACCCCTTCTGAGCCCGGCGGGCGAAAGAAACGTTCGAGGAGCGGTAGAATACGCCCCATGGCTTCCCGGGCCGCTCTCTTCGAACGTCCCGAGCTCTTCTCGAAGAAGGTTCGGTACGACTCCCTTTTCGAGCTGGAAACCTGGCTCAAGGGAATCGAGGCCTTTCTTCAGGTCGAAAACCTGGCCCTGTCTTCTGAAGAGCGGGGGCGCACGGCGATACGAAATTACGTCGATGAAGTCTCGGTGGCCCGCGACGCGCTCGTCTACGTGGGACGGGTGACGCAGCGATTGCTCGGCGAGGGCAAGGAAGATTTTGCGAATTTTCTTCAATATCTCGAGCATCAGCTCGCGCGAAGCCCTGCGGACCCGGCGCGGCCGCGCGTGTCCCAGCCGGAGGTGAAGATCGCGGAAGCCGTCGAGAAGATCGAGGACTTCGTTCGCGTCCTCGAGGAGCTTTCGCATTCCCGGTACATCGGGCAGCCGACGTTCGTCTCGGTGGGAAGGGCGCTCGTCCGGACGCTCCGGGAGGATCCGAACCTCGGAATCTTCTTTCGGGAGGATCTGCTTCCTCTCTTCGACACGGCGGACCGGAGAACCCTGGCCAGGGTCATGAACCGGGTGACCGACCGCCGGTCGAAGCGGGAGCTCGGAACCCTCTTCGTCGGGCTCTTCAAGGGGCTGCACTACGCCGACGTCGCCTCGGCTTCCATTCTTCGCGCATCGTCGCGGCGCCGAACCCTCGTCCTTTTTTCGCGGATCTGGTCGCTGGCCCAATCCCTGTCGGAGTACATTCGGAGCCGGTTGCTCGCGGGCGAGCCCGCGGACTCCAAGCGCGCGGAAGTGCTCGACCGGCTGCTCTTCTCGTCGGAAATGGAGCTCCGAAAAGTGATGGAAGGGGAGCTCGTGGACGTCGCGCGGCTGAAGGAGTCCCGAACGGCCCAGGAGCGAATGGAGAACGCGTGCGGCATCCTGAAGGATCTTTTCCAGCAGAACATCCTGGCGCTGGCGGAGGCCTACGCGGGGCCGGTCGATCCCAGAAGGGTGTTCCCGGAGCACCTCACCCGTCGCCAGCAGTCTCTGCGGCTTCGCGAGGATCTCTGGGAGCTCGTCCTCTCCTGCCGCCGATTCCAGGACATCCCGGATGGCAAGCGCCTCGAGGAATTTACCCAGGACCTGGCGGGGTTCCGGCGGGAGGCGATGCGCTACCTCATGTACAAGGATTGGTCGGTCTTCGACCGCTTCGCGGTGGGATTTTCGAGCGACTGCTCCACGAAGACGTTTCTTGCGGCCGCGCACCAGTTCGAGATTTTCGCCAAGACGTTGATTCGCGAGATCGGAAAACGGCAGGTGCTCTCCGACCAGCCCTTTGTCCCGAGGGCGCCGAGGGACGCGCCGGCGGTCCGGGAGAAAGCATGAGCCACACGGAAGAGCCCGCGTTCGAGAACGTGCGGCGGGCGATCGAGGACTTTCGGTCCGGGAAATTCGTCGTGATCGTGGACGACGAGGACCGCGAGAACGAAGGGGACCTGGCGGTGGCGGCCGAGCGCGTGACCCCCGATGCGATCAACTTCATGGCTCGGGAAGGGCGCGGACTGATCTGTCTCTCCCTGACGTCGGAGCGTTGCGACGAGCTGGGCCTGCCGCCGATGGTCGAAGAAAACACGTCGCCGTTCGGGACCGCGTTCACGGTGTCGATCGAGGCGAGGGGCCGGGTCACGACGGGCATCTCGGCCGCCGACCGCGCCGCGACGGTCCGGGTCGCGATCGACCCGGCGACGAAACCGTCCGACCTGCTCCGCCCCGGACACATGTTTCCGCTTCGGGCGGCGCCCGGGGGGGTTCTCAAGCGCGCCGGCCAGACGGAGGCGTCCGTCGACCTGGCCCGAATCGCCGGTCTCACTCCGGCGGCGGCGATTTGCGAGATCATGAACGACGACGGCACGATGGCCCGCCTGCCCGATCTCCGGAAATTCATCGCCGCGCACGACCTGCGGATGATCTCGGTCGCTGACCTGATCCGTTATCGCATGCGGACCGAGCGCCTCGTCGAGCGAATCGCCGCTCCGAACCTCCCCACGGACTTCGGGGAATTTCGGATCGTGGCGTACAAGAGCGACGTCACGCACGAAGAGCACGTCGCTCTCGTGGCCGGGGAATGGGCCGAGGACGAGCCCGTACTGGTTCGGGTGCATTCCCAGTGCCTGACGGGCGACGTCTTCGGCTCCTCGCGCTGCGATTGCGGCGTCCAGCTGCGCCTCGCGATGGAGAAGATCGCCGAAGAAGGCAAGGGCGTTCTTCTGTATCTCCTGCAGGAAGGGCGCGGAATCGGGCTCTTCAACAAGCTCAAGGCCTACGACCTTCAGGATCAGGGGCACGACACGGTTTCGGCCAACGAAAAGCTCGGGTTTCCCCCGGACATCCGCGACTACGGAGTCGGCTGCCAGATCCTGCGGGACCTGGGAGTTCGGAGGATGCGCCTGCTGACCAACAACCCGTCGAAGTACGTCGCCATCGACGGCTACGGGCTCGAGATCGTGGAGCGCGTTCCCCTGGAGGTTCGCCCGACGGAGCGCACCCAGAAGTACCTCGAGGCGAAGAAGAACAAGATGGGGCACCTGCTCAAGATGGTCTGAGCCGGCGGCTCGCGAGAATTTATCCGCGATACCATTTTTCGAGTCGTTCGGGCTCGACGCCGAGAAAATACCCGGCCATCACCCTCCAGTTCGTGAGCATCTGGCGCAGTGTCCGCCCGCGGTAGGCGCGCGCCGACGTGACGCAGGCGGCCGGCAAAAGGCGGAACCCGCGAACCTTTCCCAGGCGCCGCGCGAAGGCGAGGTCGTCGCAGATCGGGATTCCCGGATAGGCCCCCGCGCTTTCATAGGCCTCGCGCGTGCAGAAGATCCCCTGGTCGCCAAAAGGCAGGCGAAAGAGCCTCGTTCGAAGGTTCGCCCACCAGGCGATCCACCGGAAGGACCGGCGAGGATCGTCGTAAGCCAGGCGAAACGAGCCCCAGGCGGCGCCCTCCCGGACGGCGCCTTCGACCAGTTCGCGCG
>JBOGJO010000415.1:0-2151 GCA_050747885.1 Thermoanaerobaculia bacterium
CGCTGAGAGAGGTCCGGGCTCTCGAGCCGGACGAGGACCCGCCCCGGCTCGACGCGGTCGCCTTCCCGGACGTCGATTTCGGCCACCGCGGCGGCTTCGGGAGCGCGGATCTCGCCGGAAGGGCCCGGCTCGAGCGTGGCGTCGCACAGGATCGGAACGGAGAGGTCCTGAACGCGCGCCCGTTCGACGCGAACGGAAACGCCCTTCTTGCGCGCGAGAAGCCAGACGAGGGCCGCGGCGGCGGCGGCCGCGGCCACGACGAGGACGATTCGGCGGCCCGTTCGCATCGGCGTCTATTCTACCGACGAAGCTGGGATAGGATTCGGTGCGATGAAGACGCTTTTTCTCAACCCTCCTTCGTTCGACGGTTTCGACGGCGGCGCCGGCTCCCGTTATCAGGCGCGCCGGGAGATTCGGTCGTTCTGGTATCCCACGTGGCTCGCGCAGCCGGCCGCCCTCGTGCCCGAGAGCCGCCTCATCGACGCCCCGGCCCGAGGGCTTTCTCTGGCCGAGATCCTCCCGCTCGCCGGTGATTACGAGCTCGCGGTCCTCCACACGAGCACGCCCTCGTTTCCCTCGGACGTGAAGGTTGCCGAGGCCTTGAAAGCCGCGAACCCGGGGCTCCTCGTCGGCTTCGTCGGAGCCCACGTGGCGGTTTCCCCCGAGGCGTCCCTCTTGGCTTCGCGGTCCGTGGACTTCGTCGCCCGAAACGAGTTCGACTACACGATCCAGGAAGTCGCCGCGGGTCGGCCGTGGGAGTCGATCGACGGGCTGAGCTACCGGAAGAGCGCCGGCGGCCCGATCGTCCACAATCGCGAGAGGGCAACGCTCGAGCAGATGGACGACCTTCCCTTCGTGACGGACGTGTACAAGCGCGACCTCGTGATCGAGGACTATTTCATCGGCTACCTGCTCCACCCGTACGTGTCCTTCTACACGGGCCGGGGATGTCGATCGAAATGCACGTTCTGTCTCTGGCCGCAGACGATCGGCGGGCATCGCTACCGCACGCGCTCGGCCGGGAACGTGGCGGCGGAGATCGCGCGCGCGAAGGAGAACTTTCCCCAGGTCAAGGAATTCTTCTTCGACGACGACACGTTCACCGACGACCTCCCGCGCGCGGAGGACGTCGCGCGCCGCCTCGACAAGATCGGCGTGACGTGGTCCTGCAACGCGAAAGCGAACGTGCCGTACGAGACGCTCCGCGTGATGCGGGAAAACGGCCTGCGGCTGCTGCTCGTCGGGTACGAGACGGGCGTTCAGGAGATCCTCAACAACATTCGGAAGGGGACCCGCATCGACGTTGCGCGGCGGTTCACCGAGGACTGCCACAAGCTCGGGATCACGATCCACGGGACCTTCATCGTGGGGCTTCCGGGCGAGACTCCCGACACGATCGAGCGCACGATCCGCTTTGCGAACGAGATCAACCCCCACACGATCCAGGTTTCGCTCGCCGCGCCGTATCCGGGCACCGAGCTGTACAGCCAGGCGGTGGCGAACGGATGGCTCGTCGCCGGGGAGAAGTCGCTCGTTGCCGAGGACGGCGTCCAGATCAGCTCGCTGGCCTATCCCGACCTGTCTCGAGAGGAAATTTTCGGGGCGGTCGAGCGTTTCTACCGCAGGTTCTATTTCCGTCCGCGGAAGATGGGCGAAATGCTCGGCGAAATGATCACCAGCCCCACGATGATGAAACGCCGCCTCCGCGAAGGGATGGAGTTCTTCTCGTTCCTCTCCCGCCGCGAGGCGAGCGCCTGACGCGGGGCTTCGCTCGCGGATCGTCGCCGGGACTTAAGACTCGCTCGTTCGGGGGCTCGGCCGAGGGACTGCGAGCGTCGATGCCGTGCTTTTGCTCCGGGCAATCCCCCGGACTTCGCGCGCCGCACCAGCGGAGGGGCTTCGATGTGCGACGCGCGCGTAAGCCGGGGGGCCCCCTGCCCGTCGCCGCCTTCTCGACGCTCGCACCAGGCCTCGACCGCGCCCACGGCCTCGCTCGGGGGGTGGGGCCCGAACTCTCGAGTGAGCCGGCGGCGAGGCCTCGGGGCAGGGCGCGGCTCACAGGGGCCTCCCGAGAGGAGCGTATGTTTTTTCGCTCGACCGACCTTGACGTTCTCGCGAGGTCAACTCGCGAAAAAATTTGCCCGAGGAGCG
>JBOGJO010000416.1:0-10112 GCA_050747885.1 Thermoanaerobaculia bacterium
CATCAGAAGGTGTTGCACTTCGTTTGTGAAATCAAAGGATCGCTCGAACGCCCTCGCCGAAGCCACCCGAGAGAGATTCCCGCTTTCGCGGGAATGACAGCTGGGTCTCTTGCCGCTAGTGCTCTCCCTGCGGAGCCGCCCCGAGGTAAAGCCTCGGTTCCTCGCCGGTCCACTGGCGGAACTGATCTTCATGCGAGGGAACGGCAAGCGTCGATTCGTCCTCGTAAATCCGCTCCACCCGGTTCATCGGAAAGAAAACCGTCGAGGGACTGATCTCCCCTTCCTCCCGGCGAGCCACGCTGCGGGCCCAGGGCTCGAAAGAATCGAGCGAGACTCCCCGCAGCGTCACCCCGGCCGGCCCCAGACCGTGGAGCAGGCCCCACCACCGCTCTCGCGGCGAGTGGAGGTAGACCACGACGAACGTGTCAACGCGCATGCTCGGTGAGCTCGATCAGCACGCCCCCCCCGGCCGCGGGGTGGAGGAAGGCCACCCGCTTTCCGTCGGCGCCCGGCACGGGGACGGGATTCAAAAGGCGGTAGCCCCGTTCCGCGAGGTGGGAAAGCGCGCCGTCCAGATCGTCGACCGCAAAGCACAGGTGATGGATCCCCGGGCCTCGGCGCGCGAGAAAATTCGAGATGGGAGAATCCCCGCCGGTCGGCTCCAGCAACTCGATTCGAACGTCGCCGGCGGAAAGAAAGGACGTGCGGACCTTCTGGGATTCCACCTCTTCGCGGCGGTCCTCTTCCAGCCCGAGCTCGCGATAAATCTCCAGACTCCCGTCGAGCGAAGCGACCGCGATCCCCACGTGATCGAGCTTCGTGCTCATCCGTCTTTGAACCTCCGGAAGAGCTTTTCAGCGGCCGAGTAAGGATCGGTCCGGCGTTCCGCGACCCTGTCGATCGCCTCCTCGAACCCGTCGGGACGCGAGCGATCGGACTCGACTTCTTCGAAAAATTTCGCCTCGAGCAGCCCGCGCAGGCGCGAGGCGGCCCGCTTTCGGCGCCGCGTCCGGTCCTCCCCGGTTGCCTTCAGATATTTCCCGTGCTCGACAAGCCCGTCCCGAACGAGATCGATTCCCTCCCCGCGGGTCGCCACGGTCCGAACGATCGGAGGCCGCCAGCCGGCCGACGCGGCCGCGAGATCGAGGCTCATCGACAACTCCGCCGCCGTCCGATCCGCTCCCTCGCGGTCGGCCTTGTTGACGACGAAGAGATCCGCAATCTCGAGAATGCCGGCCTTGAGCGCCTGGACGTCGTCCCCCAGCCCGGGGACCACGACGACGGCAATGGAATCCGCGGCCCTGACGATGTCCACCTCGTCCTGGCCCACGCCCACGGTTTCGATCATGACGACGTCGAACCCGGCGGCGTCGAGAACGTCGACCGCGTCGATCGTGGCCCTCGACAGGCCGCCGAGGGCTCCGCGGGTCGCCATGGAACGGATGAAGACGTCCGGGTCGGTAAAGAGCTCGCCCATGCGGATCCGGTCGCCCAGGACCGCGCCTCCGGAAAACGGCGACGACGGATCGACGGCGACGATTCCCACGCGCTCTCCGGCCGCGCGAAAGGCCCCGGCGAGGCGGGACACGAGGGTGGACTTTCCGGCGCCCGGGGGGCCGGTGATGCCGAGGATCCGGGCGCGACCGGTCCGCGGATAGATCTCACGGACGAGCTCGGCGACATCGGACCCTCCCCGCTCGATCCGCGAGATCGAGCGCCCGACCTCGCGCGCGCTCGCGAAAGGCGCCGAGGCGGCCGGGGCCGGGCTCAAAGGCCGCTCAGGATTTGCCGCGCGATGACGAGTTTCTGAATTTCGGTGGTCCCCTCGCCGATCGTGCAGAGCTTCACGTCGCGGAAGAATTTCTCGACGGGAAAGTCCTTGATGAAACCGTACCCGCCGTGGATCTGCAGGGCCTTGTCCGCGACGCGAACGCACATTTCGCCGGCAAAAAACTTCGCCATCGACGAAATCTTCGTCACTTTTTCTCCCGCGTCCCGCGCGGCTGCCGCGCGTTGCGTGAGCAGAGAGCCGGCGTCGATGTCGGTCGCCATTTCCGCGAGGTAGAACTGGATCGCCTCGAACTCCGAAATCGCCTTGCCGAACTGTCGCCGCTCCCCGGCGTAACGCAGCGCCGCTTCGTAGGCCCCCCTCGCCATTCCGACGGCCAGCGACGCGATCCCGATCCGGCCTCCGTCCAGGATCTCGAGCGCCTGCTTGAATCCCTCGTTTTCGCGTCCGATCAGGGCTTCCGGCGGCAGGCGGCACTCCTCGATCAGGAGCGTCGAGGTGTCGGAGGCGCGCATTCCCAGCTTGTTTTCCTTCTTGCCCGGCCGGATTCCCGGGGTCGACAGGGGGATCGCGAACGTGGAGATTCCGTTCTTGCCTTTCGCGCGGTCGGTGACGGCCATCAGCACGGCGATCTGTCCCGTCGAGGCATGCGTGATGAACGTCTTCTGGCCGTTGAGAACCCAGCCCTTTCCGTCGCGGACGGCCGTCGTCTGCATCCCGCCGGCGTCGGACCCGGAGCTCGGCTCGGTCAGGCCCCAGGCCCCGATCCATTCGCCGGAAGCAAGCTTGGGAAGGTAGAGCTTCTTCTGGGCGTCGCTGCCGAACCTGACGAGATGGTTCGTGCAGAGCGAGTTGTGGGCCGCGACCGAGAGCGAGACCGAGCCGTCCACCCGGGCGAGCTCTTCGATCAGGCCGATGTACTGGGAGACCGTGAGGGCGGCTCCGCCGTACTCTTCGGGAACGAAGCAGCCGAGGAAACCGAGCGACCCGAGCTTGTCCCACAACGAGCGCGGGAACGCCTGGGCCTCGTCCCACTCCATGACGTGCGGACGGATTTCCTTCTCCGCGAAATCCCGTGCCGTGTCGCGGATCGCCTTTTCATCTTCCGTCAGCGAAAAGCTCAAGCTCCAAGATGATACATTTTTTCCGTGTCGATGATCATCGCGGCCGGCGCGGGGCTCGCGGGGGCGGTCCTGCTGGGGTTGGCTCCCCGGTGGTTCCTGCGTCGCAGCCAGGATCGGCTCGCCCGGAAGATCCTCGCCCGCCCCGCCGGGCTGGATCCTTATCGGCTGCTCACGCGGGCCGAGAAATTCGTCGGGTCGTACCGCCGCCTCCCGGGCGTGCTCGGGATGAATCGCGACAGCCTCGTTTTCGAGAGCGCGTTCGACCCGCCGGTTGAGATTCCCCTCGAACAAATCCGAAAGATCTCGAGCGGAAAGCTTCTCTCGACGGGGCGGCGCCTCTTTCGCGACGAGGTGCTCGCGATCACCGACGCATCCGGGACGCTTTCGGAGTTCCAGATGTCCCACGCCTCCTGCTTCCAGTGGCGCCAGCACCTGGGAGCGTGGGGAGCAAGGCAGAAAAGCGCAGGTAAGCTGCCGATTGGAACCAATGACTCAAACTGATTTTGAGGGATTCCTTTGCGGGACTCGTTACCTTTACTGGTCTGAGTTGCTCTCGGTTCCATAATGGCGTCTTTCATTTTCAACCGCAATTCTTCGACCGAAGGTTTTAAGCAGCCGCTAGACTGCGGCAAGCCGCCGAAGCCGCGCGGCAGGCTTCACACGAGGCCCGCAAACGCTATCTCGCTCTTCAGCAGCAATACGTAGATGAGGGCTGGATCAACAGGAGCGACCTTGAATAAGATGTTCGAATGCCTCTCGTTCTCCGAGCCAAAGGCTACCGGTTCTTCTTCTTCAGCGGTGAGGGCCAGGAGCCGCCGCATATCCACGTCGAGCAGGCCGAGCGATATGCGAAGTTTTGGCTGAATCCTGTATCCTTGGCTCGTTCGAGAGGATTTCGAAGCGGAGAAATCTCGGAAATCCAGAGGATCGTCGAGGAGAACCGGCGATTTTTCGAGGAGAGATGGAATGAGCACCATCAGCGTGAACGTTGAGCCACTTGCGGTCGACGCGGGTTGTACGGATGAGGCCTTGAAGGTGATCCTCGTCGACGGCCGCGAAATCACTGTTCCCTTGGCTTGGTTTCCGCGGCTTCAGGCAGCTACCCCCGCTCAACGCAAAAACTGGCGCTTGATCGGCGGCGGGATCGGGATTCACTGGGAAGATGTCGACGAGGATATTTCAGTGGAAAGCTTGCTCGCAACAAAACCTCTTTTCGTGGGTTCTGTCGACCCCGTGAAGATCTCAAAAACCTAGACGAACGCGGTCACCCGCTCTTTGATCGAGGCCGGGAGCGCGTCGGCGAGACGGGTCAGGATCTCGTCTTTCGAATATTTCGCCGAGAAGTGCGTCAGCACGATTGCGTCATTTCGGAATTCGGAGGCGCGCGCCGTGATGTCGGAGAGGTGGAGGTGGCCGTACCCGCGCGCTCGCTCCTCCTCGCCCGGACGCAGGAACGTGCACTCGATCAGGAGGATGCGCGAATCGAAGATCCTCGGGGCCTTCTCGAAAATGCCGGCATCGCAATCCCCCGTGTACGAAAGGATCGGCGTCTCGACCGTGTCGGAGATCTCGCGCCCGGACTCTCGCGCTCGGGCAATCTCGGAGGGGCCCGCACCGTCCAACTCGGGCTTGAGCTTTTTCCGGCGGTCGAGGAACGTGAACCCGAGCGTCGGAATGCGGTGGCTCCCGGCGAAGGCCTCCGCCACGAGGTCGTTTCGAATCTCGACCCGATCACCCGCGGACAGAGGAACCAGGCTCGCGCGGTAGCTTTCGAACCCCTCGAGCCTCACGTGGATCGAAAGGATCCTCGAGAAATCGTCGTGCGTCTCGGCCGGCACGTGGACCCGACCCTCGGCGAGCCCCTGAAGGGTTCGCTGCGAAGCGTACGTCGCGATTCCCGCGGCGTGGTCCAGGTGGGCGTGGCTGAGAAACACGGTCGGGATCGAGACGAGAGTATCCGGGCACCGGCCCAACTCGAGCGCCGAGCGAAGCGTCGGAAGGCGGTAGTACGACTCCCGGCCGGCGGCGGACCGCCCCCGGATCGGCACCGAGAGCACGTCGAGCGAGGTTTCTCCTTCCACCGCCGCGAGCGTACCATTCCCCATTGCGCCGGACCGCGCGGCCGGCATATCATCCCATTGACAGATCGATGGTTGTCTACAACGCAGGCTCCAAAGAGCTCACGGCGAAAATCGTGTACTACGGCCCCGGTCTCGGCGGCAAGACGACCAACCTGCAGTTCCTTCACCGTCGTCTCGAGCCGTCCTCGGTCGGAAATCTCCTCACCCTCGCCGCGACCGCCGACCGGACGATCTTCTTCGATCTGCTGCCCGTCGAGCTCGGGGAGCTGAAGGGATATCGAATCCGGTTCCAGGTGGCGACGGTGCCGGGTCAGACTCCCTACAACGAAACTCGGCGCGTCGTGCTCCGGGGCGTCGATGGAATCGTGTTCGTCGTGGATTCGCGGTGGTCGATGCTTCCCAAGAACCTCGAGAGCTTTCAAAACCTGAAGGACAACCTCAAGGAAGAGGGCACCTCGATGGAGAGCCTCCCGGTCGTGGTGCAGTTCAACAAGCGCGATCTCCCCGACGTGCTCGCGGTGGACGCCCTGCAGGAAGGGCTCGGCCTCGGCTCCCTTCCGTACATCGAGGCCGTCGCGTCCGATGGAAAGGGCGTGGTCGAGACCTTCAAGCTGATCTCGAAGTTGACGTTCGTTGACATCCTGCGACGCCTCCAGAAAAAAGGCGTTCCGCGCGCGTCCCGGTCGGCGGCGGCGTCCGTGGCCGATACCCCGAAATCCGCGGTTTCCGCTTCGCCCGACCTCGAAGATCAGGACGAAAGCGCGACGCGCGCGATCCCGGTTCCGGCCTTTGCCCGAGCGGAGACCGCTCGCCGGCCCGTGCTCGAATCCCCCTTCGATTCCAACGACGAGACGAATCCGATGATCCGCGCGTCGGCCGAAAGGCGCGACTCGATCGTCCAGGAGACGTTCGCGCCTTTCCCCGAACCTTCCGGGTCGCCGCAAGAGGACACCAATCCGACGTTCTTTCCGGGATCGCCGCCCGCCCGGACGACCGGCGCAAGCTCGACCGCCTCTTTTCCCGCCTTCGAGCACGGGCTGGGACCGGCTTCCCGCGCGGGAAACGCCGCGTCGCCCCCGGACGAGGCGCAGCCCTGGGACGTTGCGCCGGAGGCGCCCCCGTGGGCCCAAACCAGCCCGAACCCCGTCCCCGGCGGGCCGGGCGAATCGCTCCCGACAGCGTGGAACGAGGAGCCGGAGGCTCCCGCCGCGGCCGGGAGACCTTCACCGGCGAGGGCCTGGACTGCCGACATCGACGACCTCCGCACGGCCGTCGCGAACCAGAAGCTCGGCATCGACCGTGACTTCGGCGATCTGCGCTCGACGGTCCAACGATTGCAGCAGGACTCCGGCGAAGCGTCCAACCGCGAAATGGAGCTCGTCGCGCAAATTCGACGCGACGCCCTGGGCGCCGCGGCCGCCCTGGAGAAACTCGGCTCTCGCATCGAAGCCACGGAAGAGAAATTCAGCCAGCTTGCGATCGACCAGGAATCCCGATTGAGCCGGCTGGAGAGGCTTCTCGACGAACAGGCCGGAAGAAGCCTGAACGAGCAGGAATCCCAGCGGCGCGCCGTGCAGGAGATCCGCGAGTCTTTTCAGATTGCGAAGCGCGAATCCGAGCAGAGGACCGCGAGCTTCGCCTCCCTGCGAGACGCGCTCAGCTCCGCCCTCGGCGATCTCGCGGAGAAGCTCCGCCGCGACGTCGACGCCGGCGGAAAGGGCTGACGGCGGACCCGGCCGCCGGATCAGCCTGGCGCGCGAAATGAACGTCTTCGCCAATCTCCTGGGGGCGGCCGTCATCGTCCTCGTCCTCTGGGATGCGTTCGAAGCCATCGTCCTCCCGCGGCGAGTCACGCGGCGCCTCCGGCTGACGCGCCTCTTTTACCGTTCGACCTGGAGACCCTGGTCGTTTCTCGCCCGCCGCCTTCCGCCGGGAAAGCTGCGCGAAGGGATGCTGAGCTCGTACGGCCCCCTTTCGCTCCTCCTGCTGCTCGCGGTGTGGGCCTGCGGACTCACGACCGGTTTTGCGATTCTCCAGTGGGCCGGGCATTCTCTCGAGGAGTCGGCGCGGCGGGTTTCCTTTGCGACCGACCTCTACATGAGCGGAACGACATTTTTCACCCTGGGGCTCGGCGACGTCACACCGCACGGCGCCCGGGCCCGCCTGCTGACGGTCCTTGAATCCGGAACCGGGTTCGGTTTTCTCGCGGTCGTGATCGGTTATCTCCCGGTGATCTACTCCGCCTTCTCCCGCCGCGAGACCAACATCACCCTGCTCGACGCGCGGGCGGGATCCCCTCCGTCGGCCCAGGAACTGCTGAAACGGTTTGCCCACCCGGACGCCCGCCCCTCGATGACGAGGTTTCTCCGCGACTGGGAGCTCTGGACCGCGGAGCTGATGGAAAGCCACCTCTCGTACCCGGTCCTGTGTTACTACCGCTCTCAGCACGACAACCAGTCCTGGCTCGCCGCCATGACGACCATCCTCGACACGTGCGCCTTCGTGGCGGCGCACGGAGAGGGGGAGATCGCGTGGCAGGCGCGGATGACGTTCGCCATCGCGCGACACGCCGTGGTCGACATCTCCCAGGTCCTCAATGCCGCTCCGGTATTCGGGATCGTCGACCGGCTTCCGCTCGCGGAGCTCGAGAGGCTGCGCGAGGACCTGCGTCGAACCGGGATTCCGCTTTGCAAGGAGCCCGAGGGAGCCGAGCGCCTGAGCAAGTTCCGGCAGCTCTATGAGCCGTACGTTCACACTCTCGCAGCCCGGCTGCTCATTTCCCTCCCGGGTTGGACTCCGGCCGCCCGATCCGCTCATGACAACTGGCAAACCAGCGCCTGGGAAAAGCAGTCCCGAGGCTCCTCGAGCTCGGCGGCGGCCGCGCCCGACGACGAGCACGCCTAGTGCCCCGAGTCGCAAAGAACTGAGGCGTCGCGCCGCCAGAACCCTTTCGGCGCCAGCAGATTGCGGAGATCTCCGCGTTCCGGCCCGGGTCTGTCCGTCGCGCGACGCTCGCCGGCGAGCTCGCGGAAACAAACGGCGGCTTCGATTCGTTAGCTCTCTCGGATGGCCCAGCTTGCGCACCGGCTCCCGGACAACGCGGACGGCGACTTTTACGTCGACCGCACGTGCATCGATTGCGACGCGTGCCGGCAAATCGCGCCCGAATCGTTTCGGGAGCATGACGGCAAGTCGGTCGTCTTTCGTCAGCCTTCGGGTCCCGAGGAAGCGCGGCGAGCCATGATGGCGCTCGTCGCCTGCCCCACCGGATCGATCGGCGCCGCAAAGGCGCTCGACCGACGGCCGGGCGTCGCCTCCTTTCCGGAACGAATCTCCGAGGATGTCTTCTTTTGCGGGTTCACGTCGGAGTCGAGCTTCGGCGCCTGGAGCTATCTCGTCTCGCGCCCCCCCGCGCGGGGAGGAAACGTCCTCGTCGATTCGCCCCGGTTTGCGGCCCCCCTGGTCGCCCGGATCGAGGCCATGGGCGGCCTTTCGACCCTCTTCCTGACGCACCGGGACGACGTCGCGGACCACGAGAAGTTCGCCCGCAGGTTCGCCTGCAAGCGATACCTCCGGGAGTCGGACGGCGCCGCCCGGCTCGGGGTCGAGGAGCCCTGGGGCGGCGAGGACCCGCTGGAGATCGGCGGAGACCTCCTGGCGATCCCCACCCCCGGCCACACGCGCGGCCATTCGGTCCTCCTCTATCGGAACAAATACCTCTTTACCGGCGATCACCTCGCGTGGTCGCCTTCGCGCGAGGGCCTCACCGCCTTTCGGAGCGCATGCTGGTATTCCTGGGAACGGCAGATTCGCTCGATGCGCCGGCTCCTCGATTTCTCCTTCGAATGGGTGCTTCCCGGCCACGGACGGATTCATCAGGCATCGCCCTCCGCGATGCGGGCGTCCCTGGAGCGCTGCATCCGCTGGATGGAGCAACAGGCCGACTGAACCGATGGAAAGGAGACTCTCGATGAAGAAAATTCACGGTCCCCTCGCATTCGTGGCCCTTCTCACGCCCTCCCTCTGGGCGTTCGGGGCGACGCTTCCGGTGAATCCCGGTCCCGTTCGGACCGTGGGAGAGATGTCGGCCGCGCTCAAGAACCAGAGACCGGCGGTCGCCATGAACGGAAATCGCCGCCTCAACGCCATCGCGGCGGATTTCCCCTCGTATGCCCTCCTGATCCCGGGCGCAGGCAACCTTCCGGGGAGCAACGGAACGTATTTTCGGTCCGACGTCGTGTTCGCAAACTACCTCAACGTGGACCAGATCGTGGCCGTCGCCTGGCTCGCCGAAGGGCAGGACAACAGCGCCGCCACGTTCCAGTACCTGACGATTCCCGCGCAGCGGGTCGTTTCCTTCGACGATTTCGTCGGGCAGACCCTGCAGAAGCAGGGACTCGGGGCCGTGGAGATCCTGGCCGTGGACAGTTCCCATCGGCTCGACGCAAACGCGTACTTCGATGCCTACTCCAGGATCTGGACATATCAACCGGGGGGACAGGGAACGACTTCCCTGCAGCTTCCCGCCGTTTCGCTGGCGTTCGGAGACCTCGTCGACAATCCTCCCGCTTTCGCGCTCGGAATGAAGCAGACCGCCCAGTACCATGCGAACGTCGGAATCGTGAATCTCGATTTGATCGCTCACACCTGGACCGTCTCGGTCAACGGGCAGTCGGCCAGCACCACGTTTCCCGTGACCGTCCCGGCAAACTCGCTTCAGCAGGTCGGAATTCCGGCCGGCGATTTCGGCGATCTCTGGCTCGGCTTCCAGTTGAGCGACGGAACTCTGACCGACTTCAGCTGGAGCGCCTACGGGGTGACCGAAGACAACGTCACCGGCGACGGGTGGGCCGCCCACGCGATTCAGCCCTGAACAGGCGGCTACAACAGGGGGGACATCAACCGCGCGAGCCCCTGTTCGAGCGCTTCGAGGAATCCCCGGCCCGAAAGAACCTTCGGTGTGATTTCCCGGCTCCCTTCGAGGTCCTTCCGAAACTGGTCTTCCAGAAGGGTGGCAAACGACGGGTCGAAAACGAGCACCCCGATCTCGAAATTCAGCCAGAAACTCCTCACGTCGACATTCGCGGACCCGACGAGGCACCATCGGCCGTCCACGAC
>JBOGJO010000417.1:0-9794 GCA_050747885.1 Thermoanaerobaculia bacterium
CCTTCGATCAGTTCGCGCGCTCCCCGCGGGAGAACCGTGTCACAGTGAAGGAAGACGAAGACTCCGCCGGAAGCCGAGCGGGCGGCGGCGGCCAGCCGTGTTCCCCGGTCCCGGCCCGGGAGGGAGATCAGCCGCGCTCCGATTTTCAGGAATCCGCCGGCGGCGGCACCCGGATCGCTTCCGTCGGCGACGATGAGCTCGAAATCGTCGCCCAACCCCTCGAAGGCCGCCGACGCCGCTTCGGATTCCCCGCGGATCGGGACCAGGAGGGAAATCATGGCTCCTCGGATGCTAGCATCCGATGCGGGAGGCGGCCATGAAACTTTCAGGCGTTTGGGCGGCGGCCGGAATCGGACTGGCGGCGGCCGCGCTGTTCGCGGTCCAGAAGCCGGCCGACCGGAGCGCACCTTCGGTGCCGTCGGTCGAGCGCGGCGCCTACATCGTGGAGCATCTCTCTCGGTGCGGACAATGCCACACGCCGCGGGACGAGAAGGGGAGCCTGATTGTGACCCGGTGGCTTTCCGGCGCGCCGATACCCGTGAGATCGCCGTTTCCGGGACAGCCCTGGGCCTTTGCCGCGCCGAACATCCGTGGTCTCGTGGGATACACCGACGAAGAGGGCGTTCGACTCCTGACCGACGGCTTGACCCGCGACGCAAAGCCCCCCCAGCCTCCGATGCAGCAGTTCGGGATGAAACGCGAGGACGCCGAGGCGGTCGTGGCTTACCTGCGATCGCTGAAGTGAGGTCCTCTCGCCATCATGGGAGCGTTGGCTCCGGGCGGGTGGCGTTCCCGGGCGGGTGCTGTCGCGGGACTCGCTCCACAACGTTCCGAATGCCTTACCGGCATCGGCTCGCCGCGAGCCTGAAGACTTTGCGACACCCGCGCCTTCGCGACGCCGTAGTCGCTTCGGCGACGCAGGCGCGTCGTGAGCGGCAAAAGGGAGTCTCGTTCCGCGCCACCCGCCCGGGGTCCGCGCCACGGGCCGGCGAGCGAATGCTACGATTTCGCAATGGCCCTGATCACCGAGATGTCCGGAGTCGTGCTCGCCGGGGGCGAGTCCGCACGCATGGGGCGCGACAAGGCGTGGCTCGACTACGGCGGCCGCCCGCTGATCGAGCACCAGCTCGGGACCCTGTCTCGGGTGTTCGACGACGTGCGAGTCTCCGCGAAGGAGGCCGCCCGGTTCTCGGCGCTCGCGTTCCCGGTCATCAAAGATTCCGCCGGCGTCTCGGCCCCGATCGCGGGAATCGCCGAATGCCTGCGCTTCCTGCGACGGCCGATCTTTGTGCTCGCTGTCGACCTGCCGAAATTCCCGGAGGCCCTCGTGCGGGAGATCTCCCGGAGGCTCCTCGACGGAGAGGCGGCCTGCGTCGCGCTCCGAGCCGGAGGCCGCGTGCAAGGTCTCGCAGCGGCCTACCGGCCGTCGGCCCTCCCCGTTCTCGAGCGAAACGTCGCGGCCGGGCGGCTTGCGGTCCACGACCTTGTGGCAGAATGCGGCGGCGTGGTCGAGGGAGAGGACGTCTGGAGCCGGATCGCGGGGCCCGAGGCCTTCTCGAACTGGAACCGTCCGGAGGACGTTTCGAGGCCCGGCGGGTGAAGACGGGCGAATGGGTCCGGTTCCTGGCACGAGCCTTGAAAGACTCGTTTCGAAAGAAAGGGGAAACCGTCATGCTATCTGTCGGGGACCTGGCGCCCGATTTTGAGGTTCTGGACCACCGGGGCAGGACCGTCCGGCTCTCGGATCAAAAGGGCAAGACGATCGTTCTGTGGTTCTATCCCAAGGCGGACACACCCGGTTGAACCCTCGAGGGTTGCGGGTTCCGCGACCTCTACCCGGAATTCCAGAAGAAAAACACCGAGATCTGGGGGGTTTCGTTCGACACGGTGGCCGAGAACGCGGCGTTTGCGACGAAGTTCGCTTTTCCCTTCCCGCTTTTGTGCGACACGAAGCGCGAAATCGGTATGGCGTACGGGGCTTGCGACTCGCCGGCCGCCGGGGCCGCGAAACGAATCACCTGCGTCATCGGTCCGGACGGAAAAGTCCTTCAGGTCCACGCGAAAGTGGACCCGAAAAGCCATCCGAAGGCGATCCTGGAGAGCCTCGCCGAGGCGCCCTGAGCTAGCGGAGCTCGCTCATGATGGCGTCGAGGGCCTCGCGCCCCGGGCGCGTTCGGGACTCCGGAAGAGTCGCCAGCGGCTCGTCGACCATGTTGAGCAGGGAAAGGAAATCCGGCGCTTTCTCGTTGATGTAGATCAGGCCGGTCAGGAACTCCTGCTTCTCCCGGGCTTCGGACAGAAGCTCGACGGCCTTTCGGCGGTCGGTCGGGTCGTAGTCGGATCGCAGGGCCTTCAACCGCAGCTTGGAGCCGTCGTGCATTTCGACTTCCTGGAGCTCGCCGGGAGTCTGCTCGACCTTGACGTCTTCGAAATAGGGAACGAACGTGATTTCTTCGATAGCCTCTTCGTGGTCCTTCGACCACTTGTAGGATTTCGTGGAGCCCTCGTGGTTGTTGAAGGTCACGCACGGTGAAATGACGTCGAGGAGGCTCGTCCCCCGGTGCGCGATCGCGGCCTTCAGGAGAGCGACGAGCTGCTTCATGTCTCCCGAAAACGAGCGCGCGACGAACGAGCAGCCGAGCTCGATCGCGAGGCCGCAGAGGTCGATCGCCGGGAGGTCGTTGATCACGCCCGTTTTCAGCTTCGAGCCCAGGTCCGCCGTGGCCGAGAACTGTCCCTTCGTGAGGCCGTAGACGCCGTTGTTTTCCACGATGTAGATCATCGGAATGTTGCGTCGCAGCAAATGAACGAACTGACCCGCTCCGATCGAGGCTGTGTCTCCGTCGCCGGAGACTCCGATCGACAGAAGGGTTCGATTCGCCAGCATCACACCCGTTCCGACGGCCGGCATTCGGCCGTGCACCGCGTTGAACCCGTGGCCGCGCTCCACGAAATAGGCCGTGGTCTTCGAGGAGCAGCCGATTCCGGAGAGTTTCGCAACGTTGCTCGGCTCCACTCCCATTTCGTAGAACGCCTGCGTGATCTGTTTGGTGATGACGTCATGGCCGCATCCGACGCACAGCGTCGACTTCAAGCCTCCGTATTCCTTGACCGGAAGGCCGAGGCGATTCGTGGCGGGCGCTTTGGGCTCCGTGACACTGCTCACAATTTCACCTCTCCAAGCTCGACTCCCTCGACGACCGACTGGGCGTCCAGGGGCAGTCCGTTGTAATGAAGGATCGAGTGCAGGCGGCCGCTCTCGGCGCCCAGCTCGATGGTGAGAAGGCTCTTCATCTGCGCATCGCGATTCTGCTCGACGACGTAAACCCGCTCATGGGCGAGAACGAAGTCCAGGATCTCGTGCTGAAAGGGGAGTGCGCGGATCCGCAGGTAGTTCGTTTCGATCCCCTTGTCCTTGAGGAGGTCGCGAGCCTCCTGCACCGCGTGGTGCGAGGAACCGAACGCGAGAATGCCGACGGGCGTCTTCGCGCGTTCGAAGGTTTCCGGCCCCGGGACGAGCGTTCGGGCGGTCTCGTGCTTGCGCGCGAGCCGATCCATGATCGCGACGTAGTCTTCCGGCCGCTCCGAGTAAGTGGCGCGGTCCGTGTGCCCGGATCCCCGGGTGAAGTACGCCGCCAGGGGATGCTTCGTGCCCGGCAGCGTTCGGTAGGGAATTCCGTCTCCGTCGACGTCCCGGTATCGGGCGAATCCGTTGCGCTCCGCGACGCCTTCCGCGTCGAGCACCTTGCCCCGGTCGATCGGCTTTTCCGGGTACGGAAACGGATCGCTCGCCCAGTTGTTCATTCCGAGGTCGAGGTCGGACATGACGAACACGGGCGTCTGGAGCTTTTCCGCGAGGTCGAACGCCTCGATCGACATCGAATAGCACTCGACCATCGACGACGGGAACAGCAGCACGTGGCTCTTGTCCCCGTGGGAGAGGTAGTACGTGGAAATGATGTCGCCCTGCATCGTGCGCGTCGGGAGCCCGGTCGAGGGGCCCACCCGCTGGATGTCGAAAATGACGGCGGGAATCTCGGCGTAATAGCCCAGACCGACGAATTCGCCCATCAGGGAGATTCCAGGGCCGGAAGTCGCCGTCATCGCGCGCGCTCCCGCCCAGGCGGACCCGAGCACCATCCCGAGAGCGGCGAGCTCGTCTTCCGCCTGCACGATCGCGAACGTCGCCTTCCCGGTTTCCGGGTCGATCCGGTGCTCCTTCATGTAGTCGATCAGGGATTCGACGAGAGAGGACGACGGCGTGATCGGGTACCAGGTGACGCACGTCACGCCGGCAAACATGCAACCGATGGCCGCGGCGGCGTTGCCGTCGAGGATGATCTTGCCCTTCGTCAGGTCCCGCCGCTCGAGATAAAACGGGTCCCTCTTCTGGAGATTCTCCGCCGCCCATTTCCAACCGCCGTGGATCGCGCCGATGTTCAAATCGACCGCCTTGGCCTTTCCCTTGAACTGCTTCCGGGTCGCCTCGGCGATCTCGTTCGGATCGAGGCCGAGCAGCCATCCCGCGACTCCGACGTAGATCATGTTGACGACGAGGCGGCGCAGCTTTCCGTCGGCGCAGAGCTCGAGGATCAGCTTGGAGAACGGAACCGGGTAATAGATGAGGTCCCGGCGCGCGGCGTCGAGCTTGAGCGACTCTTCGTAGATCACGGCGGCGCCGGACGCCACCGTGCGGACGTCTTCCTGCGCGGTTTCCGCGTTCATGCAGATGAGCACCTGAACGTCCCGGCGGCGCGCGATGTAGCCCTTCTGGGACGTCCGAATCGTGAACCACGTGGGAAGCCCCTGAATGTTCGAGGGAAACAGGTTCTTGCCCGACACGGGGATCCCCATCTGGTGGATGGCCCTCATCAGGATGTTGTTGGACGACTGGGAGCCGGACCCGTTCGACGTGGCCACCTGGATGGAAAAGTCGTTCACGATCGGCTTTTCCGGGCGGCCCGCGGCGACGAGGCCTTCCGAAGTCAAAACGCTCGACATGTGTCTCCTTTTTCGCTGTTGGCCCGCGGGGGAATTCTCGATTTCGTCAAAGCGCATCCAGTATATCGACGGCCTATTTTCGCCGCAATCTCCTTTCCGAGGATGATCCGTTCACATCAGGGAGGGGGGCGGGTGTACAATTTTCTGAAAGCCGAAGCGCTTTTCGACAAGAAGGGGGAGATCCATGAACATCCGGCGTACGGTGATTCTCTTTTCGGGAATTCTCCTCGCGGCCAGCCTCCGAGCGGGGCAGATCCAGTCCCTGGGAACCGATGGGACCACGGTGGGAGACCTGATGGCGAAAGTCGGCGAGCGAAACACCGAGGCCGCCGGCGCTCGTCAGCGGCATTCGATCTACATCGACACGACGCTGTCCGCGTTCCTCTTCCAGGGAGCGGGCAGCCTCGCCGGCGCCAACGGGACCTTCTTCCACACGGACGCTTCGGTCGCGAACTATCGATCCACGGCGCAACTGCTGGCCGTCGGGTGGCTGGCTCAGGGAGTCGACAACTCGAATTCGCTCGTTCAATATTTTTCGGTCCCTGCGAACACGACGGCGTTTCTCGACGATTTCGTGACGGCAACCCTGGGAAAATCGGGTTTCGGATCCGTCCTGGTCGTGGGCGTCGACACCTTCCACAACATCGATTCGAGCGCGAACCTGGACGGCCAGTCGCGCATCTGGACTTTCCAGCCGAACTCGAGCGGCAAGGTCTCGCTCGGTCTGCCGTCGGTCGACGTGCGCGACGAGCAGGGATCTTCTTCGGGTTTTGCTCTCGGACTCCGCCAGGACGGGTCGGCGCGCACGAACGTCGGGATCATCAACCTCGACAACGTGCAGCACACGTTCACCGTCACGGCGCGCGGAGCGAGCAAGACCGCGTCTTTCACCGTGACGGTGAAAGCGGACTCGGTGTCGCAGGTCGCGATCCCCGCGGGCACGTACGGCAACCTGTTCCTGCAGATTCAGCCGACGGTCGACGGCTTCTACTGGAGCGGTTACGGCGTCTCGGTCGACAACGTCACCGGAGACAGCTGGGCGTCTCACGTGGTTCAACCTTAGCGGGGACGATCCGGCGGGCGCGAGGGTCGACGAAGGTCGCAACGAGGGTCCAAGAGTGTCGAATAGAATAGCGGCCTCTCGAAGAGGAGCGCGATGCCCGACGAGCCCGAGCCCGAACCCGAAACGGAAGGATCCGAAAGCGAGCTGATTCGCAACCGGCACGCGAACCTTGCGTCGGCGGTCGCGCTCGGCCATCGGCCGTACCCGAACTTCTTCGGCGCGACGCGGACGATCTCCGAAGTGGTCGCGGACCACTCCGGCCACGACGGAGAGTTTCTGGACACCCATCCCGAAACTGTCTCGGTCGCCGGCCGGCTCCGCGCTCTTCGAAGCGCCGGGAAGGCGGGTTTTGCCGACCTGTCGGACGGATCGGCAAAGATTCAGCTCTACGTCCGTAAAGACGTCGTCGGCGAGCCGGGGTTCGAGCTCTACCGGTTGCTCGATGTCGGCGACTGGATCGGCGTGGACGGAACCGTTTTCCGAACGCGTGCGGGGGAGCTCACGATCAAGGTCCAGCGGCTGCATTTTTTGGCCAAGGCCCTGCGTCCCTTGCCGGAGAAGTGGCACGGCCTGAAGAACCTGGAAGAGCGCTACCGGCGACGGTACGTCGACCTGATCGTCAACGCGGATTCCCGCGAAGTCTTCGAGCGGCGCGCCCGGATCGTCTCGTTCCTGCGGAGTTTTCTGGACGCGAGGGGATTTCTCGAAGTCGAGACGCCGATGATGCAGCCGATCGCCGGCGGCGCGACGGCGCGGCCGTTCAAGACGAGGCACAACGCCCTCGACCTCGAGCTTTTCCTTCGCGTCGCGCCGGAGCTCTACCTGAAGCGGTTGGTCGTGGGCGGGATCCCGCGCGTCTATGAGATCAACCGAAATTTCCGAAACGAGGGCGTTTCGACCCGCCACAATCCCGAGTTCACGATGCTCGAGTTTTATCAGGCGTATGCCCGGGCGGAGACCCTGATGTCCCTGACGGAAGAGCTGTTCTCCCGGATGGCGGTCTTCGTGACGGGCTCCGAGACGACGCCGTGGGGCGAGCAGGGAATCTCGTGGCGCGCTCCGTTTGCCCGGTATTCGATGCGGGAGGCGGTGACGGAATTCTCGAAGGGCCATCCGAAGGGCCCGATCCTCGCTGCCGAGCTCGAATCGGCCGAGACGCTCCTCGCGGCGGCGCGCCGCGTCGGCACGGAGCGCCCGGATCGTTTCCGGGGTCAGAAGGGAAAACTCCTCGCCGAGGTCTTCGAAGCCGTGGCCGAGGACCATCTCGTCCAGCCGACCTTCATCCACGAGTTCCCGACGGAAATTTCCCCCCTCTCGAAGCAGAGCCCGGAGAATCCGGAGTGGGTCGAACGGTTCGAGCTCTATGCGGGCGGGATGGAGATCGCAAACGGGTTCTCCGAATTGAACGATCCCGGCGAGCAGGCCCGACGGTTTCGCGAGCAGATGGCCGCGAAAGCCGCCGGCGACGAGGAAGCCCAGCCCTACGACGAGGACTACGTCGAGGCGCTCGAGTACGGACTGCCTCCGACGGCGGGTGAGGGAATTGGCGTCGACCGGGTGACGATGCTCTTGACGGACCGGCGCTCCATCCGCGATGTGATTCTTTTTCCCTTGATGCGGCCCCGGGAAGGTTC
Source organism: Thermoanaerobaculia bacterium (assembly GCA_050747885.1). Taxonomy (GTDB): domain Bacteria; phylum Acidobacteriota; class Thermoanaerobaculia; order UBA5066; family DATFVB01; genus CAWEYG01. The sequence goes on from JBOGJO010000417.1 coordinate 7,699, forward strand.
CGTGCGTTAAGATCGATTTCACCGAAATATGCGGATTGAGAACCTCCGCCTCCAGGATCTCCCCGATCAGATTCGCGCCCTCGCGACCGTGGTTTGGGAAGAGAGCGCCCGCTCGCCCGTGGAGGTGTGGTTTGAAACTCCCCGGGAGTTTGCCGAAGCTTTCCGCGCCGATCCCAACGCGTTTCTCCTCGCCTGCGTGATTCCGGCGGTCCGCCACGGAGAACGGCGGATCCTTCTCGACGGTCCCGTGTGCCCGCAGCTCTGCGAGGGCCTCCAGGTCGTCATGGGACTCCTCCACCAGTGGCACGGCGAATCCCGGCGGCCCCTCCGGATCGAATCGCAGGCCGGCGAGCGCGCGCCGGAGCCCCGAGCTCCCGCCCGAGCCGCTTTCTTTCTTTCGGGGGGCGTGGACTCGATGCATCTCCTCCTGACGAATCGGGCGAAGTTTCCCCTCGAGCACCCGGCGTCCTTTCGAGACGCGGTTTTCGTGTACGGGCGGGACTTTCCGGGAGCCGAAGACTCCCCGGAGGCCCGCGATTTCCTGAGGCGCTCCCTCGAAAACTTGAATCCGCTCGCCCGCGAGCAGGCGCTGGAGCTCGTCCCTGTGGGCAGCAACGCCCGGGTCCTCGAAAGCGATCACGAATTCTTTCTTCTGGAATACTTCGGCTCGTTCCTCGTCGCCGCGGCGATGACGATGTCGCGGCGCTGGTCGTTGGTCAGCCTCGCCTCGTCGTGGGACCTCGGGCACCTCCGGCCGTGGGGCTCTCATCCGCTGTTGGACACCGCCTTTGCGACCGCTGCATTGGGAGTCCGGCATGAAGGGGCCGTGCATACGCGAATGGAGAAACTGTTCGAGATCGCGAATTCCGAAGCCGCCCTCGGGCGTCTCGTGGTCTGCAACCACGGGCCCTCCGCCCCCTGGCTCAATTGCGGACGATGCGGAAAGTGTCTGCTGACGCTGTCGGCTCTCTTTCTCTCCGGGCGCCTCGAAAGCGCGTCCACGTTCCCGCCGGGAAGCCTGACCGCGGAATCGATCGAAAAGCTCTCGGTCGACGGCGACTTCGCGGACCTCTGGCGGCAGCGCCTCGAGCCGCTGCAGCGGTCGGGCCGAGCGGACCTGGCGCGGGCGGTCGAAGCGAAGGTCCTCGAGGGCGAGCGGCACCGGCGGTGGGTCCGCCGGCGTGGATGGAAGGGTCTCCTGCGCCGAATCGACGACCGAGTGTTCCGAGGGCGCGTGCGGACGATCGTGAGGCGACGGGGTATTCGAAAATCGAACCGTTCGACATCCCCATGAGCGAAGGCCGGGTCCTTCCGGCGGCGAGGATGGGAAGGTGACCGGCGAAAATCCGGGCACGGCGACGCCTCCGGCGGCAACGAGACGGCGGCTCCGAATTGCGGGGCTTGCGGTCTTTTCGGTTTGCCTCGCCGCGTATCTCGCGAGCAGCCGGCCCGCGAGCCTCGTTCACGGCTGGGACACGCTCGGCACCCGTGTCGTCCCGTTCGCCCTCCTGCGGGACCACCGGGTGACGCTCGATTCCTTTGCCGCGGAATTTTCGCGCGACCCTCGGCCGATCGGGTACCTCGAGAACCGCCGCGGCCATCTCGTTTCCCACTACCCGATCGGTCCGGCCATCGTCGCGCTCCCGCTGGACGCGCCTCTCTACGCCGCCCTTCGGATTCTTGGCAAAACCTCGCCGCGCGATGTGTTTTCCGCCGCGGAGAAAGCCGCCGGGCCCTCGGCGAGCGTGATTGCCGCGCTGTCGGTGGTCGTCCTGTTTTTTCTCCTCTCGGAATCCGCGGGGCTCGGTGTCGCGGCCTGCGTCTCTCTGGCCTTCGGTCTCGGCACTTCGATGTGGGCGATCGCGAGACGGGAGCTTTGGGAACACGGGCCCGACGCGCTGTTTCTTCTTCTCGGTTACCGTTTTCTTTCGCGTCCCCGATTCCGCCCCCGCGACGTCGCCCTCGCGGGGGCGTGCCTCGGGCTTCTCTTCGGCATCCGGCCGGCGGCCGGGATTTTCGCGGCGGCGGGTTTCGCGGCGGCGGTGTGGCGCGAGCCCGGGATCCGAAAGAGGGCGCGCGCGGCCGCCGCGTTCGCC
>JBOGJO010000418.1:0-1067 GCA_050747885.1 Thermoanaerobaculia bacterium
GTCGGAGCTCGGCCGGTTGGATGAGGCGCGGCGTGAGTACGCTCGGGCTTTGAAAGTCATCTCCCGGCAGCGGCACGCCGCGTGGGTCGGTTACATCCGCAACGGTCTGGCCCTGGTGCTGCTCAGGGCCGGAAGCGATCGAGAGGCGGCCCTCGCCTTCCTGCAAACTTCGAAGCTTTTCCGCGAAGTGGGCAACATCAACAACGCCCTGACGGCCTCCTTGTATGAAATTGAAAGCTGGGCGCGCTGCGGCGAGACGACGCGTGCCGCGCAGCGTCTTGAGATCTTCCGGATTGATGTCGCGGAACACGACGCTCTCGACCCCGTGATCGTCCGTCAGCTCGAGGAGGCTCGCTCGGGAAGCCATCCGGACCTCGAGGAGGTCGCCTCCCTGCGCGAATCCGCGGGCCAGATGCTTCGCGAGCGTCTGCAGGGGCTTTCTTCCTAGCCTCGGCCCACCAATAACAACCTCCGCGCCCCCCTGTCCGACACGCCCCGGCCTCCCGACTCACCTGCCGGCCACACCCGAAAATAAATTTTTCGGGCGCCGCCAAAAACGCCTGCTTCCCGCCACTTCATAGGCAGGAAGCGGTCGCGCTCTCGCGGTCGCTTCCGGCGAAACGCCCTTCGGGGCAGTTCAAAGGAGGTCGGCGTGAGAACGACGTTGGAAATGGTTCTGCTCCGCGACATAAACGGGCCGATTCCGGCCTGAGCGAGGGACCGAGCCATCCGGTTTCCGGGCGCCGGGGGGCCCGAAAGGCCCAGGGATGAAAAGGCTCTGGTACGTGGACATCCGGAGGCGCGACGACGCGTTTCTGTTGGAGGCCTCCAACGTCTTCGACGGGTGCGAGGAGGATGAGCCCCTGTCCGCCCGGGTGGCAGACCCTCTGGAAGTCGAAGCGGTCCTTCGCGCCTTGAAGCCCATCGCTCGGATCTCGCGCCGCTACATGGAGATCAACGGGCCCGGCAGCCTCTTGAGGATCGTCTCTCTCTCGCAGGTCCCCCTGGACGGCCTCCTTGCGCAGGCCCTCGCGGACGCCGCGCCGAAGCCGCCCTCGGTCCTCGTC
>JBOGJO010000419.1:0-15654 GCA_050747885.1 Thermoanaerobaculia bacterium
GATGAGCGGACCGAGCAAGCCGCCGTGACACGCGCCGCCCGGCGGCGCGCTCGCGACGACGGCGGACGCCGGGGCACGGCGCTTGCCCCGCGTCGGTCCGGTGATCTCGAGCGTCAGCGAGAGAGCATCGCCGGCGTTAAGCGGCCCCGATCACCCAAGGCCAAGGGGCGAAGGCAATCCTTAGAACGTGTCCCATTTGCCATCGGCCAGTCGACCGATCGCCTCGGCATCTCCGTTCTCAAGCGTGATCGTTTCTGTCGCTCGGTCCGGCGAGAGAGGCTCAAAGGTCAGATAGAGACTAACGAGAGCCATCTTTCCCTTCACTGGGCACGACACCACCTGAAAATCCCACGTGTCACTCATCGGGTCGAAACGGAGTATTTCGTGGGCCGCGGTCCAGTCATGACGCGCAATCCGATCTCGAAGCTCAGTCACGGTCGGTGACCCATTGGGCGGCACTGAAGCGAGCCGCCAAAGGCGGTGATTATCGAGCGGATGCGGATCGATCGGGCAATCGCCAATTATCTTTTGCATCGCCATCATCCGCTCAGCCGTCGTTGGCTCTTTTAACCTGGGTAAAAACATTCTCGTCTCCTCACAGCGCCGGCGGAGCTGCGGCCTGAGTACAGCCGAACAAAAAGCTGCATCCCCCGGAACTGGACGAGCTCGGCGTAAACAGATGGAATGTGTTTTCACCTGCCTGACTTCCAGCAACAGCTCCCACGGCAGCGCCAACGACGCCTCCGACAGCGGCTCCGACTGGGCCACCCACGATCGCACCGAGCTGAGCCCCACCCCAGCCAAATGACAACGCGCCAGCCCAAGCGCCGCCCTCGCGCGACGCGGTAACTCCCATTTGCCCTTCCGGAGCTGTGGCAACGTTGTAAACCGAAACTCCAGCGGCAAACAGAGTAAAGCCGGTCCCCACACGCCCGGCAAGCCCCATCGCACTATTCACGGCCTCATTGGTCTTCGTGACCGTACCGCCGATACGCGAGGCTTCGTCAGCCATCGGCCTCATTGAGTCGGCTATCGAACGGGCCACAGGATCGCTCAAGGCGCGAACCTGCATCTTTAACGCTGTGCGGGCGGCGCTATCCGTCAGCTGACTCGCCGTCCGAGCATAGCTCCCTCGGAGCGCAGCGTCGTACGCTGCTGTCGGCCCCATCCACGCGCTAACCCCCCAAACCGATCGACCGACCGCGTCCTGCGGCGCCAAGCCGTTCGCGTCGAGGAGACGGACGGGGTTATCAAGAGCATATGTGTACCGGTTCCAGCTCTGAGGCGCCTGGGGGCTTCCCGAGTGGAGGTCCACCCCTAGGAACCGGCCCAGGTTCATGCTCTTGAACCGGGCGTGGTCGTAGTCGTTGACGGAGTCGGAATCCCGCTCCATGCCAGCGTATCTTATCGGAGTCACCCCGCTATTCGAGCCGGAAAGCGGCCTGCCCCATGGGTCGTAGGAGTGGACTTCGTTCGCAGCCCCCGTTACCGACCGAACCGACCCCAGGTGGTCGGTGAAATGGTAGTAAAGGCCGCCGTATCCGTCCCGCGACGCCACCAGCAGGTTCCCCAGGTAGAAATAATCCATCGTCGGCGTGATGCCCGAGGAGTTGACGGTGTATTGAGCTGCCAGCCGGTCGTTCTCATCGCGGAAGGAGAGGTACCAGAACGGGTACGGGTTCGTGGCGTTCGACACCGTCACGTTGATCGGTGAAGAGGTCCCCACGTTGGGGACTGCATCAAACGCCTTCGAGAGAAGCGTGTGGGGGCCATTCGACGCCGTCGTCGTGTCCCAGACGATCGAGTAGGGCGTCGTGGTGGTCGTTCCAATCGAAATCACCGAGTCCATGAAAAACTCGACGCTCGTCACTCCCACGTTGTCGCTGGCGGTCGCGCTGACGGTCGTGTTTCCAGAGACGATGGCGTTGTTCGCCGGCGCTGTAATCGATGTCATGGGGGGCGTCGTATCCCCTCCTCCGCCGTTGTTGATGGTCACGTTCACAGTCGGGGAGGTTCCCACATTGTTTGCGTCGTACGCCTTTGAGACGAACGTATGCGGCCCGTTCGGATAATCGGCCAGCCGGCGTCGAATGCCGGCGCCTTGATCAGCCAACTTGTTCAATTCGGCCGCAACGAATGCACGAGTGATTGGAAGAAGACCATACACGTAGTCGTTTATTTCCGAGTCGAATACTCGCTGAACCAATGCCATGTCGACCAACTCCTCGACAGCATCGCCGAATTCTGGGCTAGAGGCAGCTTTCGCGTCCGGCGCTGCCCCGACCATAAGAGTTTCGATCGGCAATGACACATTGAATATCGACAGCGACAGCAAGACCTGCCGCTCCGCGGATCGAAGTTGGTCGAACACCCGGCGGAACGAGAACTCCAGCAACTCTTCACCCCTTTTGCCGGATCTCGTTATGCTTTCGGCCGCTGCCAATGCTTCAGCCGGACTATGCGACCGCGACAGAACCCAACGAATTGCGAGCGGTAGACGGTCGCAAGCAACCCCGATTCGAGCAATTTCGCCGTCCGTCAAACGCCGGGTATAGTCATAGCCTGGTAGACGCCGCAGAGACTTGACGAACGTTAGCACCTCGGCTTCATTCAGCGGTCCGACGTCTATCGGCCGAACGGCCACACGGACTCGTGTGCGGCGCGATGTTGTAATGGCGCGGACGCCAACTGGCAGATTATCGAGAAACTCAATTATCCGATCATCATCAACGCTTTCAAGGTTATCCACATAGAGTAGACCATCGCCTGTGGCCAGTAACTGAAGTACGTCGGCCTTCCTTGCGTCAACTGGTTCCGCTTTGAGATCTGGAAAGCCGAGCACGTCGCAGATACTGTCCAGAAGCGTCTCGAAGCTCGACAATCCCGGTGTCAGTGCCTGAATACCTCGCGGCGTGAGCTCGCGGTCCTTGGCGGTCACTGAAACAATGAATTTGAAGTCACCTCGCTCATATGCATTTGTCACAGCCCAAGTCGCGAGTGCGGTTTTGCCAGCACCGCCGATTCCAAGTAGTGACGTTACGGACACACGCGAATCGCGCAATGAGGTCTCGACGGCAAACTGTAAGGCTGGCCGGTCCACGAACTGCTCATACTCTGGTGACAGCACTCGAAAGTAAGCCTCATCGACCGCGAACATCCGACCGACTGGGGGCGGTGCGAGCGTGCGAGCGAGCGCATCGGCTTCCAGCCGTGAGAGTAACGTGCTTGAATCCCCTCTTCGTAGGGCGCTGTCACCCCGTTCGAAAATGAGATTGCCCTCTGCATCATTGCCTGGAGCCTTGAAGCGCGCCAACTGCGGCCCACGGGGAGGTATTAGGAGCAACCCGAGATATGACTGATCCGTTTGAATAAATTCGCGGTGGTATTCGCACCACAATAGGTCACCAACATAGCGACGGAGCTTGTCGTTCACGAGCTTACTATCGAGCCAGGTCCTGGTTCCCTTGAATATCAGCGAGTCGGTTATCCCAAAAACCAGTAGGCCACCACGATTATTGTGAAAGGCCAACACATGCTTGGCGAGATCAACCCAACGGTTGCTCGCGCCATGAGATGGGTCTGGGGCAGTTTCCTTGAAGTCCCAGAGGTCGGTTTCGGATTTGAACCCTGAGCGTAGTACAGGTTTGCGGTGCTCGAAAAGTAGCTTTACGAGGGACGTGACATCCTTTTGCCTGATCGCCCTCGCAAAATCGTCATCACGAGTCATATTCGTCCATCGGCCCCGCCGCCAGGACCCGCAGGTTTCAGCATCGCGCTTCAACTTCCGCGGGACCGCCACAGGTTCGGTTGGGCTTTCGGAAATGCTATCACGCCCCCAGCCGTCGTTGAAGTCGGGCGTCGAGATCGGACGGCAACCGCCCAGGCGACTCAACCGACTATCACGACGGCGCCCACGATGTCATCGTTGGCTCCCTCCCACCAAGCCTCGTATGTCTCGGGAGCTGAATTTGAAACCTTCGTCCGGAACCTCCGGAGTTCCCGTTCGAGGACTGGAGCGTTTTTCAAGCCCTTGGCAATCTCGAGCATTCCTGACTGAAGACGTGGCGCGACGGTTGAGACGAGGTCCCGCTTGGGCGCCCGATACAGGGAGCCCTCCTGCGTACAGGTGTCTCCGGAAGTGATCGCAAGTTCGTAGACGTGCTTGTCCCTGATCTTCGCCCAACGGATCTCATCGAGGACGAGCTTTCCGACCGCCGCGCCATCCACGGCAAAGTACGGTTCCTCCAGGAGCTTGCCGGCAATCTCCTTCAACCGACGATCGTGAGGGTTCCTATCGCGGCTGCATTTACCGCTTGCTGGGTGGTGAGAATGGATTCCAGGTTCTCGAGTTTTGCATTGTACTCATGCCTGATTCGCCCATGAATCCGAGCGGACACCCAATTCTTCGTTCCAAAAACGAGGAGGCTGGCCTGGGTAGCCGCTATGGCGGGCACGACCCAAGAGAGAAATATCGTCACGCTGAACCCAAATCCTACATCGATCCCGTTCTCCTCAACTTCTCCCCGCCAGAAGACCTTCACCTGTGGATCGTTTCAACCCCACAATCCTCCGCCGCGTCTACCGTAGTCATCGGAGTCGAAGATCCCGCCTCGACGTTCCCCCGGCCCCGCGGCGCAGAACGTCCAAGATCCACTTCCGTGCTCTCTCATGTATGTGAGCGCCTGTGTCGTCGAGTCGGTGAAGTCGTCGTGAGGGGCAGATGGGAAGGCACTGATTTCGTCCAGATAGTCTTCGAGCCACCCCGCTGAGGCCGGCAGGAAGACCTTGCCAGCCTCGCAAAGGGGAGTGACGGCAAAAGCTCGGCTCACCTTGTCGGAGTCGGACTTGATCGGGAGTACGGGAAACGTCGTGTCGCGCTTCAATTCCTGAATCAGGCTCTGCCCCGATGCCTTGTCCTCGACCAGGATGGATCGCGGCTCCCATTCGCGGGCAAATGCGGCGAGCTTCTTTTTCAAGTCGGGAAATTCGACACGGCCGCGCCAGGCGTGGAGTAGGTAGTAACCGTTTTCGGCCTGGCCCCACGTCGTGCACGCCGAATAATCGTTCTCGGCTCCGGTCTTGAAGGCCGTGTCCCATGACTGGACGATTTGGGAGAGCTTCGGAGTCTCGGAAAACCGCTGCCACCATTCCCGCCGGAAGATCTTGCCCTCGGCAGCCGCCGGACGCTGCTGGTACTGCGATGCGAAAGCCGCGCCGCCAATCTGAGATCGGATCTGGTGGAGCGTCTCGAGTGGGTAGCGTTCGGGCCAGAGGGCCGCACCCTCCTTGCGCCACCCTTCATCGCGTTCGGCGATCGCGGGTAACGAGAGCACCCGCCACCGTTCCTCAGGGTGTTCCCGGAGCAACCACCCGGCCAAATCGTCCTCGTGCCAGCGGGTCGAGATCACGACAACTGCGGCGCCGGGCTGGAGCCGGGTATAAGCGACTTCCGAAAACCACTGGTGCAGCTGCGATCGGATGTTCGAGCTTGCCGCCTCCTGGGCATCACGCAGCGGATCGTCAATCACGAGGAGGTCAGCTCCTCGGCCGACGACCGCTCCACCTCGGCCGATGCCGAAGTACTCGCCTCCCGACCGGGTTGCAAAGCGTGAGACGGCGGCAGAATCCTGAGAGACTCGAGCATTCGGGAAGACCGCCCCGTAGCGAGGGTCAATCATGACATTGCGAACGCTTCTCCCGAACCGATCGGCAAGTTCCTGGGTACAGGCAGCGGAGATCACATACCGGTCGGGCTTGCGCCCGAGGAACCACGCGGGGAAGAGCTCCGTCGTCGTGTAGCTCTTCCCATGCCGGGGGGGCATCGCGATCACGAGCCGTTTGATCTCGCCCCGCTCGACGGCCTCGAGACGCGAAGCCAGAAGCCGGATGTGGCCAGCCGAAGCGTCGAAGAACGGCCGCATCGTCGCCCCGAATGCGGCTAGGTTGATCCGTGCTAGGGCCAGGACCTCAAGGAGCTTGTTCAGCGGATTCCTCTGACAGGCTCGTTTCGATGTAGGCCGGTGGCGCTGCCCCCAAGAAGGCTCGGGCAATCCGGTCGGCTTCGGTAGAGTTCAACTGAAGGTTGACGACCGACACCTGGGTGTCCTTGATCTCCCCGATCAGCCGGGCTTCGAGCTCGAGCTGGCTTTCCAGGCGCGCGATCGCCTTGAGAGCCAGTCCCCGCTCGCCTGCCTTGTAGGTATCGGCCAGGATCGCCCGCGAGATTTTGTTGAGCTCCAGAAGGCGTTCGATCAGGGACGAGCCCGCGGCCACATCTTTCTGCTCGGCCGCCTTTGCCATCTCCTTCGAGACGTGGGTTTCGACGTGGCGTCGAATCGAATCGCGTGAAACGCCGAAATTACGCGCAATCGCGCTGAATGAGTGCCTTTCGAGATGCGCAACCTCGATTTCTTTTCTCTTCGGGTGAGGGCAGATCGTGCATGTGCGGGCCATCAGCCGCCACCCTCCCGAAAACTCTGGAGCGTCCGGGTCGGTGCTGCCCCGCCGGTCGAAGGGAGGCGCCCCTCGATCTCGCTGGAGCGGACGCGTTTCGGGTAGGGCTGGGCCGTCGGGAGAACTCTCTTCCTGACCTCCTCATCGAAGGCCCAAACGTACTTGTGCTTGCCCTTCGTGAAGACCTTCTCGGCATTCGGATCGAGATGTGAGCGCAGCCACTCGATCTTCTGGGCGCCCTTGCCCCAACGGGAATGGATGCTCCGCCCATGCATGACGACGCCGCGGACGCGAAACTTCGGTGTCCCGCCGTTGAGCTGGACCATCCCGATGTAGACCCAGCCCGCGGCCGCGTAGATCGCACCGATGTGGTCCTGGTCGCAGTCGGCATAGGAGACGACGGCCTTCACGCCTGGGGATTGTTTCTTCAACATCGAGAGCGCAATCCGGAGGATCCGGGAGACCGGCGTCTTGTGCCGGTCGAGCGCGACGCGGGTCAACTCGCAACACTCAAAAGGCCCGAGGCCGAACTCTCGGCCGAGGTGGCGGTTGGAGCCGAGGGAGAAGATCACGGCTCCGATGAAGCGGCCTGCTTCCCACGCGCCGATTTTGACCGTCTTCCCCGCCGGCATCGAGCGCGAGTAGTGCCAATGCTCGACGGCATACTCGGCCGCCGCGTGGGAGCACCAGTCGAGACGGAGGGCGCAGTCAGACATCAAACGCCTTCCAAAAACTCTCAAGACTCTTTCGCTGTCCCGAGAAGGCCACGGCGAAATGCCTCAGCACCCCTGATTTCTCAAGACGCCGCCCAACCTGCTCAACTCGGTGAACCCACCCGCGGTCCAGGACAACATAGTCGGCATAGGAGGCTGCGACAACGGAGTGTGCGAGGTCTGCCCAATCATGTGAATCTATCTTTGCAGACCTATCTCGAATCAGCTGTCGCATCATCTCAGTGGCTACATAACGGGTCGCTGTTGGAAAGCGCGGACCGGTGGGAACGCGATTGATGATTCTCTTAAACCCTGAATCCACTTCCGCTCGATGTCGCTGGATCTCCAGCAGCACCTCGGTGCGTTTCATACTCTCCTCAAACCGGCTCGGGAACAGAGATAGCTCGGACGATTGAAGTAACCGAATGAAGCCTCGAAAATCGAACGGATCAGTCGATCTCGATTGGAGAGCATGGCCATGAAGGATTTTCAGTACTTCGTTATCGACCTCCGGCGCCTCCCATCTTTCACGAGGAATGCCTAGTAGTCGATTCTCCTCGGCTACGACCAGATCCGGAAGCGGCTGGAGGAACGCGCAACGGTGCTCGAGGCCATTCAGGAAGCCTTCGACATCATCAGCGGTGTCTTGGGAAGTCGTCTTCATAAATTCCAGGAGATGGACCCACGAGAGATACAACGTGCCGTTTCGGCGAAGGAGCGCCTTGGTGAACCGGTTGCGACATGAGTCATCGCGGGCAAAGTCCATCAACGCCCATTGGTCAAGGTAGACAGTCGGTGATGGCGCACTCTGAACCAACATCGATCCTCCCGCAGAATTGAGCTTCATCAACATCATTCCAGTTTAAGGCGTGAACTCGTGCCCGCACTCGGGACAGGTGACCTGGTTCTTCCGGTCGAGCCGACCCTGGTCCTCGAGCGATGCCGGATCGAAAGCCGGCGGTGTAATTCCAGAATCCTCTGCGAGCTTCGCAAACAGATTCCGCACGGCCTCGGATTCGCTCTCGACAGTCGCGAGAAGCCCCGCAAGGGCATCTCGGTCGGTCTCGGCCAGGCCGGCGAGCGGATCGAGCGTCAGGAGGATCTTGTCGGCCTCCTCCGCCGTGACGTCCAGGACAAGCACCGGGACCTCGGCGTCAGGGGTTGTCTCGGCACGTAGGTGGCCATCGATCAGGACGAGTCCCTCAGGGGTCTCCCGCACCAGAAGGGCATCGGCATACCCGATCTCGGCGAGAACACCCCGCAGGGCATCCTGCTGGGCCGCAGGGTGCGTGCGCCAGTTCTTCGGGTTCGGGATGAGGTCCCGAGCCGGAACGCGGCGGAGCTCGCGAACGCGGTCGCGGATCTTCATCGCGCACCTCTGTCCGAGTTTTGTCCGAGTCTTAGATGTCGATAGACGTCAAAAGGCGTAGTTTCGGCGCTCCTCAGATCAGGCGAAACGATTGATCCGGTTACATCGAGCGCCGACGAGTGACTTCTAGAATGGTGGAGGCGGCGGGAGTCGAACCCGCGTCCGGAAAAGTGAACCGAAACGCCACTCCATGCTCAGTTCCTCTTTGATCTCGGTCCGGCGCTCAAAGAGGAACCAAACGCGCCGGACCTGCCCCGAATTGATGTCTCCGACAGGGCCGGAGGACCCTGGCAGATGAGCCCACATTTGCGGCGCCCTTTTCCAGCGCGGCGGGCGCGCTCCGGGAAGGACGTGGCTGACGCTAAACTAAATTAGGCAGCCAGTGCGAGGTTGCTGTTCGCAACTATTTTTTTCACCCTGTTTTACGAGGCGAGTGAACCTCGGCATGCGACGTTTCGACCAGGCATCCCCGTCGAAACCGTTTCGCCCCCTCAAAGATCGAAGGCCATTTTAGCACGTCGGGCGCGAAGCGGAGTTGAGCCGAGAGGGCAATTTCCGGGGCGGAAATCAGTGCGATACGATCCCCTCGTGAGCGACTCTGCCCTGCCCGGCGGCGATTTCGTCGAAGAAGGACTTCGGGACCTCTCACGCGGAGCGACGACGATCTCGGGGCTCCTCGTCCTCATCGGCGCGCCGCGCCTGCGCCGGCTCGGGTACGTCGTTCCCCCCGCCGACGAGCCCGACCCCGAGCGCCGCCTCTACGAGACCCTGGCCGCGTCGGGAGCGGATTCCGCGCACTCCCGCTACAACGCGCTCATCCGGAGGCTCGTCAGCTTCGAACGCGCGGCGGAATGCGCGAGCCGGTAAACGCCGAGCGCGTCCTGCGGTTCATGCGGGCCGTCGCCGCCGATGTCCACCGCCCCCACCGCGTTTACTTCACCGGCGGCGTCACAGCGGTCTTGCTGGGATGGCGATCGAGCACGATCGACATCGACCTGAAAATCGAGCCGGAGGAAGACGACCTCCTGCGCGCCATCCCGGAAATCAAGGAAAGACTCGCTCTCAACGTCGAGCTCGCTTCACCGGATCACTTCATTCCTCAGCTGGAGGGCTGGAGGAATCGGTGCCTTCCGATCGCAACGGAAGGCTCCGTCAGCTTTTCGCACTACGACCTCTATTCGCAGGCCCTCGCGAAGATCGAGCGCGGCCATCGACAGGACCTCGAAGACGTCCGGGAGATGCTCGGCAGGGGACTCGTCGAACGCGATCGCCTGAAGGACTTCTTCCAATCGATCGAGGCGTCGCTGTACCGATACCCTGCCATCGATCCACAAAAGTTTCGGGAGGCCGTCCGGCAGGCGACAGAGTAGGTATTCCCGAGCGAGACTCTCTCGTGCGCTAGAATGCGATGTGCTTTTCGGTCACATTCTGGCGGTCCTGCTCGCGATCGCGGCTCCCAACCCCTCCACCGTGAATCTCTCCGTCGCGAACCGGACGGTCCCCGTCGCCGCGGCGGAGAACGGGACGCTGCTGGCGATTCCCGACGTGGTCGCCGCGCTCGGGGGAACCTCGCGCTCCCAGCCGGGCGCGTCGCTCGTTCTCGAGCTCTCCGGCCACCGCATCGTCGCGGCCGACGGCGTCGCGACGGTTGCTTTCGACGACCGTGTGGTGATGCTCGCGCACCCGACGCGGGCATTTTCCGGGATTCTGTTCGCCCCGTGGGAGTTCTTCGAGAAAACCGTGCTCCCGGCCGCGGGCCTCGCCGGCGACTACGACCGGGGCTCCCGGACCGTCCGGACCCGCGCGGGCGCCGCCGCGGCCGCCAGCGTGGATGTCGGGATCGTTCATCTGAACCGAATGAGCCAGGTGACGTTCCAGGAGAGCTCCGCCGTTTCCTTCGAAGCGTTCCCCTCGAAGGACGGCTATACCGTCTCGTTCAAAACGCCGATTGCCCCCGTTTTCGCCGAAAGGACGTTCGACGATCCGTTCGTGTCGAAGGTCCGGTTTTCCGCCAACACCGCCACACTGACGCTCCGGGAGTCGGGCCTCGCGTTTTCTCCCTATGCGCTCAAGACGCCCGACCGGCTCGTCGTCGAGATCACGAAACCGGAAGTCTCGGCCGGGGCGAAGCCGGCGCCCCTTCCCGCGCCCAGCGTCGCGCCTCCCTCCCGCTCCGTCGTGATCGATCCCGGGCACGGCGGGGAGGAGACGGGCGCGATCGGACCCGGAAACGTGATGGAGAAAGACGTCACTCTCGACATCGCCAGCCGCCTTTCGGCCCTTCTCGCGAAGGAGCCCGGCGTCCGCTGTGTTCTGACCCGGACGAGCGACGCACTCGTCGCACTCGACGAACGCGCGGCGATCGCCAACCATGAGAAGGCGGCCGTGTTCCTTTCCATTCATGCGAACTCTTCCCGGGCCACGGGAGCCCACGGATCGGAAACGTACTACCTGTCCCTGGCAGGCTCCGACAAGCTCGCGGACGCGGTCGCGCGCCAGGAGAACGAGCCCGAGGGCCGGAGCGCGCCCCCGCCTTCCGGCGCCCCGCCGGATCTGGATTTCATCCTCTGGGACATGGCTCAATCGGCCCATTTGAACGAGTCCGCCGCGCTCGCCGAATCCATCCAGAACGAATTGAACGCCCTCCTCCACACGGAGAACCGGGGAATCAAGCAGGCGCCGTTCCGGGTTCTGGTCGGCGCGTCGATGCCGGCCGTTCTGGTCGAGGCGGGATTCCTCTCGAATCCGGAAGAGGCCAGAAAGCTTGCGACCCCCGAGTTTCGCCAGAGCGTTGCGGAAGCCATCGCGCGGGCGGTCTTGTCGTACCTGAAACTCCATCCGGCGGCGCCGGCCACCGCGCCGTGACAAAGACGACCGCCTGGGCCGCGATCGCCGTGTCGGCCGCCGCCGTGGCTCTTCTGTTCCTCCTGGCCAGGAGGGAAGGGTCCGCCCGGTCGAAGGGGCGCCCCGGGGAAGTCGTCCGTCCGAAGGAATCGGGTCCCCTGAAACTCGGCCCGGGGAGTCCCACCCCCCCGGCCGCGGAAAACGTCCGGGTCACGCTCTTCTTTCCCTCGAAAGAGGACGGCCTGCTGCGGCCCGAAGAGCGCGACGTCGAAAAGCCGGCCGACGCCGTGGGCTTCGCCCGCGAGCTCATGCGGGAGGAGATCGCCGGCCCGAAGGACCCGCGACTCGCGCCGGCCCTGCCGGAAAAGTTTTCGCTGCGCAACGGCTTCGTTCCCGGAAACGGGCAGGTCGTCGTCGATTTCGACGTCGACCCTTCCTGGGCAAGGTCGGCCGGCTCGAGCGAGGAGCTCGCCGCTGTGGGAGCGATCGTGGATACCCTTCTGCAGAACCTCGCGCAGACGGACCGTGTCCGCATCCTCGTCAACGGAAACCCCGTCGAAACCCTCGCGGGTCACGTCGACGTCAGCCGGCCCCTGCCCGCGATGCGCGACGTCGTGGGAGAAATCGCGGCCCCCGCCCGATGAGCGATTCGAGGCCCATCGGCGTCTTCGACTCCGGGGTGGGAGGCCTGACGGTCGCCCGGAAGCTCTCGGAGGAGTTTCCGCGCGAGTCCTTTCTGTTCCTCGGGGACACGGCGCGGCTGCCGTACGGGACGAAGTCTCCAGAGACCGTTGAACGGTACTCGCTGGCGAACATTCGGTTCCTTCTCTCGCGCGACGTCAAAATGCTCGTCGTCGCCTGCAACACGGCGTCCGCCCTGGCCCTGCCGTCCATCGAGCGGTTTTCGCCCGTGCCGGTCGTCGGCGTCGTGGAACCGGGTGCGGACACTGCCGCCCGGGCAAGCCGAACCCGGGTAGGGGTGATCGGCACCGAGGCGACGATCGCGTCGGGCGCGTACCGGGACGCCATCCGGCGCCGAAATTCGCGGCTCGAAGTGATTTCCCGCGCCTGCCCGCTTTTCGTGCCGCTGGCGGAAGAGGGCTGGATCGACAACGAAGTGGCGAAGAAGGCGGCCGAAATCTACCTTTCTCCTTTCCGCGAGGAACGGATCGACGCCCTCGTTCTCGGCTGTACCCACTATCCGCTGTTGAAATCCACGATCGCCGCCGCTCTCCCCGGCGTGGCCCTCGTCGATTCCGCCGAGGCCGTGTGCGAAGCCGTCCGACCCCTGCTGACTCCGGCGCATCGAAACGAAGCCGATTCGGAATACCATGTCTGCGTGACCGACAGCGCCGAAAGGTTCCGGATCGTCGCGGAGAGATTTCTCGGCCGCGCGCTCGACCGGCTCGAGCACGTGGAGATTACCGGTTGAGCTCGAAGCGAATCGACGGCCGCGGGCCGTCGGACTTGAGGCCGATCTCCATCGAAACGGGGGTTTCGCGGTACGCGGAAGGCTCCGCGTTGATCGTTCAGGGACAGACGAAGGTCCTCTGCACGGCGTCGATCGAAGAGCGGGTCCCCCCCTTCCTGAAAAATTCCGGGACCGGCTGGGTCACGGCGGAATACGGAATGCTTCCCCGCTCCACTCACACGCGGTCGGCCCGCGAGGCCGCGAGGGGCAAGCAAGGAGGGCGCACGATGGAAATTCAGCGGCTCGTCGGGCGCGCCCTGCGAAGCGTCGTGGATCTCAAAGCGTTCGGGGAGAGAACCTTCACGCTCGACTGCGACGTCCTCCAGGCGGACGGAGGGACGCGATGCGCATCCATCACCGGCTCCTGCGTCGCGCTGGCCCTCGCGTTCGCCCGGGTCGCGGGGAACAATTTCTTCCGAAACTGGCCCCTGCGCGAAACCCTCGCCGCGGTTTCCGTCGGGCGCGGCGGAGGAACGGCGCTGCTCGACCTCTGCTACGAAGAGGACTCGACGGCCCAGGTCGACTGCAACGTGGTCGGCACGGCGTCGGGGAAATTCGTCGAGATCCAGACGACGGCCGAGCAGGATCCGTTTTCCCGTTCGGAGCTCGACGAGATGATCGCTCTCGCGTCCCTCGGGCTGGCGCAGATCCTGGAGACCCAGTGGCGCGTTCTCGAGCCGGTCCTCGCGCCGTTGAACATCCCGGAAAAGAACTTCTTCCGGAGATCCGAATGGCAAACGACGCGGCCGGCGTAGGCCAGAACGCCCCGGCCGTCGCAAGCTACCTCGACGCCGTCTTCGGGCCCGAGGATGCCGTGCTCGCCGAGATCCGCCAGCGTTCCTCGCGGGAAGGTCTGCCGGAAATCGCGGTTGCGCGGCTCGACGGGCGGCACCTGACGGCCCTGGCCCTGGCCGCCGGCGCGAAGAAAATCGTCGAAATCGGAACGCTCGCCGGATATTCCGGGGTGTGCCTCGCCCGGGCGCTGCCCGGCGGGGGACGCCTCGACACGTTCGAGTTCGACGCGAAGCACGCGAAAGTGGCCGTGGAGTCGTTCCGGCGGGCGGGTGTCGAGAAGCTCGTCCATGTCCACGTCGGGCCGGCGTCGGAGAACCTGCCTTCCATCGAGAAAAACGGGCCGTTCGACCTCGTTTTCATCGATGCGGACAAGCTCGGATATCCCGACTACCTCCGCTGGGCGACGGCGAACCTGCGCCGGGGCGGACTCGTCCTCGCCGACAACGTTTTCCGCGCCGCCTTCGGTCCCAACGCGAACTGGGGAGCGGAATCGATCGAGGCCCTCGATCTTTTCAATCGCGAGCTCGCAAACGGCGGCGCGTTTGTCGCCACGTTCCTGCCAACCGTCGAAGGGCTGGCGATGGGAGTGAAGATCTGATGGAGCTGCATCCTTTCCGGGCGCTGCGGTACAGCCCCGCGATCATCGAAGAGCGCGGGCTCGACAACCTCGTGGCGCCTCCTTACGATCGGATCACGCCGCAGATCCGGGAAGCCCTCTACGCCCGAGCGCCGGAGAATATCGTGCGTTTCGACGCACGTGATCCGGAAGTCCGTTTCGACGCGAGAAAAGACGACGGCGGGGACGTCTATGCCGAAGCCGCGAAGCAATTGAAAGACTGGCTCGCCGACGGCGCCCTGTATCACGAGCGCTCGGCCGCGCTCTGGATCCACCAGGTCGTGTTCCCGGGGCGGGACGGAACCCTGAAGGCTCGCCGGTCCCTCGTCGGCCTGGTTCGGCTGGAGCCTTACGACGGCGGGTCGATCCGCCCCCACGAGCGGACTCTCGCGAAGGCGAAGGAGGACCGGCTCAACCTCCTGCGCGCGTCGCATGCCGACTTCGGCATGGTGTTTCTCCTTTCGCGCGCGCCGCTGGACGACGCCCTCCAGACGAGGCGGGCGCCGCAGCTTTCCTGCCGCGACCTCGCGGGGTTCCGCCACGACGCGTGGCGGATCGAGGATCCCGCCGACCATGTGCGGTTTCAGCGCCTCCTCTCGACGGCCGGCTCTCTCATCGCGGACGGCCACCACCGGTATGAGACGGCGCTGAAATTCTCTCAATCTCCGGAGGCCGAAAAGCTGCCCACGGCGGCTTTCAAGCTCTGCGCCATCGTCGACGTCGAATCTCCCGGCCTCGAGGCGTTTGCGATACCGCGCGCCATTGCGGGCCTGCCGGCATTTTCCGCGGCCGAAACGATGAAGAAAGCCGCGGCGTTTTTCGACGAAACGGAATTCTCGTCGGTCGAAGAGGCCCGGCGGGCGCTGGACCGCCTTCCCCGCGCGGAGACCGGATTTCTCGTGGTCCCGCACGGAGCGCCTCCGGTTCTGCTTTCCCTGCGACCCCCCGCCGCGGGCCTTCCCTGGCCTTCGGAGAAGGGCGCGGCGTGGAGAAAGCTCGACGTCGCGGCCCTGGAGGTTGCGTTCTTCCGCGCGGTCCTGGGCATCGATGCCGGACAGATCGAGCGGGGCGAATTCGTCTTTTTTCCAAAGGACGAAGGCTTGGCGATCGAGCAGGCGAGATCCGGAGAGGCCCAGATGGCCGTTCTGCTTCGTCCGACGCCGATCGCGAGCGTTCAGGAAGTCGTTGCGGCCGGAGACGTTCTCCCCCAGAAATCGACGCTCTTCGAGCCGAAGATGATCTCCGGTCTCTTCGGAGTCTCCCTGGAAGACCCGATCGTCTAGTGTCCCGTCCCGGAAATAGCTGTAGCGTCGTTCGGAGCGCCGCGGGGCAAGATGCAAGGCGACGCGACGCAGGCGATGCCGAAGCATCGTCGAGGAGCGGCAACGCAGCA
>JBOGJO010000420.1:0-15963 GCA_050747885.1 Thermoanaerobaculia bacterium
GCGCGGGACACCCGCGGAGGATTCTCCCGCAAGTG
Source organism: Thermoanaerobaculia bacterium (assembly GCA_050747885.1). Taxonomy (GTDB): domain Bacteria; phylum Acidobacteriota; class Thermoanaerobaculia; order UBA5066; family DATFVB01; genus CAWEYG01. The sequence goes on from JBOGJO010000420.1 coordinate 36, forward strand.
GCTCGGTTTCAGAATCGAGGATCGTCGGGGTCGGCCCCCCGGGTGGGCGCGGTCGGTCCTTCGAAACCTGCCCCTCCTGGTGCCGGGATGGAACCTCTGGGAGGCTGCTTCCGTTCTCCGGAAGGGCGACCGGCCCCGGCCGATCGACCGCCTCCTGGGACTCGAATTCCGGGAAATGCCGTGAACATTTCGCCCGCGTTCTCGTTGGAGAGAAACGAGGAACCCATGAGAATCCGAATCGCCCGAAATCTCCTTGCCGCAATCCTGGCCTCGCTCGCCGTCGTCGCCGCGGCTTCCGGGGCAACCGAAACATTCGAAAAGGCTTATTCGCTGGACGGGGTTTCGCGCGTTCGTCTTGAAAACGTCAACGGCGGCATCAATGTCCGCAGCTGGGACCGCAATTACATCCGCGTGACGGCGACCAAGACCGGCTCTCAGACCTCGCTCGATCACACGATCATCCGTGTGACCCAGCCGGGAGGCGAGATCCGGATCGAGACGATCTCCACCCGGAAACACCACATTTTCTTCTTCCTGTTCTCTTCGGAGCGCCTCGCCCGCGTGGAGTACGAGCTTCTCCTGCCCACGGCCACCCCCCTCAAGCTCGAGACCGTCAACGGCTCGATTTCCATCGGCGCTCGACGCGGTGAAATTCGGGCGGAGACGGTCAACGGGGGAATCGACATGCGCGGCATCGACGCCACCGTCGACGCCGAGACGGTCAACGGAAGGATTTTCGTCTCGCAGCAGACCTCCCGCGAGACGAAGCTCGAGACGGTCAACGGCTCGATCGAGGCGGAATTCCCTTCGGACGCATCGCTTCGTTACAACCTCGAAACCATCAACGGCTCGATGGAAGTCGGGGAACGTCGAAGCCATGCGCACGCGCTCGGCATCAAGAGTTTCGAGGGCGAGATCAACGGCGGCCGGGCGCTTTTCAAGGCTTCCTCGGTCAACGGATCGATCCGCGTCCGGCTCGAAGGCGGCTCCACCCCCCGGGAAGCCGCGCCCCGCGAGGACCACCCGGACCGGCTGACAAAACCCGAGGACGACGACTCCGGAGTGTGACCAGCGCCCTCCCGTTTCTCGTCGGTTCGATGTAAATTCGCCTCCACGAGGAGGCTCCATGAAAACCCGATTTTTCCGGCCGGCGATCGCGGCCGCCGTCTCGCTGCCTTTCTTTTTCGCGACGCTGCCCGCCCGGAGCGAAGAACCGGCGGACGATCTGGTTTTCGAAGGGGGGCTCGTCGTCGACGGCACCGGAAGCCCGGCTTTTCGGGCCGACGTCGCGGCGCGACAGGGCCGGGTCTCGGGAATCGGGAGCCTTTCCGAGTCCCGCAAGGCGCGCGCGAAGCGGCGGATCGACGCCCGTGATTTCATCGTGACCCCCGGTTTCATCGACCTGCTCGGCCAGTCCGAGTACAACGTTCTCGTCGATCCGAGAGCGGCATCGAAAATCACCCAGGGAATCACGACCGAAGTGACGGGAGAAGGACAGTCGATCGCGCCGACCAATGCGCGGCTGATCGGCCTGGGCGAGGAGGTCTGGAAGCACTACGGCGTGCGCCCGGACTGGACGACGCTCTCGGGCTACTTCGCGGCGTTCCGGAGAAAAGGAGCGGCGATCAATCTCGGCACCTTCGTCGGCCTTGGAACAGCCCGGGCGATGGTGATCGGCGAGCAGGACCGTCGCGCGACGCCCGAAGAGCTTTCGAAGATGGAAACCCTCGTCGATCAGGCGATGCGCGAAGGGGCCCTCGGCGTGTCGACGTCGCTCCAGTACGTTCCCGACATGTACAACTCGACCGACGAAATCATCGCGATGGCAAAAGTCGCGGCGAAATACGGCGGAACGTATTTCACGCATCAGCGGTCGGAATCCAACCGGATCGACGCTTCGATGGACGAAGTGTTCCGAATCGCGCGCGAAGCGAATATCCCCGCCAACATCTGGCACTTCAAGACGGCCGACAAACCGAACTGGGGAAAGATGCCGCACGTCCTCGAGAAACTGGAAACCGCCCGGGCGCAGGGGCTCGACGTCGCGGCAAATCAATACCCCTGGACCGCGGGAGAAAACGGCCTCGACGCGTGCCTTCCCCCGTGGATCCGCGAGGGGGGAACCGAAAAACTGCTCGCGCGCCTGCAGGATCCGGCATTGCGCCGCCGGGCCCGCGAAGACATGCTCCGTCCGACCGACGAGTGGGAGAACCAGTATCTGGGGTCGGGCGGCCCGACCGGAGTCCTGATCGCGACCGTTCTCAATCCGGAGCTCAAGAAATACGAAGGCATGACGATCGCGCAGATCGCGAAATCCGAGAACAAAGACCCGATCGACGCCCTCATGGATCTCGTGATCGCCGACAAGGCGAACACCGCCAACATCATCTTCATGATGGACGAAAACGACGTCCGCGCGGCGCTCAAACACCGGCTCGTCGCGCTGTGCACCGACTCCGGAGCGGAGGCGCAAGACGGGATTTTCTCGCAGGAGAAGTCCCACCCGCGAGGATGGGCTTCGACCGCTCAGATCCTCGCGAAGTACGTGCGCGACGAGCATCTCCTTCCGCTCGAGGAGGCCGTTCGCAAGATGACGTCTCTGTCCGCCAGCCGCGCTCACCTCTTCGACCGCGGAATTCTCCGCGAAGGGATGGCCGCCGATATCGTCGCGTTCGACCTCGCGAAAGTCGCCGTGAACTCGACGTACACGGATCCTCTCCACTATTCGAGCGGCTTTCCCTATGTCGCCGTCAACGGGGCCCTCGTCGTCGACGGAGGCAAGATCACGCAGGCGCGGCCGGGACAGATCCTTCTCGGCACGGGGGCGGGAAGAAACGCCGGCCCCTGAGGCGGGCGTCTCCAACCCGTGCAGGGAAAACCCGACGAGATGCCCGGAAGCGACCACCACGACGGACGGAGGTTCTTCACTCCCGGCGCTCCCGGGCGAGGCGGGCGTTTTTCGAAGGTCCTGAAGTGGCTCGCGACGCGCAAGCCGGAGGAATGGCCGAACTTTCATGACATGCGCGACGAACCGCCGGGGGAAGAACCGCCCGGGCGGGTCGCCTCCGGCGCGATTCGGGTGACGTTTGTCAACCACGCGACGGTCCTCCTTCAGCAGGACGGCATCAACCTCCTCACCGACCCCATCTGGTCCGATCGCGCGAGCCCGGTCTCTTTCGCCGGACCGAGGCGCGTCCGCCCGCCGGGAATCGCGTTCGAGGACCTTCCCCGAATCGACGCCGTTCTTCTCTCGCACAACCACTACGACCACCTGGATCTCCCGACGCTGCGGAGGCTGTGCCGCGCTCATCCCGGGATGCAAGTCTTCGCCGGCCTCGGCCTCGGCCGATTTCTCGAAAAGAAAGGAATCCCGGGCGCAACCGAGCTCGACTGGGGCATGTCGGCGGATCTCTCGGGTCTGCGGTTGACGGCGGCGCCGTCCCAGCATTTCTCGAGCCGAACGCCGTTTGACGGCGATCGGACGCTCTGGTGCGCGTGGGTGATCGAAGGGCTCGCGGGCCGCGCCTACTTCGCGGGCGACACGGGCTACGGCCCACACTTCCGGAGGACCGGCGAAGAGCTCGGCCCGTTCCGCCTGGCGGTGCTGCCGATCGGGGCGTACCGGCCGGAGTGGTTCATGGGACCCGTGCACGAGAATCCGGCCGAGGCCGTCGCCGCGATGCGGGATCTTCGCGCCCGCCACGCGGTCGGGATTCACTTCGGGACGTTCCGTCTGACCGACGAAGGGATGACGCGCCCCGCCGAGGAGCTCGAAGCGGCGCTGGCGAAGGAAAGCCCCCGGCCCGACTTCCGCGTGCTCAGGTTCGGGGAAGGATGGGACGTCCCCTGATAGAATCCCGCGACACCATGAGCCTTTCTTCCGGAACGCGGCTGGGCCCCTACGAGATTCTTTCGTCCGTCGGCGCCGGCGGGATGGGAGAAGTTTACCGCGCCCGGGATACCCGGCTCGACCGCGAGGTCGCCATCAAAGTGCTTCCGACGCATCTTTCCGACAACCCGGAGTTGAAGGCGCGATTCGAACGAGAGGCCAAGGCGATCTCGCAGCTGACGCATCCGCACATCTGCACGCTGTACGACGTGGGACACCAGGACGGAGTCGATTTCCTCGTCATGGAGCTCCTCGACGGGGAAAGTCTCGCCAATCGCCTCGACAAGGGACCGATCCCGGCGCCGCAGGTCATCGCCTACGGCATCGAGATCGCGGAAGCCCTGGAGAAGGCGCACCGAAGCGGAATCGTCCACCGGGACTTGAAGCCCGGAAACATCATGCTGACGAAATCGGGCGTGAAGCTGCTCGACTTCGGCCTCGCGAAGATGGCGGCAGTACCGCAGTCCGTCGCCGAGGCTTCGAGCCTTCCGACCGAGGGCTTCGTCAGTCAGCCCCTGACCGAAAAAGGAACGATCATGGGGACCTTCCAGTACATGGCGCCGGAACAGATCGAGGGATCTGAAGCGGATGCGCGGACGGACATCTTCGCGTTCGGCTGCGTTCTTTACGAGATGGCGACGGGACGAAAGGCCTTCTCCGGAAAGTCCCGCGTCTCGCTGATCGGCTCGATCCTGAAGGACGAGCCGCCCGCCATCTCGTCGATCCAGCCGATGACGCCTCCCGCTCTCGACCGGCTCGTGCAGACGTGCCTCGCCAAGGAGCCGGAAGACCGCTTTCAGACGGCGCACGACGTCAAGCTGCAGCTCAAATGGATCGCCGAGGGAGGATCGCAGGCGGGCGCGCCCGCCGTCGTCGTTTCGCGGCGCAAGACGAGGGAAAAGCTCGCTTGGGGCCTTTCGGGAATTCTCTTTCTCGCGGCCGCACTCCTGGCGATCGGCTATGTCCGCCGCGCCCCCCAGCCCGCAACCCCGGTGAGATTCCAGCTCGTGCTGCCGGAGGGGATGAGCGTCGTGGAGGCGCCCCGCATCTCCCCCGACGGCAAGCTCCTCGCCTTTTCCGCCACCAACGCCGGCGGGCAAACGCAAATCTGGCTCCGCCCTCTCGAGGCGCTCGACCCGCGGCCCGTGCCCGGCACGGAGGGAGCTTCGTTCCGGCCGTTCTGGTCGCCGGACAGCCGGCACCTCGCGTTCATCGCCGAGGGGAAACTGAAGAAAGTCGACATTGCCGGCGCGCCCGCGCAAACGATCTGCGACGCGACGACAGGCGCGGACGGCTCCTGGGGAAAGGATGGGGTCATCCTCTTCGACGGCCAGGCCTCCGATCCCATTCGCCGCGTCCCGGCCTCCGGCGGCATCCCCCAATCCGCGGTGACCGCGGAGGACAACTCGACGAGCGTCGGCTGGCCGAGCTTTCTGCCGGACGGACGGCATTTTCTGTACTTTCAGTTCGGAGGCCCGAAGCGCGAAGGGCATTTGATGGCCGGCTGCCTCGATTCCAAGGAGAAGCCGAAGTCGATCCTCGCCGCCGATTCGCTGCCCCAGTTCGCACCCCCGGGGGAGCTTCTGTACGTCAAAGAGGGGACGCTCGTCGCGCAGTCCTTCGATGCCCGCTCCTTGAAAATCACGGGCGAGCCGGTCCCCGTCGCCGAAAAGATCGGCACGACCGCCAACGGCCTTTCGGATTTTTCGGTTTCCGACAACGGCGTTCTCGTCTACCGCGGCGGCGCCTCCAACGACGACCGGCTCGTCTGGGTCGATCGAACCGGCAAAGAGATCTCGGATCTCGACAAGCCGGGAGGCTACAGCGGGACCGCCCTTTCGCCCGATGGTGGTCGGCTCGCAATCGACTTGAGCGACCCGCATTCCGACAAGCACGCGATCTGGATCCGCGACCTGGCCCGGGGCGTCACGTCGCGACTGACGTTCGACGCGTCCAGCAGCACGTCCCCGATCTGGTCGCCGGACGGGAATTTCGTGCTCTATTCGTCCGACCGGAAAGGATCCCCGAGCCTGTTCGAAAAATCCGCGTCGGGCACGGGCGCCGAAAAGGAGATCTGGTCCTGCGGCGAGACGGTGCTCGCCAGCGACTGGTCGCGCGACGGAAAATTCGCCGCCGTCAACCGGTTGACCCCGAAGAATTCGTGGGACATCTGGATCGTCCCGATGGACGGTTCCGCCAGGCCGTTTCCTTTCGTCGCGTCCCCGTTCGTCGACGTTCTCCCGACGTTTTCCCCGGATGGCCGCTACGTCGTGTACATGTCGAACGAAACAGGGCGGTTCGAGATCTACGTCCAGCAGTTCCCAGGGCCCGGCGGAAAATGGCAGGTCTCGGCCAACGGGGGCCTGGAGCCCCATTGGAGCGCCGACGGAAAGACGATCTATTTCCGGAGCCTCGACGCGAAGATGATGTCGGCCAGCGTCGATGCCGGCCAGACGTTCACGACCGGAGTCCCTCAGGCCCTGTTTGAAACCCGCTTCCAGCCCGGACAGCGAAGGAATTCCTTCGTCGTCACGCGCGACGGACAGAAGTTCCTCATCCTCGCGCCTCTTGGAAAAGACAAGATCGCGCCGATGACGGTCGTCCTCAACTGGACGGCGGCGTTTCACAACTGAGGCGACCGAACGTATGCCGATCGATCGACGAACGCTTCTCGCCGCGGGAGCGGCCGCCGGAGCCCTGGCGGCGCTGAAACGAGTCGAAGCGGCTTCGGCGCCCGGCACCTCGGAGCTTTACGATCGCGCAATCGTGATCGACGGCTGCGGCGGCCCGGGCGATTCCACGAGCGACGCGGATCATCCGCTTTCCGACTCCGTCGTCCGCGACGCGATGAATTCCGGCGTGACGTGCGTCAACCTCACGGTCGGTCCCGTGGGCGTCGCGTCGGATTCCGCCGCTTTCGAGGGAATCGTCCGGGACATCGCGTTCTGGGGAGAGGAATTCGACCGGCGGCCGGACGCGTTCCTGAAGGTCCGGAAATTCTCCGACGTCGCGCAGGCCAGAGCCTCTCGCCGGCTCGGGGTCGCTTTCGGCCTCCAGGACGGCGTCTCGTTCGGCTCGGACCTCACCCGCCTGAAGGTCCTTCATCAGCTCGGCGTCCGGATCATCCAGCCGACGTACAACGGACGGAATCTCATCGGCGACGGCTGCCTCGAGCCGTCCGACGCCGGGCTCTCACGGATCGGACGGGACGCGGTCGCGCGGATGGACGAATTGAAGATCCTCGTCGATCTCTCGCACTGCGGCCGCGCGACGACTCGGGACGCGATTGCGGCGTCCGCGAAGCCGGTAGCCTTCACGCACACGGGCTGCGCGGCCGTCGCGGACCACCCGCGCAACAAAACGGATGAAGCCCTCCGCGCGCTCGCGAAGAAAGGCGGCGTCGCGGGCATCTACTTCATGCCATATCTTCGAAAGTCCGGCCAGCAGAAGGCGTCGGATGTGATCGCGCATCTCGAACATGCCATCGACGTCGCCGGCGAAGATCACGTTGGAATCGGAACGGACGGAACGATCTCGAAAGTCGAGCTGACGCCGGAATACCTCAAGTTTTTTCGAGATTCGATCGCCGCCCGGAAGGCCGCCGGCATCTCGGCGCCGGGCGAGCTCGAAGAGGTGTACACGTTCGCTCCCGACCTGAACACCCCGCGGCGGCTGGAAACGCTCGCCGGGCTCCTGACGGCGCGCGGCCATTCGAGCTCACGCGTCGAGAAAATCCTCGGCGGCAACTTCGCACGGCTGTTCCACGAAGTCTGGGCCTAAATCTTCCGTCGGCGCGATAAGATCGCTTCCACGCAAATGGCTCTTTCCTCGGGAACCCGGCTCGGCCCGTACGAGATCCTCGCGCCCATTGGAGCGGGAGGAATGGGGGAAGTGTACAAGGCCCACGACACGCGGCTCGACCGCGACGTCGCGATCAAGGTCCTTCCGACGCATCTCTCCGACGACCCCGAGCTCAGGCAGCGATTCGAGCGGGAGGCGCGCGCGATTTCGCAGCTGACGCATCCCCATATCTGCACGCTCTACGACATTCGCTCGGAAAATGGAGTCGATTTCCTCGTGATGGAGCTCCTTCATGGCCGGTCCCTGGCCGACCGACTGGATGCCGGCGCGTTGCCGGTCGAAGAGATCCTCCAATTCGGGCGGCAGATCGCGGACGCGCTCGAGCGGGCGCACCGCGGCGGAATCATTCATCGGGATCTGAAACCCGGCAACATCATGCTGACAGAGTCGGGCGTCAAGTTGCTCGACTTCGGGCTGGCGAAAATGGGAGTCGCCGAAGAGGCTCCTGGAAACGTCGATCTTTCGTCGCTTCCCACGCAGGCGGCCGCCGCCCGGCCCCTGACTCAGCGCGGCGCGATCATGGGAACGTTGACGTACATGTCGCCGGAACAACTCCTCGGAAAACCCGTCGATGCGAGGAGCGACCTCTTCTCTCTCGGCGTCGTTCTCTACGAGATGGCGACAGGGCGGCGGCCGTTCCCGGGCAGCAGCACCGTCGCGATTTCCGACGCGATTCTGCATGAGTCTCCGCGCCAATTCGGAGATTCCGCCGCGCCGGAGCGGCTCCGAGCCGCGATCCTCAAGCTCCTCGAGAAGGACCCGGCCCGGAGATACGCAAGCGCCGCGGCGCTCTCGGCCGACCTCGCGGCGATCGCGGCGCCGCGAAGCGCAAAGGACCTGCCGAAGAAAACGCTCGCCCTCTCGATCGCCGGCTTCATTCTCGTCGCGGCCGCGGCGGGATGGCTCTGGAAGCGGGAGAGCCGTGTTCGATGGGCTCGCGGCGCCGCCACTCTCGAAATCACGCGTCTCATTGCGGCCGAAGATTTCCCGAAGGCCGCGGACCTCATCCAACGCGCCCGCGCCGTGCTGCCCGATGACCCGACGCTCCAAGGCCTCTGGACGGACGCGACCGTCAAAGTCTCGGCGGAGACGTCTCCGGGCGGGGCGGACGTCTCGTGTCGCCCCTACCGCGGCGACCCCGAAAAATGGGAAAGCCTCGGCAAGACGCCGCTCGCCAATCGGCGTGTCGCGAAGAACTTCTATGTCTGGAAGATCTCGAAGCCCGGCTTCGTTCCCGTCTGGCAGATCGCACCGACGTGGTCGATCGTGCACAAGATCCCCGTCCGCCTGAGCTTCCGACTGGACCGCGAAGGAAGCATCCCGCCGGATATGGTGCGCATCCCGGGTGGCAGCACGAGCATCACGATCCCCGGGTTCGACCAGCTTCCCGCGGTTCCCCTGGACGACTTCCTGATCGACCGCGACGAAGTCACAAACGTCGAATACAAGAGATTTGTCGATGCGGGCGGGTATCGAAACCGGGCCTTCTGGCGGCAACCGTTCGTCCGTGACGGGCGCTCCGTTTCGTGGGAAGAGGCCATGGCGTCGTTTCGCGACGGCACCGGGCTCCCCGGGCCGGCGACCTGGGAGACGGGCGGCTTTCCGAAGGATCAGGAAAAGCATCCCGTCGCCGGCGTGAGCTGGTACGAAGCTTCTGCGTATGCGGAGTTCGAGGGCAAGGGCCTCCCGACGATTTATCACTGGAGTCTTGCGGCACAGCCGGAGGCGAGCATGCTGATCCTTCCCGGAAGCAATTTCCGCGACGGGGGCACCGTGCCGGTCGGCGGCAGCGGATCCTTGAGCGGATTCGGCACGTCGGACATGGCGGGCAACGTCAAAGAGTGGTGCGTCAACGAGAGCCGGGAAGGAAAGCGCTTCCTTCTCGGCGGAGGGTTTGGCGAGCCGACGTACATGTTCAACGACGAGGACGCCCAGTCGCCCTGGGAGCGCCGCCCGAATTTCGGCTTCCGGTGCGTCAAGCTCGCCGCGCCGCCTCCTGCCGCGGCGCAGGCGAAGATCACCGGCGCCTTCCGCGACTTCGCGAAGGAGAGACCTGTCTCCGAGGAAGTCTTCCAGGCGTACCGGGGCCTCTATGCGTACGACAAAGGTGATCTCAACGCGCGCGTCGAATCGACCGAGACGACACAGGACTGGACGCACGAGAAAGTGAGCTTCAACGCCGCGTACGGCGGAGAGCGGGTCATCGCCCACCTCTATCTGCCGAAGAACGCGGCGCCTCCATACGAGACGATCGTCTATTTCCCGGGCTCGGGCGCCATGGACGCGGACAAATACAATCTCTCGTCCTATGCCGACTTCATCCCGAAGAGCGGAAGGGCGCTCATGGCGCCGATCTACAAGAGCACGTTCGAGCGGCGCGACGACTTGAAGAGCGATTACCCCGAGACGACCGCGAAATGGCGGGACCACATGATCGCCTGGTCGAAGGATCTCGGCCGCTCGATCGATTATCTCGAAACTCGGAAGGACATCGACCACGACCGGATCGGTTATCTCGGATTGAGCTGGGGCAGCGCGCTCGCGCCGATTCTCGTCGCGGTCGAAGGCCGTTTCAAGACGGCCGTGCTGGAGTCGGGCGGCATGGAATTTCAGAAAGCGCTCCCCGAAGCCGACCAGATCAATTTCGTCAGCCGCGTCCGCGTCCCTGTTCTGATGCTGAACGGCCGGTACGATCATTTCTTCCCCGTCGAGACGTCGCAGAAGGCCCTCTTCCGTTTGCTCGGGACTCCCGACAAGGACAAGAAACACGTCATCTACGACACGGGGCACGCGCCCCCTCGGAAAGATTTCATTCGCGAGACCCTGGGATGGCTCGATAAATACCTCGGGCCGGTGAAGAGGTAAGACTCGGCAGATGACGTTGCAGACGGGTACGCGGGCATCACGAAATGGGGCTCGCGAGAAGGAGAGATCGATGCAGGTGAAATCGGATTGCAACGTGGGGGCGTGGATGTCCCGGCTCGCGGTGGCAACGGCTTTCGCCGTTGGACTGGGGGGCGCCGCCGTCCGTGGCGCGGGGTTCGTACGTCCCGTGGCGCACCAAGCGGTCGTTCAGAAGCTGGTCGAGATGCTCGATGCCCGCCCCGACCTGCGCTCGGATCTCACGGCGGCGATCTCCCGCGCCGGCCTGGCCGGGATCCCGGACATCGATGGCTTTCTCGCGTACTGCGACGAGGTGGCGACCTGGATTCCGCGCGAACGAGAGTTGGTGCCGAAGCTCCTGCCTCTCTATTTCGTGGTCAACCAGGCGCCGGAGGACCGGCTCAACTCGGACGCGAAGTTTATCGCCTGGCAACAGGAGCTGGTACGCGCGATGGGGCGCTTCCTCGACACGCCCGCTTCGGCCTCGGGGATCGAGAGCTTCACCGCCGAACCCAGCTACCACGCCGATGATTACCTTCGGGGCCCAAGCGGTTGGCAGACCTTCAACCAGTTTTTTGCGCGCGAGATCCGTTCCGGCAAGCGCCCCGTTGCCGCGCCGTGTGATGACCGCGTGATCGTCTCGCCGGCCGATTCCGTGTTCAAGGGCCAGTGGCCAATCGAGTCCGATTCGACGATCACGGTCAAGGGCGTCAAATGGTCAATCCCGCAGCTGCTCGCCGGAAGCCGGTTCGCGAACGCGTTCACGCGCGGCACCTACGCCCACGCCTTCCTCAACGTCAACGACTACCATCGCTACCACATGCCGGTGGGCGGCGTCGTTCGGGAGGTTCGCAACATTCACGGCCGGTACTCGCTCGCGGCCGTGCGCACGGATTCGGGCGATCTCGACGTCCGCGCCGGCGATACGTTTCAGTTCAACCAGGAGCGCGGCCTCGTGGTGGTCGAGTCGCCCGTCCTCGGCCTGGTTGCGATCCTGCCCGTCGGCATGGGGCACATCTCGTCGGTCACATTGACTCCCGCAGTCGGAGCCGAGCTGCGCAAGGGCGAAGAGTTCGGCTACTTCGCGTTTGGCGGCTCGGACATCGTCCTGCTCTTCGAGAATCGCGGCGTGAAGCTGGACGCGACCGTGGGGCAGAAATACCTGCAGGGTGAGAGAATTGGCAGCGTCGATCCGATCCCCCGCTGAAAAATGACACTGCAAACAGGTACTCGTTTGGGACCGTACGAAATCTTGTCGCCGCTCGGCGCGGGCGGGATGGGAGAAGTCTATCGAGGCCGCGACTCGAAGCTCGGCCGCGACGTGGCGATCAAGGTCCTTCCCGAATCGGTCGCGGCGGATGGCGAGCGCCTCGCCCGCTTCGAGCGCGAAGCGCGCGTGCTCGCGTTGCTCAATCACCCGAATATCGCGGCGATTTACGGCGTCGAAGATTCGACCAGCGTCAAAGCTCTCATCCTGGAGCTCGTCGAAGGGCCGACGCTGCAGGATCGAATCGAAGAGGGTCCGATTCCGGTCGAAGAAGCCGTGCCGATCGCCCGACAGATCGCCGAAGCTCTGGAGGCCGCGCATGAAAAAGGAATCGTTCACCGCGATTTGAAACCCGCCAACGTGAAGGTCAACCGCGAAGATCAGGTGAAGGTCCTCGATTTCGGCCTCGCGAAAGCGCTCGATCCCGAAGTTTCGGGCGTCTTCTCTTCGCCCAACCTCACGCAGTCTCCAACGCTTTCGATCGGCACGCAGGCGGGGATGATCCTCGGCACGGCCCCCTATATGTCTCCCGAACAGGCGCGCGGGAAGCCGGCCGACAAGCGAGCCGACATCTGGGCCTTTGGAGTGCTTCTGTACGAGATGCTCACGGGAAAGCGTCTTTTTGCCGGCGAGACGGTCTCCGACACTCTGGCCGCGGTCTTGAAGACCGAAATTGACTTTGGCGCTCTTCCGCCGGCGACGCCCGGGCGGATGCGCGAGATGCTGGCTCGCTGTCTCGAACGCGACCCGAAGAATCGCCTGCGCGACATCGGCGAAGCGCGGATCTCTCTTACGGTGACCGCAGACGGTGCGCTCAAACCGATCGCGGAGGCGGCCGACGGTCCACGACGAGCCGTTACACTCCCTCTCTTCATGGGTGCCATCGTCGGAGCGGCGGCAATCGCCGCTCTTCTCGCGTGGCGCGGAGCGCGATCGTCGACCGGCGGCGGCGCGGGCCGCCCCGTCGTCACCGAGTTCTCGATTGGAGTCGAGGATTTTCTCGCCCTGGCCCTTTCGCCGGACGGGCAGCGGCTCGCCTGGCTGACGGGCGGCGATCAGGGCCGGACCCTCTGGGTCCGAAATCTCGACGATCGGGTTCCGCATCCAATCGTCACCGACCCCGAGGTCCGGTCCGTCTTCTGGTCGCGCGACGATGCCTCTCTCGCTGTCGGAATCGGCGAAAAACTCTGGCGATTTCCGGCGACGGGCGGCGAGCAAAAATTGATCTGCGATTTCCCGAAGATCAAGGACGTTCCCGGCGCGTTCGCGATCGCCGGCGCGTGGCTGGACGACGGATCGATCCTCTTTGCCGCGTGGCGGGGAGGCATCTACCGGGTTCCGGCCCAGGGAGGGGAGCCGGATCTCTTTATTCCAATCGATCCGAAGGTCGATGTCGATTTTCATCAGATCCTCGTGCTGCCCGACGGCAAATCACTCCTGCTTGCGGTCCACCGGCAGAGCGCCGGAAATACAAGCATGGCCAAAGCACGCCTCGAGCTCTTCCGGAACGGCCGCCGCTCCGTCGTCGGGGGCCTCGGTCAGGATTTTGCGCTGGGTCCTGTCGGCTATGCCGACGGGGTTTTCACGATGATGCCGTTTTTCAGCCTCGAGCACATCGCCTGGGGAGCGGCGTTTGACCCCGAACGCGGGGTCGTGACGAGCAAGAAATTCGTCTTGATTTCCCGCGTCCGCGACGGCGCGGTCGGCGCCGACGGAACGCTCGCCTACGTCCCCCCCGAGGTTCGAACGAGCGTTGTGGCACGCGTTGACCGTTCGGGTGCGCAGGTCGGTACGCTCGGCCAGCCGTTGCCCCAGCTCAGTTCTCCGGTGCGTTCGGCCGACGGCAGCCGGCTGGCGATGGTTCTCGACGACAGCGAGCTCTCTGTCGAGGACCTCGCACGCGGCACGCTGACCCGCGTCGCTCGCGAGGAAACCCCGATCGACGATCCGCAATGGTCGCCCGACGGCCGAACGATTTACTACTTCGTCCCGAAGCAATTTGCTCTTCGGCGGGTTCGCGCCGATCCGGGTTCCGCTCCGGAAACGATTCTCGATGAGACGTTTGGGGGATTTCTCGCGCCCGAGGGCAACGGGATTGTCTATGCTCGGGGAAGCTTCGAGCTCGGGCCGGGCCAGGGACTTTTTTGGGCTCCGCTCGACGCGGCGGGCCGTACCGGCGAGCGAAAGAAGCTCCTCGGCGGGATCGTTTCCGGCGGCCGGCTCGGGCCCGGAGGGGAGATGCTGACCTATGAGAAACAGATCGACGGACGATCCGAGGCGTTTCTGACGACGTTTCCCAATGTCGACCAGACCATCCAGCTCTCTTCGGGTGGCGGAAGCGGCCCCCAGTGGAGCCGTGACGGCAAGTCGGTCTTCTATCTTTCGGGCAGCGCGCTCGTCGAAGTCGACGTGGGATTCGGGCCGGCGGGCCGGCTCATTGCCTCGCCCGAAAAGAAGCTTTTCGAGCTGAAGTCCGCGAATCTGCGGCCGGACGGCTGGAGCGTCGCTCCCGACGGCATGGGATTTCTCTTTGTCAAGCTGTTGAAAGCGGACAGCCGCTCCGAGATCGTGGTCGTTCGCAACGGCGTCCAACGAGCGAAGGCGGCGGTCCGATGATCCGTTTTCGCACACGGCGTTCCGGCGTTGTCGGAAGGCTTTGGCAGACAAGGATCGTCAGATGAGCCTTGTCAGCGGAACACGGTTAGGACTTTACGAAATCCTGTCGCCCCTCGGCGCCGGCGGGATGGGCGAGGTCTATCGGGCGCGCGATTCGAAGCTCAAGCGCGAGGTCGCGATCAAAGTCTTGCCGGAAGCCCTCGGACAGGATCCCGAACGCCTCGCCCGCTTCGAGCTCGAGGCGCAGGTGCTGGCATCGTTGAACCACCCGCACATCGCCGCGATCTATGGCGTCGAAGACTCGACACCCGTGAAAGCGCTCGTCATGGAGCTCGTGGACGGAACGACCCTTCAGGACCGGATGGAGTCGGGGCCCATCCCGGTCGAGGAGGCCCTGCCGATCGCCCGACAGATCGCCGAAGCTCTGGAGGCTGCGCACGAGAAGGGAATCGTCCATCGCGATCTGAAACCCGCAAACGTGAAGATCACGTCCGACGGAGTCGTCAAGGTGCTCGACTTCGGTCTGGCGAAAGCTCTCGACACGTCCGAAGCAGGGTCCTCGCCGGACATGAGTCATTCGCCGACGATCACCTATCCCGCGACCGCCGCGGGGATGATCCTCGGAACCGCCGCGTACATGAGCCCCGAGCAGGCGAGAGGATCGAAGGTGGACAAGCGCGCCGACATCTGGGCCTTCGGCGTGGTGCTGTGGGAGATGCTGACCGGGAAGCGCCTGTTCCAGGGTGAGACCATCTCCGACACGCTGGCGGCGGTGTTGCGCGCGGACGTGGACCTCGCGGCGATGCCACCTTCGACGCCGCCGGCAATCCGCCGGTTGCTCCGCCGCTGTCTCGACCGAAATCCGAAGAACCGTCTCCACGACATCGCCGACGCACGGATCGTGCTGGACGAAGTCGAGCGGGGTTCGGCTTTGGAGCCGGCCGCCGGAACGACCGCGGCCGCGGTCGTTCCGCATTCGAGAATCGCGTGGCCGCTCGCGGCCATCCTGGCGGTCGCCGCCGCGTTCTTCGCCTGGAAATGGCTCGCTGCGCCCGTCCCGCCGCGGTCGCCGGTGACGGCATTCACGGTCACGCTCCCGGAGAGCGCGAGGATTCCCCAATCTGAATCCCCGGTCGTCGCGATTTCCGAGGATGGCCGGATCGCCGTCTTCGTCGGAGCCGATTCCACCGGCCAGCGGCTCTACCGGAGGTTCATGGACCGCGTCGAGATCGCTCCGATTGCCGGGACGGAAGGTGCCGCGGACCCCGCCCTGTCTCCCGACGGGAAATTCGTCGCGTTCGTCTCGGGCAACAAGCTGAAAACGATTCCCCTGACCGGCGGAACGGCGACGGTGCTGGTGGATTCCCCGGCGGACCGGGGAATCGCCTGGGGGACCAACGGCCGGATCCTCT
>JBOGJO010000421.1:0-1005 GCA_050747885.1 Thermoanaerobaculia bacterium
CCGCCGAAGCGCCGGTGGCTCTCGCCGCGAGCCGGGCCGAGCGAGCCCTGCGATTCCCGAGCGAGCGATCAGCGGCTGTTGCGTTTCCTCTTCCGGCGCTCCCGGCCGAGAGAGACCCCGTGCGGTATCCTTTCTCACACCACCGACATGCCGCGCAAAATTCGAATCTCGAAGCTGACGACGACCGTTCCGTACGACGCTCTCGACAGCGGGGCGGACGGCGTCAACTCGGGTTTCAAGGACCTTCGCCAGCATCCGGAGTCGATCGCCGAAATCCCCGAGCTCGCCGACTCGCCCGCGCTCCGACGGTTCATCGAGGCGATCAACAACCCGGGCAGCCGCTTCTGGTCGCTCGGATGCGAGAAGGCTCTTTCCCGGTCCGACGAAAAGCCGGGCTTTCCGTGGCGTCTCAACGCCTACGTCGCCGTAGCGTTCGCGCTCATGCCCTGGAACGCATCGCCGGGCCATTTCGAAGCTCTGGCCGCCCGCGCCAGGGCGTACTTCAACGCGCGCATCCCCGACGATGCGACCTACCTCGACTTCGAGCTCTATCCGACCAACTTTCGCGACGCGGGCGTGCACGGCTTCGCCCTGAGTCTCTGGTTCGGGGCCTACGGGCGAAACGAGGCGGACGCCCGAGCCCGGTGGGAGACGGTGGCCTCCAACCTGGCGGACTTTTTCCTTCGTGAAGGCGGAGCGGGCCATGAGGCGTGAGGCGGGCCCACAACCCACGAGCGAGGCCAGGGAGCGCAGCCGGGCTCAAGGTTCCGCGAGCGACCCTCGAGGAACCGGAAACACGTGTCGGGGGGTGGCCCGGGGCGAGACCCCTGGAGCCGCTCGCGACGCCGGTGTAGCAAAGTCCTCAGGCTCGCGGCGAGCGGGACAGCGGGTCGAGTCCCCGTGACAGTACCCGCGACGGCCGAGCCGTCACGGCACCCGGATCCCGAATCCTCCCACCTCGACTTCCCGCGAATAGTTCTCGCGGATCCACGTTGCCATCAAGGG
>JBOGJO010000422.1:0-5502 GCA_050747885.1 Thermoanaerobaculia bacterium
GTTCTTCCCCATGCTGGGAGTCCGCCCTGTCGAGGGGCGCCTGTTTGCCGCCGGCGAGGACGAAATCGGCGCGCGGCCGGTCGCGCTCGTCGGCGAAGACCTCTGGCGGCGCAAATTCGCGGGCGCCCCCGGCGCCGTCGCCGGGAACCTCGTCCTCGACGGGAACGCCTTCACGGTCGTCGGCGTCATTCCCGCCGGATTCGACCTGACCCTGAACAACGCAAACCGCCCGGAGGCGTTCCTTCCGATCGGCCAGTGGGGCAACCCGCTGCTCACGAACCGGGGGGCGGGGCTGGGGATCCACGGGATCGGCCGCCTCAAACCGGGCGTCCCGCTGGCCCGGGCACGGGAAGACCTCAACCGCGTCGCGCGCAACCTCGCGATCGCCTATCCGGAGAAAGACGAGGGAATCGGCGCCACGCTCATCCCCCTTCGCGAGCAGATCGTCGGCAACATCCAGCCGTTTCTGCTGGCGCTCCTCGCGGCGGTCGGGTTCGTCCTGCTCATCGCGTGCGTCAACGTCGCGAATCTCCTGCTTGCGCGCTCCGCCTCGCGCTCGCGCGAGTTCGGAATCCGCGCGGCTCTCGGCGCCGGGAAGGGGCGGCTCGTCCGCCAGCTCCTGACCGAGAGTATTCTGCTCTCCCTCGCGGGGGGCGGTCTCGGACTCCTTCTCGCAAGCCGCGGCACACGCGCGGCGCTCGGACTGCTGGGGTCGGCGGTCCCGGGCGCGGCCCGGGTCGGCATCGACGGTCGAGTGCTCGCGTTCACGACCGCCGTTTCCCTGCTCGCCGGGATCCTCTTCGGCCTCGCGCCGTCGCTGCGGTCCTCTCGGAGCCCCTCTCAGGAGAGCCTCAAGGACGGCGGCCGCGGCGCCATCGGGGCGCGCCACCGCGCACAGAACCTCTTCGTCGTCCTCGAGCTCGCCATGGCCCTCATTCTCCTGATTGGCGCGGGCTTGATGATCCGCACGCTGTCCCGCCTCTGGCGCGTCGACCCCGGCTTCGACACCGACAACCTCCTGACGTTCAACGTGGCCCTTTCCCCGGAGTTGAGTCAGGCCCCGCCGGCCGCGATCCGCGCCGCGCTCCGCGAGATCGACGAGAAGCTCGCGTCGTCGCCCGGTGTCGCGGCGTCCTCCTATTCGTGGGCTGCTTTCCCGATCGGGTGGGACGACGAGATCCTCTTCTGGCCCGAGGGCGAGCTCCGGCCGGCAAACTCCAACGACATGAGCTGGGCGCTCAAATACGTCGTCGAGCCCGGCTACCGGAAAGCGATGGGATTGCGGCTCGTCCGCGGGCGCTTCCTCAAGCCCGGAGACGACGAGAAATCTCCGCTCGTTGCCGTCGTCGACGATGTCTTCGCACGCACGTATTTCGGCAACGCCGACCCGATCGGGAAAAGGCTGAGCTTCGACGACTTCCGGACCCCCGCGACGATCGTCGGCGTCGTCGGCCACGTCCGACAATGGGGCCTGGACACCGACGACTCGCAAAAACTCCGGGCACAGCTCTACCTCTCGACCGCCCAGATGCCCGATGGCGTCGTGACGGCCACGGCTTCCGGCATGACGGTGGCGGTTCGCTGTCAGGGGCCCCCGGCGCTTCTCGGGCCGTCGATGCGGCGTCTCCTCCGGAACGACCGGAGCGGACAGGTCGTCTACGGAATGAAGACGATGCGCGAGATCGTCTCCGACTCCCTGGCGGCGAGGCGATACTCGATGATGCTCCTCGGCGCATTCGCGGCGCTCGCCCTCGTGCTCTCGGCGATCGGAATCTACGGCGTGGTGTCGTTCGTCGTGGGACAGCGGAAGGGCGAAATCGGAATCCGCATCGCGCTTGGCGCCCAGCGGAGAGACATCCTGCGCATGATCGTGAGGGAGGGGGGCAAACTTGCGGCCGCCGGAATCGGGCTCGGGGTGCTGGGCGCGATCGCCCTGACCCGCCTCATGTCGCGCCTGCTGTTCGGGGTCGGCGCCCTCGACCCCGCGACCTTCGCCGGGATGGCGGCGGTTCTCGCATCGGTAGCTCTGCTCGCCTGCTACCTCCCCGCCCGGGCCGCCGCGAAACACGACCCGATCGTCGTGCTGCGAGCGGAGTAGCTCGGGGGAATCAACTCACGGGTTCGCGCCGGTGCTGACCGCCAACGAACCGTCCGAATAGGTCGTCGCCATCACGCCCCACAGGAAGCCATCGGACGAGGTCTTGACGACGCGGACATTTCCGCTCACGAGCGAAGAGACTCCCGTCGACCTCACGACATCCGCAATCGACAGGACATCGCCACTGGCGACGCTGAACGAGGCCGTCGCGAGAAGACTGCCGGACGGGTTTCGGACTTCGATGACGCCCTCGACCGAAGGCCCGATCGAAAGATCCGGAAGGAACAGCGCCGTGAGAATCAGGTTGCTGCGGCCGGCATCGCCACCCGCCGCACCCGGGAACGAAAGCACGGAAGGGTCGAGGGTGATCAGGCTGGACAATCGAGCGACTGGAATCGCGTTCGTGAGGTTCGGAGACAGGATGTTGACCGCTCGGACGCGCATCGATGGCAGAGTCCCCGACATGGAGGTGATGTAGTCGACGGCGAAGGAGTCGGCGCCAAATTCCGCGGGAGCTGGAAAGTTCGCCTCTCCGTACGCCGGAACGGGAACCCGGATCGGGAAACATTGACCAGGGCATACCTGTACGCTCGGCGTAAACAGCGCGTTGACTTCTTCCGCCGAACCGTTCGAAAGGAACAGCTCCGTCCCCCAATTCCCGAGAGTTCCCCCGAACGTGACGAGAGCATCGCCGTTCGAAAAGTTCGGCAGGATGGAAATGACTTCGGTGGAACCCGTCACGTTGCGAGGCTCGACGGACTCCGTCACGGTAAGGGAGACCGCGACTTTGCCCGCGAGCGAATACGCATGAGTGACCCGCGGCCCGCTCAGGTGCGTTCCGTCGCCCATGTCCCAATCGAACGTCACGTAGGCCGCAGCATCCGCCTCGAAGACGACGGGCGCGCCGACGAGCGCCCGCGGTTGCGTCGGCGAGATGAGCCCGGAAACGATGTGAAAGCTGCCGGGGATTGGAGGTGGCGTGGCGGACATCGACGGTCGCGCCGCGCCGGGCGCCGATGCGATCTCGGCCAGCGGGTTAGCGGCGTGGTCTCGCATGATCGGACCTTTGGTCCCGTAAGGTGAAGGCGTCTCCGACGATTGTGCCGTGACGGCGGAGGCAAGCATAAAGATCCAGGCCGCAATCGCAATTCTTCGGCTCCATCGCCGCTTTCTCGGTATCAATCGACACCTCGGTTCTTGATGGACACGGGAGGAAGCGCCGGTGCGGGAGAGATCGCCGCGCCCCGGCCTGCAAAGTCGAGACTCATCACGCCCTGGTACGTCGCCGCATAGAGCATCCTGGAGTCACGACTGAAGGCAATTGAAAAGATGCGCGTGCGTGGAAGCCCGGCATCGAGCAAATTCCAACTGGCTCCGCCGTCGTTGCTTTCGAAAACCTTGTCCGGTGCAATACCGCAGATGCCGAGCACCAGCGCGGCGAGATGAGTGGACTTCGACGGGTCAATGGCAATGCGAACACCCTGACCATCGGCGGGAGGCTCGACGAAGCTCCACGTCTCTCCCGCGTCGACACTCCGGTACTCGCTGTAAGTGGTCACAGAGTCGTTGATCTCCCGGCGAATTGTGGCGCTCGGGCAGCCTCCGATGTACTCAAGAGACGCGAAGAGCAAGGAGGAATTCTCGGGGTCGATCGAGGTCAGCAGAAACGAGCCCAGCGGGATCGAGAGCCCCGAGCTCGAAAGCTTCCACGTCTGGCCCCCGTCTTCGGTCTTGAGAACTCCGGAGGAAGAATCGCTCACGTAAAGGGTGCCGCTTCGGTTGGGATCGGCCAGCACGGCTGAAAACCCGAGGCCTCGCGGGGGAGAAAGAGACACCCAGCTCTCGCCGAAGTCGGAGCTTGCCAGCAAATCCGAGGACGTCAGGAGCAGGAGTCGCCGAGGAGCCGAAAAATCGAGCCGGAGGTCGACCGTCTCAGGGATCCCGGGAAACGCGACTTCGGACCAATGATCCCCGCCATCCCCGGTCACAAAAAGACTCTGGCCATCGATCACGGCCGCCCTCTCGGAGCTGAGGACGACGAACTTTTGAATGAAGTCGGAAGTCAATCCGGACGACACTTCCCACGTCAACCCCCGATCGTGGCTGACGGCCAGGTGATCGAGAAACGCGTAGACCGTATCGGGATCGTTCTCGTCCGGGCCGACGAACCAGGCTTCCGCTCCGAAGAGGCCGGAGCTCGACGGAGTCCAGAGACCTCGTGAATTCCGAACAAAGATCCCCGAATCGGTCCCGCCGGAAAAGAAACGGCCGTCGGGCGAGACGTCCAGACCGGCGACCGCGGACGGCCCGCCAGGACCTGGGTTCCAGCTCGACCCGCTGTCGAGACTCTCGAAGAGGCCCGAAGCGGCCGTCCCCGCGACGACGACGGGCTCGCGGGATCGAACCGTCGTGACAGCGATTCCGGCCGGGACTCCCGCCGCGGGCGTCCAGTGAACGCCGCCGTCGATGGACCTGAACAAACCTTTGTCGGTGCCTAGGAAAATCGCGGAATCGCGAGGATCGACATCGATGGCGGTGACCGACAGCCCGGCCGGCAGGTCGCCCTGAACATGCATCCAATTCAGCCCGGCATTGGAAGACTTCCAAAGCCCGTGACTGCCAAAGCCCGCATAGACCGTCGAATCGGATGTCGGATCGAAGCGAAGGCATGTCCCCGATGGGCTGCCGGGCACGATGAAACGCCGTTGCCAGATCTGGCCTCCGTCTTCCGAGCCGAAGATCACCCCGTCCAGAGTGGCCGCGAGAAGCCGCCCGGCCGTCGACGGGCTCGCGGCCAGGGCCGTGGCGAACGTCCCGGGGAACGGGAACGATTCCCAGGTGATGCCATCGAGACTGCGCGCCAGATAGTTGTTCGCGACGTAGATTCCACCGGCGTTGCTGGCGAACGCGCCGCCGCAACAAACCCCGTAGGTTTCGGCCCAGGACCCGCCACCGTTGGTCGAAATGAATGATCCAACGGAATCAACCGTCGTCAGAATCGTTCCGGGTGCTGCGACATCGACCACGATTTCGCTCACCGTTCCTGCGACCGGCCCTCTCGACTGCCATGTGCCAGCACCTCGAGCCACGATGCCGATCGAAAGAAGAGCGAGAGCCATGACGCTGACGGAAACGGAACGGCAATGCCTATTCATTGAGAGCCCCTCACCCAATCCTATCGGTCTCGGGCCGTTTTGGGGACATCCGGGCGTTGCAATCGACGGGGCGGGATGCTATCTTTTGCCGCTCTTCGTGGGGCTGTAGCTCAGTTTGGGAGAGCGCCTGAATCGCACTCAGGAGGTCGTCAGTTCGATCCTGATCAGCTCCACCAACATTTTCAGGGATTTCGAAGCCGCCGGTACCGGCGGCCTTTTCGTCGATGTCCACACTTCTATCCACACTGG
>JBOGJO010000423.1:0-3537 GCA_050747885.1 Thermoanaerobaculia bacterium
GAGTTCAGGATTCCATTTTCCTTGAGGATCGCAAGCACGCCCGGATCCGCAAAGCGCATGAAGTTGACATCGTTTGCGGAGCGCGGAACGAAATGCTCGTTTTCGGCGATCGGCTGGAAGGCTTCGCCCACCTTGCTCACTCCGTTGACGACATAGTGGAACTCGACGTCCGAAGAGCCCTGAATCACGATCTCGTCGAGCGATTCCTTCGCGACGAAGAGGACGGCGGGCGAGCCAACGGGCGTCGTGACGACGGTCAGCCCGTCCGGGGAGCTCACGGCCCGGAACGACTCCGGTACGGGAATGCGGGCGAATCCTCCCTGAATCCTCGCGGTCCCGCGGAAATACGTACCCTGCTCCGGTCCTTCCGGGGATCCGAGCCGGATCTCTTTTGTCGCGTCGGTCGGATGCGGAAGAACGAATCGTTGGATCCCGCCGACGGTGAGGTGCCCCGTGACTGTCACGCTCCCCTGGAACACGCCGGCATTGGCCCCGAGTCCAAACATCGCGTATGCGTTGGAGGCGGCGGAGCTGGAGTCGCCATAGACGCCGATTCCCGTGCCGGTCGTCTGGCCATAAACGCCGGGCTCGAAATTGCCTGGTCCCGTGAGATCCGTCCGTCCCCAGATCGAAGGTCCGTTCGAGCTCGAGCCGAAAACGCCGTAGTTGCTGCCGCCCACGAACCCTTCATTTCCGCTCAGGCCGTTCTTTCCTTCGATTCCGGCTCCGCTCTGCGCGTTGGAAAGCCCGAAGACCGCGTTTCCGTGCGGGCTGGTTCCCTTGACGGCGTAATCCGCGAGGCCCAGGTAGCCCGTGTTGAAGGACGAAGTGTTGAGGCCGAGAACGCCCGCGATCGCCGAAGGAGTATCCGCCGAATCGGTGTAGCCGACGACGCCGTCGCTCGTCGTGCTGCGACCCACGACACCGTACTGGTCGGCCGCAGTTCCTTCGACGCCCGCAGAGTCCTTCGAGGGGTCGGGCCCGTCGACCCCGAACGTGCCGAAGACTCCGGCGCCGGCCGTCCCGGAATTGGCCCCCGCGACGCCATACGTCGGCAGAGGAACCGAAACGACACCCGAGTAGCCGAGGACGCCGGCGAGGGCTCCCACGCCTTCGATTCCGTAATCACTTCCTGCCGCGAGGATGCCGACACCCTGGTTGGACTCGCCGACGACTCCTGCGCTTTGCGGTCCGAGGCCGTTGAGAAAGTCCGGCGCGGCGCCGTCGATCCCGGTGATGGCGGAATTTGCTCCCGCGCTCGGCGAGGCGGCCGGGTTCGTAATCGTGAAGACGCTTCCCGTGGGGCTCGACGCGGCGCTGGAGTACGGCAGCGTCAGAGCGCCGCCACCTCCTGTCGCCGCAATCGTGATGCTGCTGCCCGAAGGGGTGATCGAGACGCCGTTGCCGGGAACGACCGAGAGCGCGCCCGTCAGACCGTTCAGACTCGTGACGCCCGTTGCGCCCCCGAGCAAACCGTCGCGGAAACTCATCTCGAAGCCGGAGGAATCCTGCGAGAGGTTGGCCAGCTGGGCGCCGGCAATCAGTGCCGATCCGGGGCCTGAGGTCACCGTCGCGGTGATGCGGGCATTCGTGGTGGCGACCGCGGGGAACAGGTCCGTCACGTTGGGCTGAAGCTGCTCGTAGGGCTGCAGGGTGTATGCCTTTTGTCCGAGCATCGTGCCGTTGCCGTCGAAGAGCTGAACGTTGACCGTCGGGCTTCCGCCCCCGGTCTCGACGAGGGCAAAGTTGTACCGAAAGTTCTCCGAGCCTCCCTGATTGATTCCCTGGATGGAGGCCGACTGGCCAGGGGAGATCGAGAACGATTTCGGGACTCCGGCAAAGAAGAGTCCCTCGGATTTCCCGAGGTCGTCTCCCGCGGCGAGGTTGTAAATTCGCTCGGAGACGAGGATTTCTCCCGTGGAGACGATTCGCGCGGCGCCGACCTGTCCGGTCAGGCCGAGTCGGGATTCGACGACGTTCTCGTACACCTTCGTCTGGCCGGGAGCGAGCGTGTCGGTAAACGACGCCGGGCTCGGGTTTCCCTGGCCCTGCTTCAGGAAGTTGAACGTGAAGGAGACGGAGACTGCAGCCAGGTTCGTCGCCCACATCGTCGTGAAGAACTGGGCTCCCCCCTGACCGGCGACGCGCCCCACCGCCGGGAGGTAGGTCTCCAGCGATTCGAATCCCGCCAGAGCGGGGCTGGCGAGGCAGAGAATTCCGGCGCATGTCCCCAGGAATCGTCCAGCGGTTCTCATCGTGCGCTCCCATCGAATTGACATTCAAGAGTCATTCGTTGGGGGAGAGTCGCCGCCCCCTCGAATATTGCCTGCCGGTCTGAAATAATCTTCCCGACGGCCTCGCGAACGGAATGAACGCTCTCCTCGATTCGTACCTTCGGGCGCAGGATCGCGAATCGATCGACGCGACCCTGGGCGAGCTCATGGAGACGGACGCGGGACCGGTCCTGCGCCGCGTCGTCTCCTCACGCCTGTCCGGGCTATGGGATGACATCGACGACGTCTGCTCCGAGGCGCGGATGGAATTGCTCCTTCATTTACGAAGGATTCGGGTCAACCCCGCTCGGGACCCCATCGCGGACTTTCAGGCCTATGTCGCCGCGGTCGCCGCCAACGCCTGCAACCACTACTTCCGCCGCCGGAGGACGGGAAATGCTTTCGCCGGGGCGGCGGATCCGCGATCGGAAGTCGATCCGGATTCCCTTCCCGCGGTTTCGGAAGAACCGGATCTCGCCATCGATCGTCGCCGTTTCGCGGCCATTCTCTGGGACGAGATCCGCCGCCTCCCGCGCGCCCAGCGAGTTGCGCTTCTGCTGCACCTGCGCGACCGGCGCGGCAACTCGGTCCTCTTCCTTTTCCCGCTTTGCGGCGTCGCATCTTTCGCCGAGATTTCCGGAACTCTGGAAATCTCCGAATCCGACCTGGAAAAGCTCTGGAACGACCTGCCGTCGGACGACAACACCCTTGCAGCGATTCTTTCCTGCAGCCGCCAGCGAGTCATCAACCTTCGAATGGCGGCGCGAAAACGCCTGAGCAACCGAATGCGCTCCTTCGAGGCAATAATCCACGAAAATGACACTCCCATCACGAGGGGAAAGCTTTGAGCGGGAACTTCATCGACCCGGCCGAACATCTGCCACCCGAGATCGTTTTTGGCTACGAGCGACGCCTGCTCGATCCCGGGGAGCTTCGCTCGGTTCACGGCCATGTCGCGGTGTGCCGCGCCTGCCGCGAGAAACTGGCGCGCCAAATGAACGCCGACGCAATGGCGGCGGATATCCGTCATTCGCTCGGCCTGGATCGACCGCGTTCGTTCGTCCGTTTCATTCCATATGCGATGGCGGCGGTCCTGATCGTGGCGCTCGGAGGGTTCTGGCTCGCGCGACGCCGGTCCGCGAGCCCGGCCGTTTCTCTTGCCGCCCGGGCGGAGAGTCTCGAAGTGCGGGCGGCGCTGCATTCCGGTCGCATTCCCCTGCCCGCCTTTCTTGGCGAGCTTGCGGCGCCCCGGGAAGTTCTGATG
>JBOGJO010000424.1:0-3943 GCA_050747885.1 Thermoanaerobaculia bacterium
CCGCAGCGCCGCCCGCGACCAGGCCGGCGGAGATCGCGCCGACGAGACGCGGAGTGCTTTCGCGCGTGTCGCCCCCCACGATCACGAGCCGGTTTCCGAGGAGCTCGCCCGCGAGCAGCCGGCCGACCCGGAAAACGGTCGAGTCGTCGAGGGGAAAATTTCCGGCTTCGCCGCGGATCCCGTCGGTCCCGAAGAGTTTCATTCCGGCCTTTTGCGGCGGACGTGCACCGAGACGATTCCCTTCGGCTCGAGGATTCGGATGTTGGGCTCGGCGGCGAGAGTCGCCGGGGTCGTGAAATCGGCAGGCCGGCCCGCGAGCGAAATCGGGTCGGTCGCGATTCCCGAGAGTCGGGAAACCTCGTTCTCGGGCCCCGCGATCTTTGCCGTCGCGGGTTCGACGACGACCGAGGCCTCCGGTGCCGGCGGCCGCAGGCGCGGGACGATCGCCACGCGGCGCTCCACGAGCTTCTGGAGTTGCAGGCGGACCGTGTTGGGGGAGATCCCGATCACTTCGAGATCTTCCGGAGCGTTGATGTCGTCGGCCGAGAGCTTGTAGATCCGCTCTCCCGGCTCGCCTCCCGAGAGGTCCATGACGGCCTCCATTTTCGACGGGTCCGCGAGCCGGATCGAGGTGAACGGCCCTTTGAGGCGGACGTCGACCGAATCCGGGATGCTCGAAGCGATTACCATCTGGGCGGGCACGTTGACGACCGTCAGCGGGATCACGTAGCCGCGCTCGGAGACGCGCTCGCGGCGCTGTCCCGAAAGCGAGAACCAGAGGAAGATGGAAAGAGCCAGAGCGAGGAGCTTCCAGCCGAGGTTGTGGAGCAGGAGCCCTCTCATGCCGGGGAGGCCTCGTGGCGGCGAGAGGAAAGGTGGGAGAGCGCCTCGCGCAGAGACTTGCCGTCCAGCCCGTCGGTGAGCAATCCGTCCCGCGCGAGGGAGATGCTGCCGCGCTCTTCCGAAATGACGACGACGACGGCGTCGGTCTCCTCGGAGAGCCCGATGGCCGCCCGGTGCCTCGTCCCGTATTCCTTCGGCAGGCCGGTCCGTTGCGTGAGCGGCAGGAAGGAGGACGCGGAGGCCACGCGATTTCCCGAAACGATGACCGCTCCGTCGTGGAGAGGCGTCCCGGGGACGAAGATGTTGACCAGCAGTTCGTAGGAGACGGCGGCGTCGAGGCGGACCCCGTTTTCGATGAACGTTTTCAACCCGTCCCGCCCCTCCAGGGCAATGAGCGCTCCGATGCGCTTGGCCGACAGCGAAGTTGCCGCGAGCACGACGTCCGAAATGGCGTCTTCGGTCCCCGATCCGGACATGAGCGTGAGAAACGGATTGCGCCCGAATTGCTGCAGCGCTTTGCGGATCTCGGCCGCGAACAGGACGATGATCGCCAGGGGCAGGTAGAACAAGACTTCTTTCAGGACGCCTCGGAGGGTCGGCAACTTGAGGAGGATGGCAATCCAGTAGACCGTGAGGATCACGAGCAAGCCGAGGATCATCTGGATCGCGCGCGTCCCGCGGACCAGGAGAAGCAGGTTGTAGATCACGACCGCGACGATCGCAATGTCCAGGGCGTCCCGCCACGTCAGGTGATAGTGGCCGAAAAGAAAAATCGGAATCGCGCCGGCGGTCATGGGGGCATTGTATCCAGTGATCGCGACATTGCGAGATACGCCGCAGTCTCGGCGACGTCGTGAACGCGGACGACGGCCGCGCCCCGTCGGGCCGCAAACCCCGCGCACGCGAGCGACCCGGGGAGGCGGCTTTCGGCAGAGGACGCCCCGGGTCTCGCCGAGTAAGCCCCGACGAAGTTCTTTCTCGATGCCCCGACGACCACGGGAGAGCCGAGGTCGAGCAACGCCGGGATTTCACGCAGCAGCGCGAGGCTCTGGGCGGCGCTTTTGCTGAAGCCGAGCCCCGGGTCGATCGCGATCCGGTCCGGTGAAATTCCCGCGGCCGCGGCCCGCACGCGGGAGTCCGCGAGGAAGCCCCGAACCTCGCCGACCAGGTCGCCGTACTCGAGATTCGATTGCATCGTCGCCGGATCGGTCCCGCGCATGTGCATGAGGATCACGCCCGCTCCCGCTTCCGCGACGACGGCCGCCATCGCGGGATCGTGCCGAAGGGCCGTCACGTCGTTGAGAATCGCCGCCCCCGCCTTCAGCGCGGCCCGCGCGACCTCGGCCTTCCGGGTGTCGATCGAGATCGGGATTCCGATCTTTCCGGCGAGTCGCTCGATCACGGGCAGGACCCTGCGGATCTCTTCGGAGACCGGGACCTCCTCGGCCGGGCCGTATCGGGGAGGGCGGGTCGATTCGCCCCCGATGTCGAGAATCCCGGCGCCGTCGCGGGCGATCCGGAGCCCCCGCTCGACCGCAAGCTCGGGAGAGAAAAACTCGCCACCGTCCGAAAAAGAATCGGGGGTCACGTTGAGGATCCCCATGATGAGGGGGAGCGGGCGATTTGCCAGAAGCGTTGGCCAGTCCACGCGGAGATCTTATCGGCCGCCCGGAAGGTTCGCTCGCCAGCCTCCGGGCTTGGCCCGAGCGCCCGCTTGGCGGATGCTCGGCCGGGCGGGTCCTGTCACGGGACTCGCTCCGCTTTTCCGCTCGCCGCGAGCCTGAGGACTTTGCTACACCCGCGTCGCGAGCGGCAAAAGGGAGCCTCGCCCCGCGCCGCCCGCCCGGCTCTCACTCGCGACAGCCTCCGGCGCGCCGGGCTCCAAGCGCACGAAGGCGAGTGAAACCCCAGAGTCTAGGCGGGTTCGGGAACGAGTCCGCCCGGAGCGTCGCCGGCCGTCGCGACAGCGTTGGGCGGAGGCACGAGCGGAGGTTTCGGCGGTCCGGATTTTCGGAGTTTCGAGATGTCCACGCCCGATTCTTCCGCGATGATCGCGAGGATTTGCTCGCCGTCGAGAACTTCCTTTTCGAGCAGGGCTTTGGCGATTCGGTGCATCGCCTTCTGGTTGTCCTCGATCAAGCGCCTTCCGCGCTCATAGGCGGACGTGACGATCTTCTTGACCTCGGTGTCGATCTGGATCGCGGTCGCCTCCGAGTAGTCGGCCCGGCGCCCGAGATCGCGGCCGAGAAAGATCTCCTGGTCGGGTTTCCCGTACGTGAGCGGGCCCAGCTCGCTCATGCCCCACTCGCAGACCATCTTGTGGGCCATTTCGGTGGCCTTTTCGAAGTCGTTGCCGGCGCCCGTGGTCATCCGTCCCACGAAGAGCTCTTCGGCGATTCGACCTCCCATCATGACGGTGATCGTCGCGTCGAGGTACTCCTTCGTGTAGGAGTACTTGTCCTCGGTGGGGAGTTGCATCGTCAGGCCCAGCGCCCGGCCGCGGGGAATGATCGTGACCTTGTGGAGCGGGTCCGCGTCGGGAAGCATCGCGGCGATCAGGGCATGCCCGCCTTCGTGGTACGCGGTGTTTCGCTTCTCCTCGTCGCTCATGATCATCGTCTTGCGCTCCGGGCCCATCAGCACCTTGTCCTTCGCGAACTCGAAGTCGGTCATCTCGACCTTCTTCTTGTCGAACCGGGCGGCCATGAGGGCCGCCTCGTTGACCAGGTTCGCGAGGTCCGCGCCCGAGAAGCCGGGCGTACCGCGCGCAATGAGCCCCGGCTTGACATCATCGGCCAGCGGCACACGCCGCATGTGCACGCGCAGGATCTGCTCCCGTCCGCGCACATCCGGCAGCGGTACCACGACCTGACGGTCGAAGCGGCCCGGCCGCAGCAGCGCCGGATCGAGCACGTCCGGACGGTTGGTGGCAGCGATGACGATGATGCCTTCGTTGCCTTCGAAACCGTCCATCTCCACGAGCAACTGGTTCAACGTCTGCTCGCGCTCGTCGTGACCGCCGCCGAGTCCTGCGCCGCGGTGCCGACCGACGGCATCAATTTCGTCAATGAAAATGATGCAAGGAGCGTTCTTCTTGCCA
>JBOGJO010000425.1:0-9861 GCA_050747885.1 Thermoanaerobaculia bacterium
GCCGAGGATCGCGTCGAATTCGCCCGGAACGGACTTGGAGATGTCCGCCAGGGGCGTGAAACTCTCATGGACGATCTTGTAGGAAATCGTGGTCAGGTTTTCTCCCGAGAACGGTTTTCGGCGGGAGAGCATTTCATAGAGGACCACGCCCAGTGAAAAAATGTCGCTCCGCCCGTCCACCGAAGCGCCCGTCACCTGTTCGGGCGACATGTAGTTGGGAGTTCCAAGAAACTGGCCGGTCGTGGTCAGGTTCGACGAAGCGACCTTGGCGATTCCGAAGTCCGTGATCTTCACCTTCCCGTCGGTGGTGATCATGATGTTCGCGGGCTTGATGTCGCGATGGATGATGCCTTTTCGGTGCGCGTAATCGAGCGCCTCGGCGACCTGACCGATGATGTCGGAAATCTGGTCGGGCGCAAACGGCGTCATCTCCACGAGGAGGGCTTTGATCGTCTTGCCCTCGATGTACTCCATGGCGATGAACGAAACGCCGCTGTCTTTGTCCTCCCCCACGTCGTAGATCGTGACGATGTTCGGGTGGGAGAGGATTCCAGCGGTTCGCGCTTCCCGCATGAACCGCTCGCGGAATTCCCGCGATTCGGAATCGTCCTCGTCGCCCCCGGACGCCCGGATCGTCTTGATCGCCACCAGGCGGCCGATCGAAGGGTCCTTGGCGAGGTACACCACGCCCATCGCGCCTTTGCCCAGCTCGCTCAGGATCTCGAACCGTCCCAGCCGGCTCAATTTCGGAATACTGTCGGCGCGATCGCTCATTGTCTTCTTTCGGTAGACGTGTCCGGCCGGTAAATTCTAAGAGCGACCGGACCGAGTGTCAACGCCGGGTCGCCGACGGGCACGGCCTCGGTGGCGACCAGAGAGCCCGCATCGGGGCGGATCGCGGGCTCAGGCGATCTTCGGAGGGCTCCCGCGCCGCTCGATCGCCTTCCGGCGGGCGTCGGAGCGCTCGAATCCGAGACGCACGAGCCGGCCCAGGAGCTCGGGCAAAGAGACTCCCGCCTCCGCCCAGAGCCGCGGGTATTGGGAAATCGCGGTGAATCCCGGGAGGGTGTTGATCTCGTTCAAAAGGAGGCTGCCGGTCCTTCGGTCGAGGAAGAAGTCCACGCGCGCCATCCCGGAGCAGCCGGCCAAAAGGAAAGCGCGGATGGCCGTGGCTCTCGCTTCCCGCGCGAACGGTTCGTCGAGAGGCGCGGGCACGAGGAGTTTGGCGGAATCCGCCAGGTATTTGTCCTCGTAGTCGTAGAATTCTCGGCCGGGGACGATCTCCGCGCACCCCGAAGCCTCGGGCTCCTCGTTTCCGAGGATGGCCGTCTCGATCTCCCGGGCATCGATACCCTCTTCCACGAGGATCGCATCGTCGTATTCGAACGCGAGCCGCGCGGCTTCCGCCAGGGCGCTCCAATCCTTGACCTTCGTAATGCCCAGGGACGAGCCCCCATTGGAAGGCTTGACGAAAACGGGGAGAGGAAAGCGGCGCGCGATCGAATCGGCGAGCGACGCCGCCGAGGAAATCCATTCCCCTTTCGAAATGGATATCGACCGGACCACCGGGATTCCGGCCTCTCTCATCCGGGCTTTGAAGGCAACTTTGTTCATTCCGAGGGCCGAGCCCGCGACACCGGAGCCCACGTACGGAAGGCCGATCGTCTCGAAAAAACCCTGGAGCGTTCCGTCCTCGCCGCCTTCGCCGTGCACGATCGGAAACGCGATGCCGACGCCCTGGAAGATCCGCCAGGGATCCGTTCCACCCGCATCCGGCGAGAGAGAGCCGAATCCCGTCTCGAGGAGGATCCGAGAATCTCTTTCGTTGCGAAACCGGCCCGAAGCGTCCATGCCGATCGGGATCGCGTCAAACGCGTCGCCGAGCCCGTGAAGGATCGCGCGCGCCGAGACCCGGGACACTTCGCGCTCGACCGAGGTCCCGCCGAAAACGACGGCAACCCGCGACTTCACCATTCGACGACGCGGACCCGCTCGATCGCTTCGGCGGCCTCGAGCGAAGCCAGGACCTCCGGCGGGGGTGCCGTGTCCACGGTCAGGACCGACGCGGCTCCGCCGGAGCCGTCTCCGCGGGAGAGCGTGAAATCGGCGATGTTGACGCCCGCCCGGCCGAGAATGGTCCCGACGAGGCCCACCACCCCGGGAACGTCGCGGTTGAGCACGTACAGGGCGACGCCGCGGGGACGGAATTCGAGGGACCTTCCGTCGATGCTGACGAGCCGCGGGTCGCCCCTCCCGAAAATCGTGCCCTCGGCCGAGTGGCCGACTTCTCCCCACCGGAGGCTCACGCGCAGCAAAGCCGCATAGTCGCCCCTCTCCTCATGGGAGGTCTCCGAGATCGACACTCCCCGGTCGCGCGCGACCGCGGCGGCGTTGACAAGATTCACGGTTTCCGGCGACACGCCCGACAGAGCGCCTTTGACGGCCGCCAGCGCGATCGGCTTCAGAAACTCCGAAGGCAAATTCCACGCTTCGACCGAAACCGAACAGAGAAGACCGTCCGAGATACACCGCAGGAACCTCGCCGCCCGCTCGGAAAGGTCCATCCAGCTCGCAGCCGCGCCGGAGTCCGACGGTTTTCGAAACGGAAGGTTGACCGCCGGCACGTAGGCGGCGCCGGAGAGAGCCTCCCGAAGGGCCTCGACCGTCTGGGAGGCGACGCGTTCCTGCGCCTCCTGCGTCGAGGCCCCCAGGTGGGGCGTGGCCACGACGTTGTCCATTCGAAAAATTGGATCGGAAGCGTCGGGGGGTTCCGGATCGTACACGTCGATGGCCGCGCCGCCGAGGGCACCCGAAGAGAGCGCCGCCCGAAGAGCGTCGAGATCCACGAGACTCCCCCGCGCCACGTTGACCAGGAAAGCGCCCGGCTTCATCGCCGAAAACGCTTTCGCGTCCATCATTCTTTTCGCGGAATCGGTCGCCGTCGCATGGAGTGTGACGATATCCGCCTGGCGAAGAAGGTCTTCGAATTCCACCAGGGCCACGCCGAGCTCGCGGGCCTTCTCCGGAGGCAGGTACGGGTCGAACCCGATCACGCGGGCGCCGAAAGCGTTCGCCCGTGTCGCGACGCGAGATCCGACCTGACCGAGCCCGACGATCCCCAGGATTTTGCCTTCGAGCTCCGTCCCGATGAACTTCCCGCGTTCCCATTTTCCTTCGCGGAGAGACGCGGATGCCGCGGTGACTTTCCGCAGAAGGGCAAGAAGCACGGCAAACGTGTGCTCGACGGCCGACACGACGTTGCCGGTCGGAGAATTCAGGACGAGGATGCCCCGGCGGGTCGCCGCCGCCATGTCGATGTTGTCGACCCCCACCCCGGCGCGGCCGATGACGGAGAGTTTCGGCGCATGGGACAAGAGATCCAAATCGACCTTCGTTCCGCTGCGCACCAGCAGCGCGTCGGCCTCTTCGAGCGCCCCGACCAGCTTTTCCCGCGGCCAGCCGACGGCCTCCACGACGTCGTGCCCATCGCGGCGAAGAAGATCGAGGCCCGACGAGGAGATTTTCTCTGCGACGACGACGCGGCTCACGCCCGGCACTCGGGCAGGACCCGATCGATCTCCGCCAGCAACGCCTCGAGAGAATCCGCGTCCACGTCGCCCATGTGGCTGATGCGGAACGTGTCGTTCTTGAGCTTTCCGTACCCTCCGCCGATCGTCCAACCCCGCGCCGAGAGGGCTCCCTTGATCTTTTCCGACGAGAATCCCGCGGGGGGACGCAGGCATGAAACCGTCGGAGAACGGAAGGACGCCTCCTTCGGGAAAAACGACGAGCCGTTGCCCGTCGCCCACGACTCCACCCGGGCGCGCAGGGCGCGGTGCCTCGCGAACCGGGCTTCCAGGGTCTCCTGCTCGAAAAAGCCGAGCTGGACGTCGAGAGCGTAGAGATGCGGAATCGACGGCGTCGTCGGCGTGTGGTGCTTCTTCGAGAACTCCTCGTATTCCGAGAACCGGAAGTAATGGGAGCGAACGCCCGCCGACCGGGAGCGGTCCAGCAGACGCCGCGAGACCGCCCCGACCGCCAGACCCGGAGGCAGAGCGAGGGCTTTCTGGGAACCGGCCAGAACCAGATCGACGCCCCAGGCATCGGTTTCGACCGGCGCGCCCGCCAGCGAGGTGACCGCATCGACGAGCAGGAACGCCTCGGAGCTCTCCCGAACCGCCTTCGCGATTTCGGCCAGCGGAGAGATCACGCCGGTCGAAGTCTCGTTGTGAACCACCGTGACCGCGTCGTATTTCTTCTCCCGGAGCGCCTTTCGGATTCGATCCGGGTCCGCGGCCTCGCCCCACTCGAAAGACAGCGTGTCCGCCTCGAAGCCGTTGTCGGTCGCGATCCTGTTCCATCTCTCCGAAAACGCTCCGACCGTGACGGACAGAACGCGCCCGGGATTTGCGTTCTGGAGTCCCGCCTCCATCAGGCCGGTCGCCGAGGACGTCGCGAGGAGGACGAAGTTCTTCGTGTCGAACACGGACGGAATCCGCTTTTCGATCCGCTCCTGAAGGTCGGCGTAAGACTTTCCGCGATGACCGATCATCGGCTTCGAAAGCGCGGCCAGAACCTCTGGCCGCACCCAGACGGGCCCGGGGAGAAAAAATTTCACGGTCCCGGAATACGGCGGTTTTGCGCTCATGGCGAAGATTCTTCCCTGACCCCGAAGTGATGTCAATCGTTCTCGCCCCGGTCCGCGGCGAGGGCCGGAGCGCTTCTCAGAGAGAGGGCGGAGACATCGCTGCCAGAGCCGCAGGCAGGCCGGAAAGATCGTCGATCAGAAGGTCGGCGCCGGCGGTCTCCAGGAACGCGCGCGACCGCGAGCCGGTCGGCACCACGATCGAACGGACCCCGGCCGCGCGCGCGAACTCGACGTCCACTTCCATGTCCCCGACGCAGACCGTCTCCTCCGGCCGCGAGCCCATGACTTCCATCGCCTCGAAGAGCATCGACGGGTCGGGCTTCGGAGGATGGCGGGGGTCGGGGCCGACGATCGCCCGAAAAACCCCCGCGACACCTTTCGCTTCGAGAATCAGCCTCGAGAACCTCGGAGGCTTGTTCGAGGCGACGGACAGAACCCTGCCCGAGTCTTGCAGCGAATGGAGGACGTGTTCGACCCCGGGGAGCAACCGGGACTTCTCCGCCGCCACCGAGGGGTAATACTCACGAAAAAGGCGCACCCCGTCGTCGGCGAGCGCCGTCCCGACGGCCTCTTCCAATAACTTCTCGAGGCCGTGGCCGACCATCTCCCGAACTTCCGCGCGACCCGGAGGCTCCCTTCCCAGAGCTCTCATCGCGTGCGCGAGCGCGGATTCGATGGCGTCGTAACCGTCGATGAGAGTTCCGTCGAGATCGAAGACGAGCGCTCGAAGCTTCATTCGAGGCGGAAATGGCGCAAGAGGGCCGCCGCCAGGCTGTCGAGGTCGTCGGTATAGTCCCTTCCGGCGAAGTCGACGCCGAACCGCCTCGTCTTTCCCACCTCGATCCTCGTCATCGGAAGCCGCTTGTAGCCCTCGACCAACACGACGTCGCAATCCGAGAAGTCGCGGGAGAGGATCCGCTCCAGACTATCGTCTTCGCGCCGCCGGACGGTCGACTCCCCCGTTCGGACGAACGCCGAGGGCTCGGCGCCGGCGTGACGGGCGCGGTAGGAATCCTTGCCGGCAACGTCGTCTTCGACATCGTGCGGCGTGTGCTTAACGGCGCCGACCGAGAGGCCGCGGTCGCGGAGGCGTGGCACGAGTTTTTCCAGAAGCGTCGTCTTTCCCGAATTGTGTTCTCCCGTGATTCCGACGACGGCCGGGCGCGCGTCCGGATAGATCAACGTTGCGGGAGACGGGTCCTCGATTTGCCGTTGACGGCGGCAATACTCGTCCAGCGCGGAACCCCGGTCCAGCAGATCGCGGAACTCCGGAGAGCCGGTGAGAAGGTCGATCGCCGGACGGGTCTCGAATTCGTAGGGATTTTCCCGCCAGCGGAAATCCCGCGGAGCGTTCCTCCGGCACGCCTCCAGCATTCGAAGGCCGGTCTCGAACGGCCGGTAGGCCTCCGCATCGAGGACGCGTTGAAAAACGCCGTGACAGATCTCTCCCGCGAACTTCTGGAACGTCGGGATGAAATGGACGGGAAGAAATCGCACCCCCGGGAGAGCCGATTCGTCGAGGGCCTCCGACAATGCTTCCGCGTCGAGAAATGGCGCGCCGACCAGCTCGAACGGCCGCGTCGTGCCTCGCCCTTCGGAGAGGTTCGTCGCTTCCAGGAGGCAGGCGCCCGGATAGACGAGGGCGGTTTCGAGCGTCGGCATGTTGGGCGACGGCGCCATCCAGAGCGCCGATCGGGGCCATCCGCTCTGCCGGGCCCATCCCTTCATGGGAATCACGACGAGATCGACGTCGAGGCGCATCTTCTTCCGAAAGTGGGACGCGATTTCCCCGACAGTCCGGCCATGGCGAACCGGCAGCGGGCTGAGGCCGACGAACGAGCACAGGTCGTCCCTCTGGGGCTCGCCCTCCCGCGCCCCTCCCAGAGGGTTCGGGCGGTCGCAGACGACGACGCGAACGCCCGCGGCCGCGCACGCTTCCATGGCGAGGCAGACCGTCCAGACGAACGTGTAGTAGCGCGAGCCGACGTCCTGGAGATCGCAAACCAGGACGTCGAGCTCCTCGAGGTCACGAAGGGAGGGCGAAAGGGACTGCCGCGTGCGGCCATAGAGCGATCGAACGGGAAGCCCGGTCTCGGGGTGGACGGAGTCCGACACGGACGCCATGTCCTGGGCGCCTCCATCGATCCCGTGTTCCGGTCCGAACAACCGGACCAGGCGAACGCCGGGAATGCGTCCGAGATCTTTCCAACCCGGGACGAGCGACGAGGTCAGGCCCGCCGGGTGGGAAAGCAGTCCGACGCGCTTGCCGGCGATCGGCGAAGGGTCCTCGAGCAGCCGGTCGATGCCGAATCGAAACACGCGAGGATTCTATGACGGCGATTCACGAACCCTTTCGCCGAAAATTTCGTATCCTCCGGATATGCCGATCTTCCGGGAGTGGGCCGACATGGCCAGGGAAACCGCGCGGTCCATCCGAAAAGACGACGTCCGCGAGCTCTTTTCCCGCGAATGGGCGGGGGCCCGGGAAATCCTCGTTGCGGAGTACCGGGACCGGCTCCGGAGCCAGCCGGGCAAGCTGCGCCGATTCCTGCTCGAGCTCAACGCGATCGTCTTCGGGCTGACCCGGAGGCTGGCGCCGACACGGCGGCTCGTCCTCGCGCTGGCGCTCGTCTGCGTGATCCTGAGCGGCCTGGGCGCCTGCGAGATCGGGGGAAGCCGCAGCCGGCTGCACGTGTCCATCGACTTCGGAGGAGTCCTCGCCGTCTCCGTCGTTCTCCTTCTGGGATTGCTCGCGATGGAGCTCGTGGACAAGCTCGCCTTCCGCGACGAGCTCGTCCTCGCCCGAGAGCTGCAGGCCAATCTGCTTCCCAAGTCCCTCCCCTCGGTTCCGGGCTTCGAGATCTCGGCATTCAACCGGATCGCGAACATGGTCGGAGGCGATCTCTACGATTTCGTGACCCTGCCCGACGGGCGTCTCTCCCTCCTGTTCGGCGATGCCTCGGGGCACGGCATGGCGGCCGGGCTGGTCATGGCCGTGGCGCATGCCGGGTTCCAGACTCAACTCGAGGTCGATCCGTCTCCTTCGTCCATTTTCGGAGCTTTGAACCGGATTCTCTGCCGGACGGGGGGTCCGAGGTCGTTTTTCTCCTGCGCCTACATCCTCCTGTCGCCGGATGGAAGCCTGAGCGCGACGTTCGCCGGGCATCCCCCGCTGCTCGTTTTCGGCGCCGACGGACAGCTTCGCGAGTCGATCGGAAAGGGCGCCTACCCGCTCGGCATCAAGAGCGGATTGAGCTGGCAGACCCTTCCGGGAAAAATCGAGCCCGGGGAGATCCTCCTGCTCTATTCCGACGGCCTGCCCGAGGCTCGCGACGGAGACCGGGAGTTCGGCGACGAAACCGTCCTCCGGATCGTCCGCGAATCGCCGGGCCGGCCCGCCTCGGACATCACCGCCCGCCTCGCCGCCGAGCTCTCGAGCTTCTGCGGCCGACGCTCGCCCGAAGACGACGTGTCGATCGTCGCGATCCGGCGAACGTGACTCAGCGGGCGCCGGCGATCGGCCGGCCCGGAGGAGCCTTCGCGGCCGGCGGACGCGCCTTTCGAGTTTCGGGCTTCTCGAAGAACTCGTCGAGATCCCTTCGCGCGAGCGCTCGGAACTCCTCCTCCTCGGCGGGAGCAACACGGACCGCGAGTCGCCGCTTCAATCGGGAGAGCTCCGCCCAGGACGCGGCCCGAACTTCCGGAGAGGCCGCCGGGCTCGCCGCGAGGTCAAGAGTGGCGTCGAGCACCTCGCGCTCGCCGACGCGGCGAAGGTCCGCAAGACGGGAGGTCTTCGCGGCGGCCGCTCCCCACGTCGAATCCTCCAGATTTCGCAATAGCTCGGCCAGGCTCGGAGCTCCGGGTTCCCGGTCGAGCGTCAGGCGTGCCGCGCGCTGCGGGTCAAGGAGTGGGGCGACGATGAGGCCGGCCAGGGTTCGCGCAGCCGTCAACGGGCTGAACGTGTCCCCGGCCTCGGAAGGAAACCTCTCGCGCGTCGGCCTCTCGCCCTGGGGAGGGGCCACCAGCGCGGAGACGACGGAATCAGGGATGTCGAGATTCTCCGGCGCGAGGGCCGAGAGCAGGAGCGCGAGGGCCTCCCTCTGCTGTTTCGCCGAGACC
Source organism: Thermoanaerobaculia bacterium (assembly GCA_050747885.1). Taxonomy (GTDB): domain Bacteria; phylum Acidobacteriota; class Thermoanaerobaculia; order UBA5066; family DATFVB01; genus CAWEYG01. Next base: position 8,768 of record JBOGJO010000425.1, read on the forward strand.
CACGCGACCGGTTTCTGACCGTCCCCGGCAACCGCGTTGGTTTGAAACTGGCCTCCGATGAATTGCTGCGCCGTCTGGATTGCGAACCGGTGGTACAGGTACGCGAGGGAAAATCGCTTCTGGAGGTCGTACACGGGCTCTCCGGCAGCGAGCTGCCGCATTCCGAATCGCGAGAGGATGGCGCGCCGCACGGCCATCGTGGTCTTGAGCCACTGCACCGGGTCGCCGCCCCAGTCGTATTCGGCCCATCGCGGATCGCTTTCGAGCGGGTACACCTCTCCCTTCGCATATCCGTCCCGGACGATCGCGCCGAGGCGCGCGGGGTCGTTCGTCGCGGTATAGCCCCACCGGATCATCAGGCGATCGTACGAGCCGACGTCGGTCGGGTAAGCGTCCGAGAGATCGAAGTCGCCGTTTTTCAGCTGGATGTTCGGAGCGAGGTAATCCATGACCGATCCCCAGCCGAACGTCGTCGCCGCCCAGTTGTGCATCAGTCCCAGCGTGTGCCCGACCTCGTGAGCGACGAGGTAGGACAGTCGCTCGAGCACGAGCTTTTCCTCCCCGACGCCGGGCCCTCCCTGCGCGTCGCCGGCGGCGAGCCACGAATAGTCCGGGCCATCGCCGGCCGCGCAAGCGAGAGGAGACACCTGGAGGTTTCTCCAGATCCTGGCCGTCGTTCGCCGGCGGTGGGAATCGATCCTCGCGACGCCGTGAAGGATTTCCCCCGTACGCGGGTCGACCTGAATTTCTCCGACCGACCAACCTCTTTCCGCCCGGTTCACCCATTCCACGCCGGAATAGCGGACGTCCAGGAACGTCGCGCCAACCGGCAGATCCTCCACCCGGATCGCGTCGGGAAATCCGGCCTCGGCAAACGCGTGATTCCACCACAGGATCGCGTCCCGAACCGCTCCTCGCTCGGGTTCCGGAATTCCCCGATCGAGGTAGTAAACCATCGGATGCGACGCGTCGAGTCTCCATCGCGTCGCGAGGTATCGCTCAATGGGCTGGGACACGGGAGCCGTCTGATCCCGGTAGAACATCGGGATGAACCCGATGCGCGGATCGAGCGGGCGCGTGGTGTAACCCGGGTC
>JBOGJO010000426.1:0-26239 GCA_050747885.1 Thermoanaerobaculia bacterium
CTCGACTATGTCGCAACGGGAAAAGTCGAGCCCGGGGTGATCGAGCAGGTCATCGGATCGGTCGCGCGCGGATGCCGCGAGAACGGCTGCGCGCTTCTCGGAGGCGAAACCGCCGAGATGCCCGGCATGTACGGTGACGGCGACTATGACGTCGCGGGCACGATCGTGGGCGTCGTGGACCGCTCCAGGATTCTCGACGGGTCGAGGGTCCGGCCCGGAGACGTTCTCGTCGGGCTTCCCTCGGCGGGGCTTCACACGAACGGGTACTCCCTTGCTCGGAAGGTGTTCTTCGACGAGATGAAGAAGAAGCCGGATGACGCGATCCGGGAGTGCGGCGGAGCGACGCTCGCCGACCTCCTGCTCGCCCCGCACCGGTCTTATCTCGGCGCCCTGAAGCCCCTCCTGGCCGAGGATCTTGTCGGTGCGATGTCGCACATCACGGGGGGCGGTTTCTTCGACAACATCCCCCGCGTGCTTCCTCCCGAGGTCGGAGTGACCGTCCGGTCGGGAGCGTGGCCCGTGCCCCCGCTCTTCGAGCTCATCGCGGAGAAGGGAAAGGTCGGGGCCGAAGAGATGTTCCGGGTCTTCAACATGGGCATCGGCATGATTCTCTTCATTCGTCCCGAGAACATGGTTCGAGTCGCCCGGCTCTTCGAGGCCGCCGGGGAGCGTTTCTACGCCATCGGGAACGCGCACGAAGGCCGCCGCGAAGTCACCATCGACTTCCGCGCGTAAGCGGACCCGTCCCGGACCTCTCCCGGCGGGAGAGGTCGAGCGCCGAAGGCGCGAGGGTGAGGGAGATCTCGGTCTCGGATAAACTCAGTTCAAAGAATGGCTCACCAGCCTCTCGTAAGAACCCAGCGTCTGTATTCTCGGAGGTTGAGACGTGATCAGACGTCTGCTGAGGAGGTGATGTGGAAAGTTTTGCGGGGTCGACGATTCAAAGAATTGAAGTTCCGGCGCCAGCATCCGATGGGGCCGTTTGTCGTGGATTTCTTTTGTCCTGAGCTGAACTTGGCCATCGAACTGGACGGCGGTGGGCACGCAACCGACCAGTCCGTCGAACAAGATCGCGCGCGAACGATTTGGTTGGAAAGAAAGGGAATCCGAGAACTTCGTTTCTGGAATTCGGATGTCGACCAGAATCTTGAGGGAATCCTCGAGAAACTTGCCGTCGAGACTACCGGGGCTCCCTCACCCGCGGCTGCGCCGCGGCCTCTCCCGCGGGGAGAGGCGTGACGCCGTGGAAAACTTCTCTGAAGCTCGAAGAGGAGTCGGTCGCCGGGTAAACCTTCTGCGCTTGGGTCCCGAGTTCCTTATTCTCTTCGGGGCTCTGGTGTTCGCGGTTCTCGGCCGCGGCCGCTGGGGCAACGTGACCGAGGACCACGGTTTCTGGTTCTCCGCGGCGCAGAGCCTGGTCTCGGGCGGCCGCGCGATGCACGAAGTCCGCCTTCAGTGGGGCCCGGGGAGCCTTTGGATCCTCGAGGCCGTCGTGCGCGTTTTCGGCATGCGCGTTTCCGCGCTCGTGATCTTTCAATTCGCGGTCGGCGTGCTGGCGATTCTGGGGATTCAGATTTTTGCCCGGCGTTTTCTCTCCCCGGTCGAGCGATGGATCTCTTCCGCCATTCTCGTTGCATTGATCGTGTGGATGGTCGGGCCCGGCAATCTCCTCTATCCGTGCGCTTTCGCGATGTCTCAGGCGCTGCTGATCGGCCTCGCGGCGCTGTTCGTGGCGGACGCGGCCCTCCGAAGGGGATGGGGCCTCGCGGCTTCTCTCTCCGGAGCCGTCGCGGCGCTGGCGTTTCTGACGAAACAGGAGTTCGGAGTCGCGGCAGTGCTCGGCATCGTCTCACTCATCGTCCTTTCGCCCAAGCTCGGAGTCGTTCAGAAGGCTCGCTCGCTCCTGGTCGCCGGAGGCCTGTTCCTCGCCGTTTACTTCGGAGTCCTTTGGATCGTTCGCGACGGCGAGTCTTTTCGCCGTCTCGTGGAGGAAAACATCCTCTGGCCGTGGGCCGAGATTCCAGGGCCGTGGGCGGCCCTTTATCGGCGCGTCCTCGGGCTGGACGATCCGGCGGCGCGCCTGATCGAGGCGGGAAACTCGCTTGTCGACGTCCTTGCGATCGGCGGCACCTTCTGGGCTCTTCTGTACGCGAAGGACCTTCGCCCGCGGGCGCGCGCCGCGATGGGGGCGGCCCTGGCCGGCGCGTGGATTCTCTGGTGGTGGCGATGGACGGAGGGGAGTCACTTCCTTCCGATGACTCTCGTGGTTCCCGCCGTCCTCGGTGCGGCGATGCTCCTCCTGGGCCGACGGCGAAGGACCCCGGGGTCGGATTCCTCGAACGTCACCGCGCGAGACCCGGGCGCGTTTGTCGCGCTGGCCCTCGGAGGTCTGGTTCTTTTGCAGCGCGAAGGATATCGCGGCAATATCGAAGCGTATTACTCCGGAATGGGATACGCCCTGGCCGTCCCGGTCGCCGCGCCGCTGCTGTGGTGGGGGATTCGCGGCCCGCGCTCCGCGGGGAAGCGATCTCTCCTCGCGGCGGCGGCCTTCGTCGCGGCGATCGGCTGGTTCGGTGTCGGCCGCCTGCGGACCCTGGAGCGTCTCTGGGCGAACACGACGCCGATCCGGAGCGACCGCGGGACGGTGTACGTCTCAAACGATCTCGCTCCCGTGCTCTCCTCGACGTTCGAGTTTCTTCGGGCGAATACCTCCTCCGGAGATCCGATCCTCATGATGCCGCAGACGTATGGTTTCGATTTTCTGCTGAACCGGCGAAATCTTCTGTACTTCATCTGGATTTCTCCCGGCTACCTGACCGACGAGGACGAATTGATCGCGCGGTGCCGCCGGACGCCTCCCAGGGCTGTCGTCATTTTCGAAGGGAGTTTCGGGATCTTTCACAGTGGTCAATTCGGGCACGGGTTTGCCGACCGGCTCGTCGCGTGGCTGGACGGAAACTTTCCGCGTCAGGAAAGGATCGGCAAGGGCACGGCGCTTCCGGGAAGGTGGCTTCTTCCGGGGATGCCGGCAAGATGACGGCCGCTCGTTCGACGATCGCCCTCTTTCTCGTGATCACGGCGCTCGCGGCTTTCGTTCGGCTTCCCGTCCTCAAACAGGGGCTGTGGGAGGACGAGGCGACGGCCGTCTATGTGGCGGAGTCTCCGAACGCGCGCGAATTCCTCCGCCGGCAGGCCGCGATCGACTACAGCCCGCCGCTCTTCAACGCCCTTCTCGCCGGCTACGGCCGCGTCCTGGGATTTGGAGAAGTGCCGGTGAAGGCGCTCGCGATCGCGCTCGGCGCCGTGGTCTGCGGCGCGGTCGCCGCCGCCGCCGCGGAACTGTTCGGTCCGATCGCCGGTCTGCTCGCGGGGCTCTTCGCCGCCGAAAACCGCGTGCTGATCGACATGAGCGCCGAGGTGCGGCCCTATTCCCTCTCCGCCGCTCTCGCCGCGCTTTCGATGTGGGCGGTCTTCCGCTTTCAGCGCCGGAGACGATCGGGACGGCGGCTCCGCGGCGATGGGATCCTCCCGTTCGTGCTTTTCGTTCTGACCTCGATGTCGCACTACGCCGGAACCGTGGCGGTCGGGGCGATCGGTGTTTTCGCGATGCTCATGGCCTTCGGGAGGAAGAATCGGCGTCTCTGGCTTCCGATCGCGGGCTGCGCGGCTGCGGCGGGCGTGCTGTTCCTGCCCTGGCTGCCGATCGTCTGGCGGCAGGTTCACATCGGGTTCCCCTGGGCTGGAGCGATGCGCCCCGGTTCGGTTCGCAGCATCTTCGAATTCAAGGCTCTGTCCCTCCTGCCCGGAATGCCGGCGTCCGCGAGCCGTTGGGCCATTTTCGGGCTCGCGCTCGCCCTGGCGGCCTTTCTCGCGAGCTCCGGCGGCGTCCGCGCGGAGCTCCGCCGGCGGGCTGCCCCGCTGGGGCTTCTTGCTCTGGCCATCGCCGGCCCCTTCTTCGCGGTCGGCCTCAAAGCCCCTCCCGTGCGGTACATCACGGTGCCGGTGGCGCTTTCGATGATCCTGTGCGGCGGGCTCATGGGAATCACCGTCCGTGGAGCCCGGGCCACGGGTCTCTGGGAACATCGAATCGCCCTGGCGGCGGTTGTCGTAATGGCCGCCTGCTCCGCGCGTCAGGGGCTTGCGGAGCGCGCGGGCGCGGCCGCCGCCGCCCGGGCCGGCGTCCCGAAGACGATCCTGCGCGGCTTTTTCCGGGACGGCGTCCTCCGCAAGGGAGATCTCGTCATCGGCGCGCCAGACATGATCGGCCCCACTCTGTGGTACTACGCGCCTCCCGGCGTCGTGGTTCGAGGATTCGTCCACTGGAGCGAGCCGGCATTCGAAAATTTCGGCGACTACGCCGAGCTCTGGCGGGATCCCACGATCGTCGACCGCTGTCTCGCTGCCCTGGACGACGACGTCAGGTCTCATGCGGTCCGCCGCGTGGTTCTCGTCTGGGCCGTCGGCGGCGACGGAAAGCTTCCGTTCAGGACCCGGATCGATCAGCTTCGCGAGGGGATCCGGCGGCGGTTTTCTCTGGTTTCCACGAACGAATTCACGGGTCCCGGCGAGAGGATCCGAATCGATGTTTTCGAGACATCTCTCGATCGTCGGCGCCTCTCTCGAGGGGACCGGATGCCGTCCGGAGCACTCTTTGCACGCGGTCCTGAAACCGATCACTCGGGTGCGGAGGAGACCGCTTGCGGGAGAGCCCGGGCGGAGTCCTGAACCTCACCTTCTTCGTGGTATTCCGCGTCCGAATTGACCTTCCAGACGTCGAAGTGCTCTCCCAGAATGTTCCGGGCGGCGAGCAACCCGGTCATCATCGCGTGGTCCTGGTTGTTGTACTTGTGCATCCCGTTGCGGCCGATGAGCTGGAGATTGGGCATTTCCCTTTCGAGGAAGCCGCGGACGATTTCGACATGATCCGCATACTCGTCGTCGTACACGGGATAGGCTTTCTTCATTCGGACGACGCATCCGTCCCGGACCTTCGCGGCGTCGACGAGGCCGACCTGGCTGATTTCGCGCTTCCCGAGATCCACGAGCTCTGCGTCCGGCATCGACCACAGGTCGTCGCCTTCGCTGACAAAGTATTCCAGCCCCAGGCAGGAAAACTTTGCGTCGGGCACCATCGACGGGCTCCAGTTCTTGAAGTTCTGAACGCGTCCCAAGCTCACCGACGGGTCGTGGATGTAGATCCAGTTGTCGGGGAAAAGATCGGGGGAATCGATGATCAGGGCGACGGTCAGGAAATCGCGATACTTGAGCTGATCCGCCGCGCGAACCACCTCCGGGGGGGCCGGTGGGTCCATGCAGGCCACGAGCTCCCGGATCGGCATCGATGAAAGAAAATGCGTTCCCTCGAAGCGCAGCGTGTCCCCGCCCCGGCGGCCGACGAGCGCCCGAACTCCGGACCCGTTTCGTTCGATCTTGCGGACTTCGACGCCCATCTCGACGCGGTTGCCCGCGGCCCGTATCTTTTCGGCGCACGTCTCCCACATTTCGCCGGGACCGTGAACGGGGTAGCGGAACTGGTCGATCAGGGTCTTGATGATTTTTTCACGGGGCCCCTTTCGCTTCGGCAGGAGCGTCGCCTTCAGGAGCGAGACCATCGAGAGGCCCTTGATCCGCTGGGCGGCCCAATCGGCCGAGATTTCCGAGCAGGGGATCCCCCACACTTTTTCCGTATACGTCTTGAAAAACGTCTCGTACAGCCGCCGCCCAAAGGCGTTGATGGTCCAGTCTTCGAAGGAGCGGGCGTTCGGGATCGGGCGAACCTGGGCGCGCAGGAAGCTTGCCATCGCGAGGAACACGTTGACGATCCCGAGGTTTCGAACGACGTTCATCGCCTTCAGGGGGTAGTCGAAAAATCGGTGTCGGTAGTAGATGCGCGAGAGGCGGCCGCGCACGAGCATCCGGTCGCCGAGGATTTCGGTCCAGAGATTTTCGATCTCCTGACTCTTCGAGAAAAAACGATGGCCACCGATGTCGAAATAGAAACCCTTGTAGCGCTCGGTTCTCGCAATTCCGCCGACCCGTTCCGAGCTCGCCTCGAGCACTGTTGCAGACGATCCGTGCTTCCCGAGCTCGTAGGCGGCGGTCAGTCCGGCGGGTCCACCTCCGATGATGATGGTATGGGGCACGACCGGTGGAGATTATCATTCTCGTTCATTCCGGCAGATCTACGTGCTCGACGATTCGCCGATTCTGATCGCTCATGGGTCGATCCAGTCGAATCAGCAAATCGCGCGACCAGACGTAGAGGAACGGTATTCGCTCCGGAGCAACAGCGCGAAGCTGCGCGTTCTTCGGCCCTCGGTCGCGCACGACCCACGATCGTTGCTTTTCGAAGTCAGGCCCGTTTTCGATCAGCGTGTCGAACACCGCGGTATCCGGGGGATATCTCACGAAGATGACCGACGGCATCTGCGCCGATCTTCTTTCGGATTCGAAGCGTGCTTTGCGGGCATGGATCGCCCGTTGCGCCTCCCGGTAACGATAGATGTCGCCGGCGGCCGGTATGACTCCGAGAAAGAAGGCCAGCGCGCCGGCCGTTGCGCCGTCGAAGCGTGTGCCCACAGGTCTGGTGCGCGCCACGCGAAGGATTCCAGCGGCAACGAGAAAGGAAAGGGCGGGATAAGTCTCGACGTAGTAGGCGGTCAGATTCGCTGGATGGGCCAGGGTGAGGTAGGAGAGAAAGATCAGAATCGCGACTCCCGCGGCGAAAAGTCCTTCGGGGGGAGCGACAAAGAGGCCAATGAGCAGGAGAGGCAGCAACGCCACTCTCCAGCGCGGAAACGCGTTTGCTCGGATCTGCCGAGCTCTCTCTATGATCAAATCGGGGATCCGAGCCAACGTGTGTCTTTGCCGTTCGCGACTCAGAACTGACGCGACGTTGCGAAGATCCGGGGGAAGCCGTCTCAGGGGTTCCTGGGGAGTCCAGCCAAATCCGAGGCCGTCGTAAGGCGTGTACCAGCGCACGTGAAGTGCCAGAGGGGTAACTTGCCAGTTCCCCGTTGTTTTCGCGTTCCAGATCGGGATGAGGGCGAGGATCGTGAGAGCGGCGGCCACCGCCCCGGCGAGGGAACCCCACGCCCTTCGGCGAGAGGCGATGAGGACGGCTGCGGCTGCTGCCGGAACTCCCGCAGCGAGCATCGTGAGCGGACGTGTGATCAGGCCGACGGCCAGAAAAAGCGCAAAGAGAATGAGGTGAAGCGGGCGATTCGATCCTCGCCAGGACTGAAGCGCCCACCAACTCGCGAGGCAGAGGGCCGTCGTGAAGTGCTGCGACAAGAACGGGGGCATGCTCCAGACGTCATGAGGGATCGAAGTCCAGAAAAGCCACGCCAGGGCGGCGGTGGGCGCGTCGGTAATTCCTCGGGCCAATGAAAAAAGCAGGCCTCCGGAAACTCCAGCCAGCAGTATCGGTACAAGCGCGGGCATGCCCAGCCAGATTCCCGGGACGAGCGCAAGCGAAAAACCTGGGGGGTATTTTGCAGCCGTAAAGGGGGAGACGAATATGTACATCTGTTCGAAGAATTTCGGGATCGGGGCCGGTGAGCCGATCCATCGGAAGGTGGAGAAAAGCCTCGCCTGCAAAAGGTAGGCGGCTTCGTCGGGAACGATCGGGATCGGGTGAAGCCCCCAGACGAGACTGGCCGCGACGCATGAAAGAAACCCTGCGAGCCATGGCGCCCCCGCGGAATCCACGAATCCGAGAAACTTTCCGGTACAGAAGGGGAAAGGAGCCGAGTGGCTTTGCGGGCTCTCGAAATGGGGCTGGGTCATGCGGTTTTCGAATTGTACGTTGTCTCGCGGCGCATCGGGCTTGATGGTCGGGGGGGGTGCTATTCTTCCTTACGCGAGAGCCGCATTTGATCCGATCTTTTCGAGATGAAGTCTTCACGCGAGCGCGGAAGTCGCTCAAGCGGCACTGGCCTGTTGCCTTCCTGCTGGCGGGATGGTGGTTCAGCCATCGGGTGACCGGCTACCCCGTCGGCTATCTCTGGAAAGTCGATCGGGAAATCTGGATTCTTCAGCTCGGGAGTTGGCTTTCTCTTGTTCTGGAGACGGCGATTCTCATCGCCGCCCTCGCGGCGGCCGCTTCGTTGACCGAGGTCGCATTCGACCGCGCCGAAAGGACCGGTCCTACTCCTGGCTCCCGCGGCCTGGAGGACTCCGGGAAGCTTGCGCCTCGAAAGGCGCCCGTCCTCTTCTTTCTTAAGCATCTGCTCGGGATTTCGGCGGTCCTTTCACCCTTCGTCGTCTGCGTTCTCGCCGGCTGCACTCACGCATCGGTTTGGCTGGATGAGATCTCATACTGGTATTACGAGAAGAGCCCGAAGCTGCGTGGAGCGGAATGGGGCAGACCGGGATCAGGCGTTGCTCAACTGTTTTCGAATTTTTTTTACTGCGACATCCAGAGGCTTGTTCATAGCATCGTGAGCCCGTTCGGTTTGACTCTTCAGGTGCACCCCGAGCTGTTCCTGCGCTGCTTTTCCCTCCTTTCATTCGTGACGTCGGTGGTCCTGATCTACGTTTGGTTGTCTCGTGAAACGGACTCCTGGTGGTGGGCTGTCGCGGGAACGATGGCGTTCTCCGCATCGCCCCTCTTCCTCTTTTACGCGTTTGAAGCCCGTGTGTACGCCTTTGCCACGCTGCTCGTTCTCGTCGAGCTGATTTTGCTGAAAAAGGCCCTCAGGGCGCCACAGAAGACCGGCTACCAAATCGTCGGCGCCCTTCTCGGTGTGCTTCTGGTTCATTTGCACGTCTGGGTGATCTGTCTGTTCGCAGCGATCTTTCTTGTCGGCGCAATCCGCTATTTCTACGTTCGGGGCGCGGCGGAAGGGAGAGTCGTCGCAGCATTTACGGTTCCTGCCGGCCTGGTCGGAGGCGTGGAAACCGCGGCGATCCTCCTGACTCAACCGCATCGGGGGTACCCCTTCCCGCTGTTTCTGCCGCACCCCTTCAGTTTTGTCCTGGAACGAACGGTCGCCGGCGCATTCTCCGTGTCCGCCTACATGCCTCCATGGCTGAGGCCTCTCCCGTGGCTTCCGATTCCGCTGATTCTCGTTGGCGTCTCGTTGACTCTCGTCGCGTGGGAATCCCGCCGTTCACCACGTCTCATTTTTCCCGTTGCATCCGTGCTTGCTCTCGGGATTTCCGTCGAGATCGGCGGGCGGATGGGGTTTCTGGTAGCCCCCCGCTATCAGGTCCCGCTCTTTGGGGCTCTCTTCTTCGCGCTGGCCGGCGCCGCGTCGAAAAAGAGTCGGCTGGGAGCGGCTCTGGTCGCAGTCCTCGAACTGACGGTCCTGGCGCAGCTCACGATTCCCGACATCCTGGGCAAGGGCAATGGCCGACAAATTTCCGCGGAAATCGAAGCGGCGACTCCGCGTTCGGGGACCGCCATCGTTATCCAGCACGAGCTCCGGCTCGGCTACCCCGACCCACTGCACAATTTCGTCGTCGATTTCTACCTGAACGAGCTGCGTCCCGAGCAGCCTCCCTTCCGGCTCCTGGAGCTCCCTCGGCTCAACGACATTACCGGGACCGAAGGCGTCCAGCAATATTTCGGCGGTGGTCCGCCGCTTCGGGCCGAATTTGCCTCCCGGCCGACGCTTCAATGGCAGCGGTGGCTCGGACGTTCTTCCTACGATCGGATATGGTTCATTTCGGCCGTTCCCGCGATCGGTCTCGAGAGGAGTCAGATAGAGAGCTTCCTGGCGGCGCTCGGCGCCGGAGGCTTCTGCGAGGATCGTCGCCACGGTACGACTTTCGGCGGGTATCCCACAACGAGGCTTCGGCTGTTTGTGAGATGCTCCGTCTATTGACCCGGGCATCGCCGCGTTCGACGAGCCCGGGTCCCGGTTGCCGTCATTTCACGCTTCGGATCTGGGGAGCTCCGGAGGGATCGATCCCTCGTTCTTCGATCACGCGCCGGAGATCGGGGTTGTGTGCGTACGGCGTGTCGAACATGTCGACGTTCACCGCCTCGTGAGCTTTGACTTCCCGGGTCAATGGCTCGCCCGCGATCAGCTCGCGGCAGGAAATCTGGCCTTTCTGGAGGGGAATCGCGAGGTAGATGTCGTCGTCGTGAATTCGGTAGCCCTTCGGAAGGTCATAGCGCGCGTACACGCCTCGGACGAGCGCGTCGAGGTAGGCGATCTCCTTGGGCGGGGGAATTCGCTTTTGAGAACCCGCAGCCCCGCACATCTCCTTCGCCTTCTTGAACGCCTTGAACCACTGATCGCACTGCTCGGGGAGGGTGCAATACGGGGAAACCGGAATCCCATCAGCTTCAATGTCGATGTGCCGCTCGAAAGTGCGCGCGCCTTTTGCGTACGCCATCAGGATCGACGAAGCCCAATCCGTGTGTTCGTGGGTCGAGAAACCGATCGTGAGGTCGGAGTACCGCTCACGGAGGAAATCAACCTGATTCAATTCCAACTCGTTGTCCTCGGATGGGTAGATCGAGACGCAGTGGTTGAGGGCGAGAGGGATGTTCCGATTCCGGAAAAACTTCACGAGATCGTCCATGTCCTTGAGCGAGGATCCGCCGCTGGAGGCGATCACGGGCTTCCGAGTCTTCGCGATTTGTTCGATCAGAACCCAGTCGTTGATGTCCGAGCTGGCGATCTTGATGATGTCGACCGAGAGCTCGACGCAGAGCTCGACGGATTTCTCGTCGAACGGCGTCGCCATCCGCAGGCAGTTGATTCGGCGGATCGCCTCCAGCAAGGTGGCGAATTGCTCCTTCGTCAGCTGGGTGTCGACAGTCTTCTTGATGTAACGGATGTCGGTGCGCGCGCGAAAATCACGATGGACGAAATTGTCGACGTCCCGGAATTGCAATTTAATCGCTGCCCGGACGTTATTGTACCGAACGACTTTTCCGAAATCCTCGATGATCTTGAGGCCGCGCTCAACCCTTCCCCAGTGGTTGTTGGCGAGCTCGAGCACGAAGAGCTCGTCGAAGATGGGGTCAGGTATGGCCATCGATGCCTATCTTAGGGCCGGGGTCCCGGCCAAGGCAATGGCCACGCGGCTGTTTCAGCCCGGACGAGCATAGAGAAGGGGCAACTCGAGCCCGGCCTGGTCGAGTTTTTCGACGGCATAACCGTGGCTCGTGAGAATCCGCGCGACGTCGAGGTCGCTGCGGACCCCTTTGACTCGGTGTACCTCGATAATCATGGAGGGGCGATACTTCCGGATGAAATCTCCGGCGGACTCAAGAATCGGCGCTTCAGAACCCTCAACGTCCATCTTCACGAAATCGACCCTCTCCAGACGTCGCTCAACACAGAAATCCGCGAGAGAAACCACGTCAATCCATTCCTTCGTGTCGCTGCTCCGATCCGACGCATCCTCGATCGCGGATCCCATATTTCCTTCAGCCTGGAAAACGACTCGACCCGTCTCGGACCAGACGCCGCGGCGGTGAGCCGTCACGTTGTGAAGCGCATGGAGCTCGATATTCTTCGCCAGACAATCGAAGCTTCGCTGATCGGGCTCGAACGCGTGGACCCGGCCGGCGGCTCCGACGGCGCGGGAGAAGTGATAAGCGGCGCCTCCTGCGTAAGCGCCGAGATCCAGAACAGAGTCTCCCGGTTTGAGTTTCGCCCGGTCCAGGTAGATCCGGGTCGTTTCCATCGACTCTGCCAGTTCCGGAAACCAAAACTCCAACCCGTCATCTTTCATTGTGTGGCGCGTTGGCGCGCTGTAGTCCACGACGAGTCGGCCGTTTTCACGAAGCGGGACGACGACGTCGAAGTAGTAGTCGAAGTTCCGAATCAAGTCCTGGGCGTAAACGTGGTTTTTCGGCGAGATTCGGATCTCATTGACTCCGCGGCAAACCGCGATGTTGCCCGTCCTGCATACCAGCTCAGCGCCGGACCGTTTCGCGAGCCGACGAAGATATTCGAGCTCGAGTGGCCTCTTGAACCTTCGAAGAACTTGAAGGTTGAAAAGATTCCTGATCCTGCGCGCAAACCGGTGGATCATCGAGATATTCATGCCCGCCTTTCCCGCCTACCGTATCGGGTCGATCATGCGCTCACGGGGCCCGACCCACAAGTGGCGCCTTCCGAGGAACAGATAAATGACCACGGGAAGGCCAAGGGCAGTGCATGCGAGATTTGCGAGCGCGACATCCCGAAGCGATCCAAAATGGGACGCCAGCCAGACCGCGGAGACGGTCACGACCCCTCCCGCCACGCTTGCCGCGAGGAGCGGTTCGCGGCCTTCGGAACGCAGCACGACGGCAAAGCACGCGACGACGTGGTGAATGGAGGCACCCAGAAGGATGAGGGCCGTTGTCACGGGATCCGGGAGACGAAGCGCAAAGGTAATCCCGGCGTCTTGGGCTTTCCAGAGGATGAAGGTAAGAGCCGCAGTGCCGGCCGTTGACAGTGCCGTTGAGCCCCAGAGCATGCGCGGGAATTCACGGCGAAGCTTTCGATTCTGCCCTGCGGCGAGCAGCGTCGAAAACCTCGCGGCGTGGCTCATTGGCCACGCCGTGCTGATCGAAATCAGGAGATTCATCAGCGAGATCGCGAGGCCGAAGCTTCCCGCCGCCACGGGGCCTTTTTCCAACAGCACAATCGGGGAAAACGCACGGAAGATCAGGAACCCTGACAGCGTGCTCACGCCGATCTTCCACTGAAATGGCCAGATCTCGGTCATCCATCGACCGAGTGGATAGGCGGAGACGCCTTTCCCAGCCAGAGGCTCATCACCAAACGCAAGCCACGCGGCGGCGGTGGCCCCCCGCACTCCCGCGAACGCGGGCAGACTCCACAGGCCCCATCCTGCATGGAGCGCGGAGAGACAGGCCGCTCCCGCGATCCATTCCTGTACGAGGCGCAGCCGCCACATCTGGGTCACGCGCCCGCTTCCCTCGCGAAGCGCCATCTGAGGGACGGTCAGCTGGTTGAGAAAAACGCTCACGAGAAATGCAGCCCAGGGGCCATGCCAGGTGACTCCCGCGGACTGGATTACACTGCGGTTTGACGAAAAGATCGCCGAACCGATCGCTCCCGCCATTGCAGTGGCCAGGCCCGACGCGGCTAGGTTCCAGCGTCGAACCCGTGCGGCGACGCTCGCGAGCTCGGAGAGCCGACCGGTTCCCGAGAGGAGACTGCCCATCTGCAGGGACGCGTACGTCAGACCGAAGTCGGCAAGTTGAACGAGGGCTCCAAAACTTAGAAACGAGAAGAAGAAACCGAGCTCCGTCGGGCTCAATCGTCTCGTCGCGAGCCAGGCGATAGCCAGGAGAGCGGCCCCACCACTCGCGGTGCTCGCCATCGCGATGAGCGCTCGTCGTTTCATGCGACTTTACGCCCGGCTCACGGGCAAACGGAGTCCGGCACTCGAAGCTTTTCGCTCGGCTTCGGCAAGCATCCGCCTCCGCAGAAGGCGGCGTGGGGCGACGAGGGAGGCGACAACGCGCATCCAGGGGCTCGGATCAGGGCCGTGAAGGAAACGAAGCGAAGGCCAGACCGAGGCGAGTAGGGAACCCCGGTTCACGCCTCGCAGCGCCTGCCATACAAATTGATTCGCTGTTGAGCGAAAGAGAAACTGCGCTGCTCGGCGATGAAGATTCCTCCGAGCCTTGCCGGCGAGGCCCGATTTCTCCAAGGAGGCCACGATATCGTCAATCCATCGTCGTGTGTCCCTGGCCCATTCCAACACCGAAGAGTTGACGTGATGTCCGTCGCTGCCATCGCGGTAGAAGACGTAGTGCGAGAGAGGTGAGCTTACGCATCCGACCTTGCCTTCGGGCGCCAGTTTGGTCCAGTAGAACATGTCTCCACAGATGACGCCGGGAGGAATCGGGCCGATTCTTCGCAGATCAGCGGTCCGGGTCACGCAGGCGCACCAGCAGACATTGCGCTCTCCGGAGAGAAAGGCTGCCAGGAACGAGGTTCCAGGCTCAACCTCGGGTCCCGTTTTCGCTGGCATGGCGACATCCGCGTAGTGGATGGCGCAGCCGGTCCAGACGAACGAGAGGCCCGGGTGACGATCGAAGGCATCCAGAACTCGGCTCGTAAAGTCGGGCTCGAGCCAGTCATCGTCGGAGAGGCCAAGAAAAAAGTCTCCCCGCGCGGATTCAAGAAGAAAGTTTGCATGATCCGTGGCGGGGATCGTCTCGCCCCGATGAAAGATGGTGAGGCGCGGCTCGCGGGCATAGCGTTCCAGCACACGTCGCGTGTCGTCGGTGGAGCCATTGTTCGACACGACAATCTCGAGCTCGCTCGAAGTTTGTGCGAGCGCACTCTCAACCGCCCTCCCGACGAGGGAAGCTCGATTGAGCGTGGGAATGACGATCGTTAGTCTCGGGTTTTTGGAGGCGGCCATGCTCATTTCGTGGGGGTGAGGCGGCCGACTGGCCGGTCGGTCGACCGGCCTGAGGTCAGCGTCACGATGCGCCCCTCCTCGCCGCAGATTCGGCGTGCCTCGAGCACGATTTCGGCTTCCTGAATCGCAGCGACAACGAGAACGGTTGCTCCCGGATGTTGACGAAGGCCGGTCTCGGGGGCTTCCACCGTAAAGCGGTCGAACGGCCGCCCCTGTTTGTTCCGGTCCCTATCGACGATCGCGACGATGTTGCAATCGGCGAGGTCGCCGTTTCCGAACAACCGCTGGGCGAACGATCCGGCCCCCCACACAACGACAGACGCCCCGGATGAGGCGATGGAAGCGAGTTGCGGGAAGCTTTCGTTTTCCTGGCAATGGCGGACGTACTCCTCGACGCAGGTCCGCAGCCATCGGTCGGCGGGCGAGTGCCGGCCGACCTCGACCGGCCCGGCGTTTCGCAACCAGACGTAGCAGGCCGGATAGGTCTTTCCCGGCGCGATCTGCAGGGTCCGGGCGCCATCGCCTTCGGGAGCCAGGCTGGCCGTCTTGCCCAGGATCGAGAGATGCCGTGTGTCGAAATGGTTGATATGCTCCGCGTCGAAAAAATAGAAAGGAACGTGCGCGTGATCGGAATAGTGCTCCGCGTCGGGCGTCTCGACATAGAGAAGGCCATGGGGCGCTGCGAGTGAGGCGGCGTCCTCGATCAGCCGGCGCACGTCAACGACGTGCTCGAGGACGTGCGACATGACTATCAGGTCGAAGGTTCCGGCGTGCCGAAGGGAGGAGAGGTTCGAGAGAGCGAGACAAGAGGCCGCGATTCCGAGGGCGGTGACCTGTTCGACACAGACCGCTGCGGCGTCCGTCCCACGCAGGCGCCGGAAGCCACGCTCGTGCAAGGCCGCCAGCAGTCCGCCGCCCGCGCAGCCGACGTCGAGCACGCGAGAGTCCTTCGGAACCCGCGATTCGAGCAGGTCGGCCAGGTCCGTCAGCCGGCGGCGGTCCCAGTCCGATGCACCGCCCCCGGTAGCGACGGCGGGATCCTCGTATTTCGAGGATTGAGAGTAGTAGCGGTCGTATCCGTCCTGTGCCACGGGGGTCTCCGCGAAAACCATTCCGCACTCGGCGCAAGCAACGATGTCGTAAACCGCGGGCAGGGGCGAATTCGCCGGAATCTCGAAGCGCTGGGTGTGCAATTCCTCCACCTGACGTTGAGTGCAGATGGGACAGGGCCGAAGAGAGATCTTGCTCATGGCAATGGCTCGAGAATGGGAACGATCATGTTCTCCGCGAGTTCTTCCCGATCCAGAAAGGGGAACATGTCCTCGAGGGGAGCCGAAACCATCTTGCCGTCCGGGAGTCGCCTCGAGGACGTCTTTGGCGCAAACGCCTGCTTCGGGTCGAGGAAAACTTCACAGATTTGGGGCGAAGCGCCGGCCAAGATTTCCCCGAGCCGATCGAGGTCCGCGTGGGATCGAAGCTGGCGGTAGGCAATGCGATACCCGGCAGCGATTCCGCGAAAATCCGGGATCCCAACACCGCTCTCCGGGTCGCAGCCCACGAGGTTGTCGGAAAAGTAAGCCTGCTGGGTGAGCCGAATCGAGAGGTAGCCGTTGTTGTTCAAGACGAAAATCGTGATGGGAAGGCGGTTCGTCGCGATCGTCTGCAGTTCCTGGATGTTCATCTGGATGCTGCCGTCCCCCGCGAGACACACGACGGGCTTTCTTCCGCTCCCGACGCAGGCTCCGACAGCGCCCGGCAGGTCGAAACCCATTGGCGCGCAGCCGCCGTCGCTATAGAGACGCTGGCCGCGTTTGAGCGCGGCAGCCTGAAACGTCGTCACGCATGCCGTACCATCTCCCGTCACGACAACGGCGTCCTCACTCAACGTCTCGAAGAGGGAGCGGGCGAAGAAATACGGGTTGATGCCGCGGGAATCGTCGGAATACTCGGGGAGCACGACCGGGTATTTCCGCTTCCGCTCCGCGCACCAGCGAAGCCAGGGGGCGTGCGTTGAACCATCGGATTCGAGCGTCAGGGCGTTCAGCGCCGAAAGGACCGCTCCGACGTCGGCATGAATCGTCAAATCGGCCTTCACCGTGGGCTTTCGGAGTTCGGCTTCGTCGATGTCCACGACGATTTTGAAAGCGCACCTCGCAAAGTTCTCCCAGTTGTAGCTCACCTGGCGGATCGTCAGTCGCGAACCCAGCACGAGCAGGAGGTCAGCATTCTGAACGGCGAAGTTCCCGGCTCGGTCGCCGATTGTTCCCTGACGCCCGACGTAGCACCGGTGGCTGTTCCAGATGAGATCGTGAGCGTTGAAACCCGTCACGACCGGGATTCCCAATCGGTCGACGAACTCGAGGAATGGGGTTTGGGCGCCGGCAAGGCGGACGCCGCTTCCCACGAGGAGGACCGGACGTTCGGCCGATCGAATTTTTTCCCGGACCGTCTCCGCCAACTCTCCGATCGACCCTTCGCTCACGGCCCGATCTGAGGGTGGGACGAAAGGTTGGAGCGCCTCCGGATCGATGAATGCGCCCTGAACGTTCATGGGAATGTCGAGCCACACCGGACCCGGCCGGCCCTCCGTTGCGAGGTAAAGAGCCTTTTCCAGATGAAATCGGATGGAATCGGGATTTGTGACCATCGCCGCGTACTTCGTGATCGGCGCGACGAGCCGAGTGATATCGAGCTCCTGATCTCCCAGTTGACGGAGGGGAAGGCCCGTGCTCCGAACGGTCGTCTCGTATTTGACCTGGCCGGAAATGACGATCATTCCCAGGGATTCCACCCAGGCGCCGAACAGTCCTGTGATCGCGTTCGTCCCACCGGGGCCCGTCGTGACGTTGACCGCGGCAAGCCGGTTCGTGAGGCGGTAGTAGCTCGCCGCCGCCATCGCGCAGGCTTGCTCGTGGTGGCAGCAGACGTACGAGAGCTCCTTGCAGCGCCCGATCGCGTCGTTCAGGTGCATGGCGCCGCCCCCGGTGACCATGAAGACATCGCGGACGCCGCGGGCGGCGAGCGATTCCGCAACGTAGTCGGCCACCCGGATCATCCGGCCACCCGAAGGCCGGCAGCATCCCCGGCGTTCCGATGCCAGTCAAAGGTCCGACGAAGCGATTCGAGCCGGTTGACGGTTTCGAAGAGTCCCAGCTCTTCCCGAGCCCGGGCCGTCGAAGGAACATAGCGCTCGGGCGGTCTCGAGGGGTCGGGAGTCCCGCTGATTTCCACCCGGAGGGGCGGCCGGGCAAGTGAGGCTGTCTCACCGGCAAGCTCGCCGATGGAAACGGCTCGTTCGGAGCCGACGTTGTACGCTCGCCCCGGAGCGCCTCGTAAGAGCAGCGTCCACAGCCAAGCGGCGAGATCTCCCGCGTAGAGAAATGATCGGACGGCCGTCCCGTCGCCGTGAACTCTGATGGGCGCTCCTTCGAGGAGATCGGACAGAAAGCTTCCGGCCGCAAACTTTCCACCGAGGGGCAGGTTCGGCCCGATGAACGCGAATCCGCGCGCGATGACGGTTCCCAGCCCCTCGCGCGTTGCATAGTCCGAGCAGAGCGCTTCGCCCGCGCGCTTGGCTTGCGCATATTGCGATCCGGGGTCGAGAGGGGCCGAGCCGCCTTCGAAGTCCTCCGCGAGGAGAGGGACCGAAGCCGGCTGCGGGCCGTAAACCGCCCCGGAGCTGAGGTAGAGAAAGCGTCGTGCCCCGTGAGCGACGGCGAGATCGAGCACCCGACGCGTTCCTTCGATGGTCTCGGCGAATTTTCGGCTGTCGCCCCGTGCGAGCTCCGCACTCGAGGCCGTCGCCGCGTGAATCACGAAATCGCAACGGTCGGAAAAATCTGAGTCTTTGAAACCCGGATTCCCGAGGTCGCCCCGGATTATCGTGATCGCGTTATCGGCCGCGATGTGGGGAGCCCCGTCGGCGAACGAAGAAGGGTCCCGCGTGAGAACGAACATTCGGGAGCGAAGTCGATGCGCGGAGTTTGCTGCCCAAAACGATTCGACGATCCATCGGCCGATGAAACCGCTTCCTCCGGTAACGAAGATCTGCTGACCGCGAAGCTGTTCCCAGTCCACGGCCATACGATGCGTGACTTCCTCCAGATCACGGGATGGCAGCCGCATCGAGCTTGGATCAGGCCTCACGGCCGGCGATGACGGACTTGGGCGTCACTGACGGCTCGTCGAAGTTGATCCGCTCCTTCTCGATGACGAGCGGCCGGCGCTGGACCTGTGTGTAGATCGAGCCGATGTACTCACCGATGATGCCGATGAAGAGTAGCTGTACAGATCCGAGAAAGAAGATGCCGATCAAGAGTGGCGCCTGACCGAATGTGAAGCGATACCAGAACAACAGCTTCATCAGGAGATAGCCGAAGGCGACCAGAAAACTCAGGAGCGCCATCACGAAACCGAGCATCGTCGCGAGCCTCAAGGGAAACTTTGAATAGCTCGTGATCCCCAACATCGCGAGGTCATAGTGGGTGAAAAAATTATTGTGCGTCCTACCATGTCGTCGCTTTGGCTGACGGAACTCGATCGTTGCGGCCTCGTAGCCCAGGTCGGCCACGAGACCTCGGAAGTAGGGGTACGGATCGTCGAGTTTTCTCAGAGACTCGATGACTTCCCGGTCATAGAGGCCGAAGCCCGTGAAGTTCTTGACGAGCGTGATATTCGCGATGCGACCGAGGAATCCATAGTAGGCCTTCCGGAGCCGGGACAAGAGCCAGTTTTCGTCGCTTTCCGGCTTCACGCCCATCACGACCTTGTAACCCTCTTCCCATTTTCGGATGAATTCCGGGATGAGAGAGGGCGGATCCTGGAGGTCCGCCGCCATTCCGATCACCGCATCGCCTCCCGCCTGCAGGAGGGCGTGGTACGGCGAACGAACGTGGCCGAAATTCCGGGTGTTCAGGATTACCTTGACGCTCCGGTCGCGGGCCGCGATCGCTCTCAGGCGGTCGGGCGTCCCGTCGGTGGACGCGTTGTCGATGAAGATGTGCTCATAACGGCAGCCAGGAAGGCCTCTCAGCACGTCTCGAACCTGGGCGTAGAGCTCCTCAACGTTCGCCTCTTCGTTGTAGCAGCCGCTGACCACGCTGATGAAGGGCATGTCAAATTCTATCGCAACCGGGGTCCTAGTACGGTCGGACGAATCGGCGGATCGCTTCAGCAACGAAGTCGCGCATCGCTGGCGTGAGGCCGGGATACACTCCGAACCAGAACGAGCGGTTCATGACCGCGTCGGTGTTCGTGAGGTCGCCGATCACTCGGTACGGCGCGGGGCCTCCCGAAGAGCGGCGGTCCTTCGTCAGCTGAACGACCGACGGCTGGCGCACGAGGTTTCCGGCGAACAGCATTCGGGTTTGAATCTTCTTGGATTCGAGCTCCTGGACGATCTCGTCGCGCGTGAATGGAGATTCGGGGCGGACGGTGAGGAGGAACCCGAACCAGCTCGGATCGCTCTGCGGTGCCGGCTCCGGTAAAACGAAGAATTCTTCCAGACCCGTGAAGGCGTCTCGGTAGAACTTCCAGTTGTCGCGGCGTGCATTCCCGAAGCGTTCGAGCTTCTCGAGTTGGGCGAGCCCCACGGCGGCCTGCATGTCGGTAACCTTCAGGTTGTATCCCAGATGCGTGAACGTGTACTTGTGGTCGTAGCCGGCGGGGAGGTCGCCTTGCTGCCATCCGAATCGCTTGCCGCAAGTGTTGTCGTTTCCGGGATCGCACCAGCAGTCGCGTCCCCAATCCCGGAAGCTGTTGACCACGCGGTCCATGATCCCTGTATGGGAGAGAACCGCACCGCCCTCGCCCATCGTCATGTGGTGGGGCGGGTAGAAGGAAAGCGTCGCGAGGTCTCCGAAGGTCCCCGTCTTGCGCTCGCGGTAAGTCGAACCGTTGGCATCGCAGTTGTCCTCGATCAGCCACAACCCGTGTTTCTTGCAGAACGCGGTCACGACGTCGAGATCAAACGGGTTTCCCAGCGTGTGGGCCACGAAGACAGCTCGCGTCCGGGGTGAGAGAGCATCTTCGAGCATCGACACATCGATGTTGTATTGAGGAATCGTGATGTCCAGAAAGACCGGAATCGCACCGAATTGAATCATGGGAAAGACGGTCGTCGGGAACCCGGCGGCGACCGTGATGATTTCGTCTCCCGGCTTCAGGCGTCGCTCGCCCCAACTCGGGCTCGTGAGCGCATTCAGGGCGACGAGATTGGCGCTGCTCCCAGAGTTGACGAGCGAAGCATGTTTGACTCCGTAGTGCTTCGCCAGCTTTTCTTCCAGCGAGCGAGAGAAACGCCCGGCAGTGAGCCAGAATTCGAGAGCGCTGTCGACGAGATTGATCATCTCGGCCGCGTCGTACACGCGTCCGGCGTACCCGATCGTCGTTTCGCCCGGGACAAAAGGAGGCGGCTGTGCGAAGCGTTCATTCGCGAGATCGCGAACTTTCGCCAGGATCTCCTCGATGAGGCGCTTCTCTCGGTCGTTCATGCCGCGTGCTCCGCGATCTGCTCCCGGCAGAGCTCGGCGAGACGCTGCGGAGAAGCCCCGGATGCCGCGCATCGGTACCAATCGATCGTTCGGGTGATGGCGTCGTCCAGTTGCCAGTGTGGTGTCCAGGAGAGCCTCGCCCGAGCCTTCTCGATCGACAGAGTCAGGTGAGCGGCTTCATGGAGACCTTTCGGGTTGCTCGCGTCGATCCAGGATCCCGAGCCCCACCGGCGAATGATGGCGTCGACGACCTCGGAAACGGTCCGGGAATCGTCCGGATTCGGCCCGAAGTTCCACGCTTCGCAGTAGGCTGAGCGATCCGAATCGGGCTCGATGAGTCGCGCGCCAAGTCGGAGATAACCGGAAAGAGGATCAAGGACGTGTTGCCACGGACGGACCGAGCGCGGATTTCGCACGGGGATGGGATTTTTCACCTCGAGCGCACGAACTGCGTCCGGCACCAGCCGGTCCTCGCACCAATCGCCTCCTCCGATGACGTTTCCAGATCGGGCGCTCGCCACGGCGATACCGTGCTCTTCCAGCCGTTCAGGCCGGAAAAAACTCGCTCGATAGGAAGCCGTGATGATTTCGGCTCCGGCCTTGCTCGCTGAATACGGGTCGTGTCCCCCCAGAGGGTCCCTTTCCGTGTACGGCCCCGCTCTCCGGTCGTTCTCGTAACACTTGTCGCTGGTGATCACGACGACGGCGGAAGGGGATCCGGCGCGGCGCAAGGCCTCGAGCACATTGACCGTTCCGACGACATTCGTCTCGAATGTTTCGCGCGGGAGGCGATAGCTCCGGCGAACGAGGGATTGCGCTGCGAGATGGAAGACGTAATCGGGGCGAAGTTTCGCCACGATTGCTTCCAACGAACGAAAATCGCGAATATCACCCTCGACGTGTGAACAATGGGCTCGAACGTCCGCCTGCTCAAAGAGGCTTCTCTCTCCCTCCGGGGGCAGTGCGAAGCCCGTCACGCCGGCCCCGAGAGAATCGAGCCACAACGTCAGCCAGGACCCTTTGAAACCGGTATGGCCCGTGACGAGAACGCGCTTTCCCGAATACGCACTCTGAAAGTCCTGCGGTCGAGAATGTTCTTTGGCGATCGTCACCACAATTTCCAAGGGGCGTCGCCGCCTGCCCACAGTTCATTGAGAAGGTTGTATTCCCGAAGCGTGTCCATCGGCTGCCAGAATCCGGTGTGGGGAAATCCGATCAACTCGCCATCGTCGGCGAGGTTTTGCATCGGCTCTTTTTCGAGAAGAACATTCGGGTCGTCGCCCAGATACTTCCAGGTGCGGTGTCCATCGAGGACGAAGAATCCGCCGTTGATGGAACCATTGACGGCCTGCGGTTTCTCGTTGAATTCGCGGACAACGGAGTCTTCCATCCGGATTTCGCCAAAGCGGCTCGTCGGCCGAACCGCCGTGACCGTCGCGATCTTGCCGTGACGGCGGTGGAATTCGATCAGTTTTCCAATATCGAGATCGGCGACGCCGTCGCCGTAGGTCAGGCAGAAGGGCTCGTCTCCTTCGACGTATTCGCGGACCGCGGCCAGACGGCCGCCGGTCTGCGTCTGGTCGCCTGTGTCGACCAGCGTGACGTTCCACTTCTCCTCGTTCTGGCGCTCCCGAAAATCGTGGGGGCGGTCCTGGCCAAGGTGCACCGTGACGTCGGCCGTTGCCGCGCGGTAGTTCAGAAAAAATTCCTTGATGAGCCACCCCTTGTACCCGAGGCAGAGGACGAAGTCGTTGATCCCGAAGGCGCTGTAGATCTTCATGATGTGCCAGACGATCGGGCGGTTTCCGATGGGGAGCATCGGCTTCGGGAGGATCTCGCTGGCGTCGCGGATTCGGGTTCCCTGGCCACCGCAGAGGATGACGGCTTTCATTGGCTGTCTCAATCATAGAATGAAATTGCATGCACCGTCTCGCGATCCTCCTGTCCGGCCGCGGGTCGAATTTCGTCGCCCTCGCGGACGCCGTGGCGTCCGGGGAGATTCCCGACGCGGAGATCTCGGCGGTGGTCTCGGACAACCCGGACTCCGGGGGGCTCGCGGCCGCGCGAAAGCGGGGGCTCCCGGCGCACGCGATTCCAAGGGAGCCCGGCATGTCCCGGGAGGAGCACGAAACGGCGATCCGCCGCGTCCTCGAGTCGGCGAGGCCCGACTTGATTTGCCTTGCCGGTTACATGCGTGTCCTGTCGCCCGAGTTCGTCGCGGCCTATCCCGAAAGGATTCTGAACATCCACCCGTCGCTCCTGCCGAAGTATCCGGGCCTTGACGTCCAGCGGCGCGCGATCGAAGCCGGCGAACGCGAATCGGGCTGCACGGTTCACTCCGTGACGGCGGATGTCGATTCCGGCCCGATTCTGGTGCAGCGAAGGGTGCCCATTCTCCCCGGGGACACGGAGGAGAGCCTCTCGGCTCGGATCCTGGAACAGGAGCATGAGGCCTATCCGGAGGCTGTCCGGCTGGCACTGGGGCGCCTGACCTTTCCCGGCGGCGCAGCTCGCCCCGAACCGGCGCGCGAGGGAGCCTGAAAAGCGGGCATTTCCCTCACCCCGGCGCTTTCCCGCCGGGACGGGGAATGGGCGCCTCGAACCGCTGGCTGCCGCTTCTCCTTCCGCTTTCGGCGGGTCTGGCCTCGGCCGGCATCACCTGGAATCGATGGATCACTCCTTTCGTCGATTCATCCCGCGAGATGCAGGTTCCGGCGCGGCTCGCCTCCGGAGAGCGCCTCTATCGCGACGTCGTTTATCACTATGGTCCCGTTGGTCCCTGGTGTGGAGCTCTTCTGTTGAAGATCTTTGGGAATCGCTGGTCCGTTCTGCAGGCAATGTGCGCCCTGACCTCGGCAGTCCTCTTCTTCGCGATGTACCGGCTCACGAGGACTGCGGGGAGTCGCCTCTCGGCCACCGCGGCGGTGACCGCCGGTGCCGCCCTCTGCCTGGGCGCTCCGCTCGGCGGGGCGTTCCTCTTTCCCTACTCGATCGACTACCTCGTGGCCCTCGCCTCCGGCGCGGCGGTCCTTGCTCTCGTGTCCGGTCCCCCGTTTCGCCTTCGCGGAGCCCTGGGCTCGGTGGCTCTGGGCATCTGTCTCGCTTCCCGAGTGGAGATCGGATTGCCGACTCTTCTCCTCGTCGTCATTTCCGACGTTTGGTCGGAGCGGGACCGGAGGCAAGGGGGCCTGCGCATCGCCGCCGGCGGGCTGGCGCTCGGCATTGCGATTTACGCCTTCGCGTTTGGCGGTCTTTCGGCCGGCGACCTCTTCCCGGAAGGGCCGGGAGCGGTTCTCTCCCCGCCGGCGGAATGGCTGAACGTCTACCGGCTCGTTTCGGGTCTGGACGCTCCGCTCGAAGGCCTGACGCGGGTCGTGACCTCGCTGGCCCTGCTGGGAGTGGCCCTGGCGGGCGCCTGGAGTTTTCGAAAAGGGCCGGGGCCGATTCTCTGGCAGGCGCTCGTCGTTCTGGCCGCTTTCTCCTTCTTCTCTCCCGTGGGAACGCTGATCGATGCGAACTGGCCTCCGCTGCTGGCCGCGGCGCCCGCGGCGGCAATCCTTTTCACGCTCGGGATGCTTCGCAAGCGACTCTCGTCGGTGGCGCGGGCGAGATTCCTTCTTTTCGGGTACTCGGCCCTTGTCGGCAGCAGGGTGTTTCTGCGGCTTGCGTATTCCCAGGAATCGACTCCGTATTCGGTTTTCGCTCTCCCGGCGTTGTTCGCGGCGTCGGCGGTAATTTTGATCGATCTGCCCTCCCGCTTCGTGGAGTCGACGACGGCGTTTCGAAGAAACGTCGCGGCGGTCTTCTTCGGGGTCGCGTGCGTTGGCCTTTTTCGGCTCGCGCGAATCAGCTTGCCCCGACGAAGCTTGCCGATCTCGACCCCGGCCGGTGCCCTGCGCCTGCCCCCTCTTCAGGCCGTTCCGACGAGGATGACCCTTCAGTTTCTTGAGCGGGAGGCCCGACCCGGCGACAGGCTCGCCGGGTTTCCCGAGGCCGGAATCTTCAACTTCGCCCTCGGGCTCGAGAACCCCCTTCGGGAGGAACAGAATCTGCCGGGAAACCTGACGCCGGCCGACGAAAATCGCGTCATCGGTCGTCTCTTGCGGACTCAACCCAGGTTCGTGCTCCTGGTCAATCAGCCGGTTTCCCCTTTTGGCCGCATCGCCTTCGGTGAGGACTACGATCGAAAGCTCTGGGCGGCCGTTCTCGCGAGTTATTCGCCCGCGGCGAGCTTTGGAACAAGCGACATCGCCGCAAGAATCGGCTCAAAGCCCTTCTTCATCCGGGTCTACGAACGCCGCGCCAGCGGGCCGTTCCAGCGTCCTTGACACGGAGAGGGGCGTGGCCTATGCTCTCGATCCCTTCACGGGACAGGATCTTTTGAACACGGAAGCCGGGGGCTGCGCCTCGACGAAATCGGGCGGTCGAGCGGGCTCGCCGGAGCAAGAAAACTCTTGACTCGGTAGGTCGGTTTTTCGTAAGATGAAATTTCCGTCTCAGGACGGGTGCGCCGGAGGTACGGCGCGTCGCTCACGG
Organism: Thermoanaerobaculia bacterium; assembly: GCA_050747885.1. Classification (GTDB taxonomy): domain Bacteria; phylum Acidobacteriota; class Thermoanaerobaculia; order UBA5066; family DATFVB01; genus CAWEYG01. Next base: position 25,383 of record JBOGJO010000426.1, read on the forward strand.
GCGATCGGTTCCTTGAAAACTGAATAGAGCAGCCAACGAATTCATTTTTTTTCCTGTTTTTTTCTTTGAAAAAAAGCACGGATCGCTCGGAAATCTCGGTTGCGGTTTTAGTCCCGCAGCCTTGACACACTTTAAGTGGAGAGTTTGATCCTGGCTCAGAATGAACGCTGGCGGCGTGCTTAACACATGCAAGTCGAGCGAGGCGGAAGGGGCAACTCTTCCAGTCGAGCGGCGGACGGGTGAGTAACACGTGGGCAATCTGCCCGAAAATGGGGAATACCCCAGGGAAACTTGGGCTAATACCGCATGTCATCGCGATCTCGAGAGAGGATGCGATCAAAGGGGGGCCGCAAGGTCTCTCGTTTTCGGAGGAGCCCGCGCCCGATTAGCTAGTTGGCGGGGTAACGGCCCACCAAGGCTTCGATCGGTAGCCGGCCTGAGAGGGTGATCGGCCACACCGGAACTGAGACACGGTCCGGACTCCTACGGGAGGCAGCAGTGGGGAATCTTGCGCAATGGGCGAAAGCCTGACGCAGCAACGCCGCGTGGAGGATGAAGGTCCTTGGATTGTAAACTCCTGTCGGCCGGGAAGAAGTTCATCGGGGCTCATACCCTCGGTGATTGACTGTACCGGCAAAGGAAGCCCCGGCTAACTCTGTGCCAGCAGCCGCGGTAATACAGAGGGGGCAAGCGTTATTCGGAATTATTGGGCGTAAAGGGCGCGTAGGCGGCCTGTCAAGTCTCTCGTGAAATCCCTCGGCTTAACTGAGGACGTGCGGGAGATACTGTCAGGCTGGAGTCCGGAAGAGGGTGGTGGAATTCCCAGTGTAGCGGTGAAATGCGTAGATATTGGGAGG
>JBOGJO010000427.1:0-3887 GCA_050747885.1 Thermoanaerobaculia bacterium
GTCCAGCTTCTCCGGGTGCATCACGAGGTGCATGCACGCCGCGTCCACGATCCGCTCGTCGTAGGTGATCTCCGGGAACCGCGGCGCCACGCGCCGCGTGCTCTCGAGGAACAGGCCGTCGCCGAGCTTCATGATGTTCGCCTTGTGGATCGCCGTCACGCGTTTCCGGCCGAAACGACGGGCGTACTCGAACGCGAAACGCGCGATTCGGGTGGACGCTCGCTCCGTGATGATCTTGAGCGATTCGACCACGCCCGGAACGACCACGTGCTCGAGACCGGCGTACAGGTCCTCCGTGTTTTCGCGGACGATGACGAGGTCGACGTTGCCGAACCGGGACGGGACGTTCGGGAAATTCTTCACCGGCCGCAGGTTCGCGTAGAGGTCGAGCGATTGCCGGAGCCGCACGTTCACGGACTTGAAGCCGCCCCCGATCGGCGTCGTGAGCGGTCCCTTGAGGGCAACGCGGTTCTTCCGCACGGAATCGAGGACGGCGGGCGGCAGGGGATCCCCCTTCGCGCGGAGCGACTCCAGTCCGGCGCTCACCTCTTCGAACTCGACCGGCGCGCCGGCGCGCTCGAGGATCGAGACGACGGCGTCGGTGATTTCCGGGCCCACCCCGTCGCCCCTCAGGAGAGTGACCGTGTTCTTTGCGCCGGTCATCGCGTCTCCCTCGCGGCAGAGACGGCCCGCTTTCGTGGAAGGATCATCTTGACGCGCTTGATCGCCGTGCGCGTGGCGTCGAGCACGACGTATTCCGCCTGCTTCCCCCTCAGGCGATCGCCCTTTTTCGGAATCCGCCCGAAACGCTGGAGAAGGAGTCCGGCGACGGTTTCCGCGCTCGCATCGGGGTAAGAGAGCCCGAATCGATCCTCGAGCTCCTGCAGCCGAAACGAGCCGTCGAGGAGGTACGTGAGCTCATCGACCCGGACGAATCCGGGGGACTCCTCGTCGTACTCGTCCTGGATCGATCCCAGCAGCGCTTCGATGGCGTCCTCGATCGTGACGAGGCCGGTCGTTCCTCCGTATTCATCGACGACGATGGCCATGTGCTGCTTTCGGCGCCGCATCTCCCGGAAGAGCTCCTCGAGCCGTTTGAACTCCGGAACGAGATACGACGGGCCGACGTAATTCGCGGGCCGGAACGTCTTTTCCTGCTCGTCGGTGAGGTCGAAAAGGTCCTTTGCTTTCAGGATTCCGACCACGTTGTCGAGGGTGTCCCGATAGACCGGGACCCGCGAGAACTTGTGCGTCGTCAGGAGCGACCGCACTTCGTCGAACGACGAATCCTCAGCGATCGCAACGATCTTCGGCCGCGGAACCATCACTTCGGAGACGCGCCGCTCGCCGAATTCGAGGACGCGCACCATCCGCTCGCGCTCTTCGCTGTGGATAAGGCCCTCCGCGTGCCCGAGATTGATGACCGCCTTCATCTCCTCCTCCGTCATGGCCGGGTGTCCCTGGGGAAATCCGAAGAGGCGCAGGAGGCGCTGGACGAGGTAGATGACGACGGTCGCGACCGGCCCGACGATCTTCGAGAAGATTTCGAAGGGACGAGCGATGGCGAGAGCGACGCGCGAGGGCGACGCCGCCGCGAGAGACTTCGGCGCCATTTCGCCGAAGGAGAAGAGAAGGAGAGTCGAGGCGATCACGGCGACGAGGATTCCTTTCTTCGGGCCGAAAAAACTCGCGGCCGCCACCGTCGCGACCGCCGAGGCGGCCGAAGTCGCGAGGTTCTGGCCGATGAGCGCCGCCGAAAGGAGACGCGCGGGAGAGCTCTTGAGCCTCTCGATTCTTCCCGTCCCCCGGGCGGACCGCTCGCGAAGGCGGGCGAGGTCGATTCGGCCCAGCGCGACGAGCGCGGTCTCCGAGGCCGCGAAAAACGCGGAAGCCAGGAGGCAGAGCACGAAAAGAAGGATCAACGAGGGGCCGGCGGGGATCATGGACTCCTCACTTCCTGAAGACTCTCCACGATCTCCCTGTCCGCTTCGGGCATGACGTCCGGATCGAGCTCGCGAAGCGGCTGCCATTTCCAGACGACGGCGGGACGGGGAGGGTCTTCGTCGATTGCGCAAAGGTAGGAGAGGAGAAGGACGGTCTTCTCCGGATAAGCGTGGTGCGAGAACCGGAAGGGCCGGAACCGGGAGATTTCGAGCCCGAGCTCCTCGCGAATCTCGCGAACGAGCGCCCGCTCCGGCGATTCGCCCGGCTCGACCTTGCCGCCCGGAAACTCCCACAGTCCGGCCAGGTGCGAGCCGGCCGGACGACGAGCGAGAAGGACGCGGCCGTCGCGAATCAGAATTCCGGCGGCGACGAGCAGGGGCGCCGGCGGCGTCACGTCGCTCTCGAGAGGGAGCGCACGGCGGCGGCGGCCTGCCGCGCGACCGTCGGATGGCTCGACGAGGCGAGGGACTCGAGAGCGGGAAGGAGGTCGACGCGCGATCGCGATTGCGCAACGGCGGCGGCATTTCGCCGCATTCCCGAAGGACCGGCGCGGGACAGGGGAGTGTCTTTCAGGCGGTGTCTCCACCCCGAGGCGCGCATCCCGAGGATCTCGGAGAGCTCGGGCGGCTGCCTTTGCAAGGCCGTCTTGTCGACGGCGGCGTTGTACGGACAAGCCTCCTGGCAGGCGTCGCATCCAAACACCCACCCGCCGAGGCGCTCGACGATCTCTTCGGGAACGACGCCGCGCTGTTCGATGGTCCAGTACGAGAGGCATCGGGTGGCGTCGAGGACGCCCGGCCCCAGGAAGGCGGACGTCGGGCAAGCGTCCAGGCACCTCGTGCAGGCGCCGCACCGATTCGCCACCGGGGCGTCGGGAGGAATTTCGGCATCGGTCAGGATTTCGCAGAGCAGAAAATAGCTGCCCTCTTCGTTGAGCACCATTCCGTTCTTTCCGATCCAGCCGATTCCCGCCGAGACCGCGAAATCCCGCTCCGCGAGCGGAGCCGAGTCCACGCAGACCCGGTGCCTCAGCGCCGTTCCGGTCTCCGACTTCCATTCCGCGACGAGAGACTCGCATTTTGCTCGAAGCGTGCGATGGTAATCCTCGGCCAGGGCGTAGCGCGCCGTGCGCGTTCCATCGGAGGCCTCCGGGTCGGCCGACGGATAAGGCATCGCGAGGACGACGATCGAACGCGCTTCCGGAAGGAGGGTGAGAGGATCGCTCCGAAGGTCCCGGGTCCTCTCGAGATAGGCCATCTCTCCGTGGCGGCCCTCCGAGAGCCAACGCTGGAAATCGCGGTCGTGCTCCGGCCGCGCCGCAGGAGTGACTCCGATTCGGGAGAAACCCCGTGCTTTTGCAAGACTTTCGAGCATCTCCCGGAGGGGTCTCGGCATCACCGGATGCTATCATTCCGCATGACCGCTCCGCGTTCCCCGCGAGTCTTCGTTCTGGTCGCCGGCGCGCTTCTCGCGTACCTGCTCTGGAGAATTCTCTCGCCGTTTCTGCAGCCGGTTCTGTGGGCCGCCGTGCTGGCCTTCACCCTGGGCCCGGGCCACCGATGGCTCCTTCGAAAGGTGAAGCGGCCGAATCTGGCGGCGATGCTGGCCACGGCGCTGGCTTTGCTGCTGGTGGTGGTCCCCGCGGTTCTGCTGGTGCTCGCGCTGGTCTCGCAAGGAGCCCACCTGTATTCGCTGGCCGCTTCGTTTGTCGCCCGCCATCAGGTGGCCTCCGTCTCGGATTTCATCGCGATCCCGTCGATTCGAAAATTTGCCGACCGCGTGTCGACGATCGTGCCGGTCACGGCGGAGGACCTGCGAGGATGGGCCGAGACGAACCTCAAGACCGTCGCGGGAAGGATCGGCGGGTTCCTGTCCCACCTGGCGGTCGGCGTCCTGGGCTTTCTGGCGTCCTTTCTGGTGATGCTGTTTACGCTGTTCTTTCT
>JBOGJO010000428.1:0-10727 GCA_050747885.1 Thermoanaerobaculia bacterium
GCAGGATTCGACTCAGCCCTTCGTCGGCGTCGGCAATGACTTGCTCAGCCACCGAGAAGGCGACCTTTCGGTCCGGTTGCGCGCGCGCAAGTCCCGCGAGGGTCTCCACGGCGATTTCGCTGAGATCGATCCGGGACCTCTCCAGCGGCTTCCTGGAGACTCTCGACAGGGACAGCAGGTCGTCGATGAGCTGGGCCATTCTCTGCGCGCCCGCCCGTACCCTCTCGAGGTAGCGTCTTCCGTTGTCGTCGAGCCGATCGCCCGATTCCTCGAGAAGCGCCTGGCTGAATCCGTCGATCGCGCGCAGGGGAGCGCGCAGGTCGTGAGACACGGAGTAGCTGAAGGATTCGAGCTCCCGGTTTGCGACCTCGAGCTCGGCCGCCTGCCGGCTGAGCTTTTCCTCCGCGGCGTGCTTCTCGTCGATGTCTCGGGTGATCTTTGCGAAGCCCTGGACCAGCCCGTCTTTGCCGGGAATGGCGGTGACAACGACGTCCGCCCAGAATCGGGAACCGTTCTTTCGAACCCGCCATCCCTCGTCCTTCCACCGGCCTTCGGAAGCCGCCCGGCGCAGGCCTTCTTGCGCCTTTCCCGAAGCGATGTCTTCGGGATCGTAAAAGCTCGAGATGTGTTTCCCGATGGCTTCCGAGGCCGTGTAGCCATTCATTCGTTCCGCCCCGATGTTCCACGTCTGGATTCGCCCTTCCGGGTCGAGCAGAAACATCGAATAATCGAGAACGTTTTCTTCGAGAGTCTGGACGAGCTCCTGGGCTTCGTGCAGCCCCTTTTCGAGCCTTTTTCGCTCAGTGATGTCGCGGATCGCGCTCGAAATCAGAATTCCGCTCTCCGTGTCGAGGGGGCTCAGGCTGATCTCGACAGGAATCTCCGTTCCGTCCTTTCGCAGACCGAACAGCTCCATTCCGGCGCCCATGGGGCGAGTGAGGGGCTGGGCCGAGTAGGCGAAGCGGTGTCCGGGGTGTTTCTCTCGAAAGCGTCGAGGCACCAATCTTTCGATTTCCTGGCCGAGCAGCTCATTTCGCGGATACCCGAAAAGCCGCTCGGTCTGCTCGTTCACGAGAACAATCACTCCGCTCCCGTCCACGATGACTATCGCGTCGGGCGCAGACTCGAGCAACCCGCGGAACCGCGACTCGCTTCGGCGGCGCTCGTCGACCTCCGCGTTCAACCGGATCTCCGTCGCGCGCCGGGCTCGAATCTCTCGCGCGGACACTGCGGTTGCGCCGGCCAGCAGGAGAATGCCCATGAGGCTCCCCGCAACCACGATACGGCGGGCGCGCAGGGAGGAAGCGCGCGCGTCGCGCTGCCGGTCGGACAGAAGGCGTTCTTCCTCGTCCTCCATCCGGCTCGCGAGCTCGTGGATTTCGGCGGCGAGCGGCCGGGCCTTCTCGGTGAATTCGTTTTGCGCCTGAAACACGAAGCCGTTGCGGTCCTGCGCCGCAATCGACGCGTCGAGGATCGATCGCCAGCGCGCGACGGCTGGAAAGAGCCTTCGAACGTTTTCGGTCTCGCGCAGATTGTCCTTGACGAGGTCCGCGAGACCGACGAGCTCGCGATCCAGTTTCGATTGGGAGGAAGCATAGCTGGCGCGCTCGCTGGGGTTTCCCGTCGTCACGAATCCCCGCCGGCTGCTTGCGGCATCGGTCACGAGAAGTCGCACCCTTGCGATGCTCGCGAGAACCCGGTGGGTGTGATCCACCCAGCCGGTGTCGATGACGATTCGGTGAAGACTTCCTGCCGAAAACAGGCCGATCAAGACCAGGGTTCCGAAGCCCCCGGCAAGCCCGAGCCAGCGGAGGGCGGAATTCCTGTCGGTCATGCGCGCAAGCTCCGTTTCCCATTGAGGCGGAGCGCCCCGGCAATCGCGGAAAGCATTGTCCTACCGGGCATCAGACCCCCCGCAAAACCCGCGTCGTCGAAATGATCAACAGCGCGGCCCTCTGCGCCCGGGAGCCTGGTTTTCGGAGTCGAATTTTTCGGCGTTCGCGAGCGCAGAGCGCGAAGCTCGAATCGGGCTTCCTTGACGGAATTATACCTTTATGCCGATGGCGCACACCGATCCCCTCTTTCCTTATCGCACGAACGTGGAATCGGGGACAGCTTTCGCGAAAAATATTAATTCGTTGTGACGGTTGAGCTTATGCTCCGATTCTCAGCATGCTGCGGCCCACGCCTCGGCCGCGCTGGCTGGAAGGCCAATGTCTCCCAGGTGCGTCCGGTTCGGCCCGGGACCCGGTTCGGGCGCCACTTCGGCGCGATTTCTCCCCGCCCGCTTCGCGCGATACAGGGCGAGATCCGCAGCGTGAATCATCTCCTCGGGTGTTGCGAGTCCGGACGCCTCGGATGTGGAAATGCCGGCGCTCACGGTGACCGCGATCGGGCCCTTCCGGGTGAGGAACGGCTCCTGACCGATGGCCGGGAGAATTCGCTCGGAGAGCTGGGCCGCTCCCGCCGCTTCGCAGCGGGGCAGAACGAGAAGGAACTCCTCTCCTCCGTAGCGGCCGATCGCATCGTACGGCCGGACGACGGACTTCACGCGCCGCACGAATTCCCGCAGCGTCTCATCTCCCGCGAGATGACCGTGACGGTCATTGACTTGCTTGAAATGATCGAGATCCAGGAGGATCGTGGCGACGGGAAATCGCTCGCGGCGCCCCCTGGCCATCTCCTGGTCGAGAAAGCGCAGGATCATGCGGCGATTCCACGTGCCGGTGAGCGGGTCGTTGGTCGCCTCTTCCTTCATGGCTTCGCGCGCGGCGATCAATTGCGTTTCCAGGTCGATGATTCGCTTGGCCACCTGCAGGCGGGCCTGCAGCTCGGCGGGCTCGAAGGGCTTCGACACGAAATCGTCCGCGCCCTGAGCGAGCGCCTGAATCAGGTTCTTGCGCTGGTTCTTGCCCGTGAGAATGATCACGTAAACGTAATTTCCGCTCGATTCCTCCCTCAGCTTGCCGCAGATCTTCACTCCGTCGAGGCCCGGCATGAGCCAATCCAGGATCGCGATGGACGGCCGGCTTTCCCGGTGAAGGGCGACCCAGGCCTGAATGCCATCGCTGACCGAGACGGTCTCGTGGCCCCACCCTGAGAGGGATTTCTCCAGCACTGCGCGCGAAAGGGGATCGTCGTCGGCGATGAGGATTCGCATCATCAGACGGCGAGCGCCGCTCCCTGGAACTGCCCCGCGGGCTTCATGTATTCGACGGGTTTGCGGGAAGCGCTGGCGTTGACGACCTTGAGCAGGACCTCGAGGGCTTTCAGAAGGGGCTCTTCCTGTTCGATCCCGTCCTCGAACCGGCGGCGAAAGGAAATCGCGCCGCCGTCTTCGCGGAGGTGGTATTTGAATTGACCGAAATACTCCCATTGAATGAGGTAGAAGGTTTTGCGCCAGTTTCGGTCGGTCTTTCCCCGAATGCCGATGCAGTAATCGGTTCCCGATCCCTGTTTCGAGTCGGCCGCGGATTCCTCCCACCGAAAGCTCGGGCGGTCCGCCACGACGTCATACGTCTGCCCGATCATTGAAATTCTCATCACGTCCTCCGAAGCCCGGGAAGGAGCAAGCCGTGATCCGGCCGGCCGGATTTCACGTTGCGGTAATAACATTCTTGTTTGTAATCGGTTACGGTCTTGCGCCCGGGAGCGGCGCGGCGCCCGGTCCGAGTTCCGGACGAGGAATCCCGAAACCGGATCGCTTGACACGCCGACGGAGCGCCCGTAGCATGATCGCGGTTCTTTGATTTTCATCGAGAGCGGTGGAGGGTATGGGCCCTGCGAAGCCGCGGCAACCGGCTTCCGTATCGCGCGGAAAGCGTCAGGTGCCAATTCCCACCCCGTGTGATCGGGGACAGATGAGAGGCTCGCGAACGAACTCAAAGGATTGCCCCTCATCGATCATGGCATGAGGGGCTTTTTCATGACCGCGTCTTTTCGAAAGGCACTCGCCGAAGAAATCCTCCTCGCCGACGGGGCGATGGGGACTCTGCTCGTCACGAGGGGGGCCGAGCCCTCCAGCGCGAGATCCTCGCTCAACCTCGCCGCGCCTCAGACGGTTTCCGAGATCCACGAGGACTACGCGGACGCCGGGGTGCGGATTCTCACGACGAACACCTGGGATGCGAATCGCGTGAAGTTGCGCGAGCACGATTGGGCGGACTCGCTCGAAAAAATCAATCGCGAGGGCGTTCGCCTCGCCCGCGAAGCGGCCGCCGGAGAGCACATTTTTGTCGCTGCTTCGGTCGGGCCCCTCGGCGCGATGGTCAAGCCTTACGGTGCGCTTTCGCTGTCGCAGGTCCGCGAGATCTTCGAGGAACAGATCCGCGTGCTGCTGGAGGCGGCGCCCGACCTCCTTCTCCTCGAGTCGTTTGGAAACCTCCTCGAGGCGGCCGAAGCCGTCCGGGCGGCGAGAGGCCTGTCGGGAGAGATTCCGATCGTTGCCCAGATGACGTTCTTCGGAGACGGACGCACGGCCTTCGGCGAGCGGGCCGGCGATGCGCTTCGAACGTTGATCGCCGCGGGCGCGGACGCCGCCGGGATCAACTGCACTCTGGGTCCGCAGGAAACGCTGGAAGTCTTCTCGGAGGTCGCGGCTCGCGTTTCGGCCCCGCTGTCGGTCATGCCCAATGCGGGCTATCCCACGCTCATCCGGGGCCGCAACGTGTACAACGCGTCTCCCGATTATTTTCGTGAGTACTCGCTCGAGTTCGCTGAAAAGGGCGCGGCGATCGTCGGCGGCTGCTGCGGGACCACGCCGGAGCACAGCCGGGCGATGTCGCGGGCCCTGGCAGGAGCCGCGCGGAGGGTCGTGGCCGCTTCTATTTCGTCGATCCCGACGGAGAACCTTCCGTCGGCGCGGCGGGAGATCGAGATCGAAACGTCCCACTTCAAGCGGAAGCTCGCCTCGACCGGGGCGTTCACCGTGACCGTCGAAGTCGAGCCGCCGAAAGGCGCGGACTGCTCGAGCTCGATTCAGGCGGCGAGACAGTTGAAGGGCATCGGCGTTGACGCGGTGAATGTGACCGACAACCCCATGGCGAGGCTTCGGATGTCGTCGATTGCGGTCGCCGGCCTGATTCAGCGGGAAACCGGGCTGGAGTCGGTCGTCCAGTTCACGACGCGCGACCGGAACGTCCTCGGGATCCAGTCGGACCTGCTCGGCGCGTCGGGTCTCGGGCTGAAGGCGCTCCTGTGTTTGGGGGGGGACCCGCTGAAGATCGGCGACTACCCCGACGGACATCAGGTCTCCGAGGTCGACACCCTGGGCCTGCTTCGCATCGCGAAGATCCTGAACGCGGGCTCGGACCTCGTCGGGAATTCGATCGGGACCGCGACGTCGTTTGCGATCGGCTGCGCGGCGAATCCCGCGGCTCGCGATCTCGAAGTGGAGCTCTCGAAGCTTCGCGCGAAGATCGAGGCGGGCGCCACGTTTGCCCAAACGCAGCCCGTCTTCGATCTCCGCGCGCTCGAGGCGTTCTTTGGACGGCCGGAGTCCGGATCGATTCCGGTGCTCATCGGGCTGATTCCCCTCAAGACCCTCAAGCAGACGCTGTATTTCGCAAACGAAGTCCCGGGAATGGTCGTGCCGGCGGAGACGATCGACCGGATGCGGAGGGCCTCGGAAAAGGGCGGAGACTTCGAGACGGCCGAGGGGCTCGCCATCGCGCGGGAGCTGGCCGCGGCCATTTCGCAGGTGGCTCCGGGCATTCACATCATGCCGATGCAGCGGTACTCACTCGTCGAGAAGATCCTCGAGGCGATTCCCGGCCGCATCAGCGGGGATTCCTCGGCGAGGACCGTGCGGGCATGAGCTCCCCGGATCGCTCCGCGAAGCTCCATTCGCGACTCAACGAGAAGATTCTCGTTCTGGACGGGGCGATGGGAACGATGATCCAGGCCCGCCGGCTGGACGAGGAAGGGTACCGGGGTAAGCGCTTTCGCGACCATCCCCGCGACCTCAAGGGGAACAACGATCTCCTGTCGATTACGCGCCCGGAAATCATCGGATCGATCCACCGCGAATATCTGGAGGCCGGCGCCGACATCGTCGAGACGAACACGTTCAACGCGAACGGCATCTCCCTGGCCGACTACGGGATGGAGCTCCTCGTCCACGAGATGAACTTCGCCGCGGCGACCGTGGCGCGCGGGGCCGTGGAGTCGTTCGAGGCTTCGAATCCGGGGAGCTCCCGCTTCGTGGCGGGCGCCATCGGACCGACGAACCGGACGCTTTCGCTCGCCATCGACGTGAACCGGCCGGGCTATCGCGAGAAGCGCTTCGGAGACTTCGTGGCGGCGTACTCGGAGCAGATTCGGGGACTCCTCGAAGGAGGCGTCGATCTTCTTCTCGTCGAAACGGTGTTCGACACGCTCGTGGCGAAGGCCGCGCTCTTTGCGATCGAAGACACGTTCGCGAGCTTCGGACGGCGGGTCCCCGTGATGGTTTCCGGGACCATCACCGACCGGAGCGGCCGCACGCTGTCCGGCCAGCTGATCGAGGCGTTTTGGAACTCGGTTTCCCACGCGGATCTCCTGAGCGTCGGAATCAATTGCGCGCTGGGGGCGCGGGAGATGCGGCCTTACATCGAAGAGCTGGCGCGAATCGCGCCGGTGATGATCAGCGCGTATCCCAACGCCGGGCTTCCCAACGCCTTCGGCGGCTTCGACGAGACGCCGGCGAAGATGGCGCGCGATCTGGGAGAATTCGCCGAAAACGGGTGGCTCAACCTCGTCGGAGGGTGCTGCGGGACGACTCCGGCCCATATCGACGCGATCGCGCGGGCCGTCGCTCCTTTTCCGCCGCGCCAGGCGCCCGCCGTCGAGCCGTTCACGCGCCTCTCCGGCCTGGAGCCGCTGACGCTGCGCCCCGACTCGAACTTCATCGTGATCGGCGAGCGCACCAACATCACCGGATCGCCGAAGTTCGCGAAGCTCGTGCTCGCGGGAAAGCTCGAGGAGGCGCTGGCCATCGCTCGCCAGCAGGTCGACGGGGGGGCGAACATCCTCGACGTCAACATGGACGAAGGTCTCCTCGACTCGGAATCGGCCATGCGGGACTTTCTGAATCTCGTGGCGTCGGAGCCCGAGATCTCGCGGATTCCGATCATGATCGACAGCTCGAAATGGTCGGTCCTGGAGGCCGGGCTGCAGTGCCTTCAAGGGAAGGGGATCGTGAATTCGATTTCGCTCAAAGAAGGAGCGGAGACCTTTCTCCGGCAGGCCAGGCTCATTCGGCGCTACGGCGCGGCCGTCGTGGTCATGGCCTTCGACGAGAGGGGTCAGGCCGACACGGCGGATCGAAAAGTCGAAGTGTGCGCGCGCGCGTACAGGATCCTCACGGAGGAAGTTGGATTTCCCCCGCAGGACATCGTTTTCGACCCGAACATTCTCACCGTCGCAACCGGGATCGACGAGCACAACGACTACGCCGTGGCTTTTCTCGAAGCGACGCACAGGATCAAGGCGGCGCATCCGCTGAGCAAGGTCAGCGGGGGCGTCAGCAACATCTCTTTCTCGTTCCGCGGCAACGGTGCGGTGCGAGGGGCGATGCACTCGGCGTTTCTCTACCACGCCATCCGGGCGGGGCTCGACATGGGAATCGTCAATGCCGGGCAGCTGGACGTCTACGAGGAAATTGCCCCCGCGCTCCGCGACCTCGTCGAGGACGTTTTGTTGAACCGGCGGCCCGATTCGACCGAGCGCCTCATCGCCTTCGCCGAATCGGTCAAGCAGAAGGAAAAGGGCCTCGTTCCGGAAGACCAGTGGCGCCGCGGGAGCGTCGAGGAGCGGATTGCCCACGCTCTCGTGAAGGGAATCGTCGAGCATATCGACGCCGACATCGAGGAGGCTCGGCAGAAGCTCGGCCGTCCGCTGTCGGTCATCGAGGGCCCGCTCATGGACGGAATGAACGTCGTCGGCGACCTTTTCGGCAGCGGGAAGATGTTCCTGCCCCAGGTCGTCAAGAGCGCGAGGGTGATGAAGAAAGCCGTCGCGCATCTTCAGCCGTACCTCGAGGCCGAAAAGGCCTCCGAGGATGCGGAGAAGTCCTCCTCGGGCGGCCGTAAGACCGCCGGAAAGGTCCTTCTCGCGACGGTCAAGGGCGACGTGCACGACATCGGGAAGAACATCGTCGGCGTCGTGCTCGGGTGCAACAACTACGAGGTGATCGATCTCGGCGTGATGGTGTCGAGCGAACGGATCCTGAAGGCGGCGGAGCAGGAAAACGTCGACTTGATCGGGCTCTCGGGCTTGATCACCCCCTCCCTCGACGAGATGGTTCACGTCGGGCGCGAAATGGAGCGCGCGGGACTCCGGATTCCTCTCCTGATCGGGGGCGCGACGACGAGCCCCCTCCACACCGCGCTGAAGATCGCTCCGTCCTATTCGCGGCCTGTCGTGCACGTGGCCGATGCGTCGCGGGCGGTTCAAGTCGTGGGTTCGCTCCTGGGAGAACGATCGGCGGCCGAGTTCTGCGCGGAGAACTCGCGAAAACAGGAGTCGGCGCGCGAGCGTTATCGCGACGCCCGGGAAAAGCCTCTTCTCTCGATCGGCGAGGCGCGCCGCCGCCGGACGTCGATTGTCTGGCAGCCGGCGGATTTGCCCGCTCCCTCGTTTTCGGGGATTCGCACGGTCGACGATCTCCCGCTGGGCGATCTGGTGCCGCTGATCGACTGGTCCCCGTTTTTCCACGCCTGGGAGCTGCGCGGACGATACCCCGCGATCCTGGAGGATCCGAAAGTCGGGGCCAGGGCTCTCGAGCTCTTCGAGGATGCCCGCAGGCTCCTTTCCGAGATCGTCGCGGGGAGGCTCCTCACGGCGCGAGGCGTGTACGGATTCTTCCCGGCCAACAGCGTCGGGGACGACATCGAGATCTATGTCGATGACACCCGCCGCGAAGTGGCCGGTGTTTTTCACACCCTTCGCCAGCAGGGGGAGCGGCCCGAAGGGGAGCCGAACCAGGCCCTGTCGGATTTCATCGCGCCGAAATCGACCGGGCTGCGAGATTTTCTCGGGCTCTTCGCCGTCACGGCCGGAATCGGGGCCGCGGAGCTCTGCGAGCGGTTCGAGCGCGACCACGACGACTACAACTCGATCCTGACGAAGGCCCTCGCCGACCGCCTGGCCGAGGCCTTCGCCGAGTGGCTTCACCGGGAAGCCCGGCGAGATTGGGGATACGGGAGATCGGAGACGCTTTCCCCCGAGGAGCTTCACCGGGAGCGGTACCGTGGAATCCGTCCCGCGCCCGGGTATCCGGCCTGTCCCGACCACAGCGAAAAGCGGCTGCTCTTCGACTTGCTCCGCGCCGAGTCCCGTGCCGGAATTGCCCTCACGGAGAACTTTGCCATGGCGCCCGCGAGCTCGGTCTCCGGATTCTATTTCGCGCATCCGAAGGCCAGGTACTTCGCCGTCGGCAAGATCGGGCGGGACCAGGTGCTCGACTATCAGGTCCGCAAGGGGGGCGACCTCGCCACCCTCGAACGGTGGCTTTCACCGAACCTGGCCGCCGGAGCTTGAAAGTCCTTTTATTTTGCGCACATTCTCTCTAGAATCCGCGGCAGGAGGACCTCTCGAAATGCGATGTGTTTTACGTCCTCTCGCCGTCCTGGCGGGAGCGGTTCTCTTTTCGTCGCTAGCGTTCGGCGCGGAAGGCCGGTTTTCCGGCGCGGTCGTCGACGAGGGCGGGCAGCCGGTCGCCGGCGCGTCGATCACGGTGACCACGCCGAGCCTCGCGAGCGTCAACCTCACGTTGACGACGGACGAAACGGGTCGCTGGTCCACCGAGGTCCCGAACTCGGGCTGGACGTACTCGATCCGCGCCCAGGCGGACGGTTTTTCGCCGAGCCAGACGCAGATGAGGCCCAATGGCACCAAGGACACGAGGGTCGACATGACCCTCCATCCCCCCATCGTGCCCCCCACTCCCCCCGCGCCGAAAATCGATCCGGGCGTCGTTTCTTACAACGAGGGCGTCGACTTCCTTCAAAAGGGAGACAAAGAGGGCGCGGAAAAGAAGTTCGACGCGGCCGTCGCCGCCAAGCCGGACCTCGCCGCGGCCTGGAAGGTGCTTTCGCAGCTTTCGTATGAGAGAAAGGACTACGCCAAGGCGCTCGCGAGCGGCCGAAAGGCGCTCGAGCTCGACCCCAAGGACAACGATCTTTACGGCATCCTGATGGATTCCTCCCAGAAATCCGGGGATTCGAAGGGGGCGCTGGAATACAAGACGAAGTTCGTCGAAGCCAACGCCGACAATCCCGAGGTCAACTACAACTCCGGCGTCGAGATGTACAACGCGGGCGACTACCCCGGCGCCGCCGCGGCGTTCAACAAGGCCATTTCGCTCAAGTCGGACATGGCGAACGCGCATTTCTGGCTGGGGATGTCGGAATACAACATGAAGCGCTACCCGCAGTCGCGGACGCAATTTCAGAAGTACCTCGAGCTTGCGCCCAAGGGAGATCAGGCACAGACGGCGAGGGAGATGCTCGCCGCGCTGCCGCCGAAGTGACTTCACCGCGGTGAAGTCATCCCCGCGCAAGCGGGGAACCGTTCGCTCGGGAGTCGCAAGACTTGCTCGGCCGGGCCCGCCGCTTGGTCGCCGGCGCTCCAGCGGCCGATCGCTCGCTCGGGAATCGCAACTCGCGGCATCGCTTTGCACCTCTCCTCCAAGTTCCCGGAGTTCTCTCTTTCCGGTCGAGTCGAAGAACTCCAGCTCAGACAGGGGC
>JBOGJO010000429.1:0-1527 GCA_050747885.1 Thermoanaerobaculia bacterium
GCTCACGGCAGTGAGCCCTGCGCGCTACATCTTCTCGGCGATGGCTTTGGCCTGGGTGAACAGAAACAGATACTCCCGGCCGCCGGCCTTCGAGTCCGTGCCGGACATGTTGAAACCCCCGAAAGGGTGCGCGCCGACGAGCGCGCCGGTGCACTTGCGGTTGATGTACAGGTTTCCGCAAAAGAGGTCGCGTTTGCCTCGCTCGATCCGCTTCGCGTCCTTCGAGTAGAGCGCTCCGGTGAGGCCGTACTCGGAGTCGTTGGCGAGCCGGATGCCCTCGTCAAAATCCTTCGCTCGGATCACGGCGAGGACCGGCCCGAAGATCTCCTCCCGGGCGATCGTCGCGCTCGGAGGGACCTCGTCGATCACGGTCGGCTGGACGAAGAAGCCTTCGGCCGGGCCGGCCGCGCCGCCCGCGAGGAGCTTGCCTTCCTTCTTGCCGGTCGAGATGTATTCGAGGATCTTCTTCTGAGCGCCCGCGTTGATGACGGGCCCCACCTGGGACGAGGGGTCGGAGGGGTCGCCGAGCTTCAGGGCCTTCGTTTTTTCGACGACCTTCTCGACGAGCGCATCGTGGATCGAATCGACGGCGATCAGGCGCGAGCAGGCGGAGCACTTCTGTCCCTGGAACCCGAACGCGGCGGCGACGACTCCGGTCGCGGCGGATTCGAGGTCCGCCGTCTCGTCCACGAGGATGAAATCTTTTCCCCCCATCTCCAGAATCGCGCGCTTGATCCAGATCTGCCCTTTCGGAACCTTTGCTGCTTTCTCGTTGATTTCCAGGCCGACGGATTTGGATCCCGTGAACGCGATGAATCGGACGCGCGGCGATTCGACGAGCGTGTTGCCGACTTCGGCGCCCGGACCGGTCACGAAGTTGAGGACCCCGGCGGGAAGGCCCGCTTCGACGGCTGCCTCCACGAACATGAGGGCGATTCCGGCGGTGTCGGAGGCCGGCTTCAACACGACCGTGTTCCCCGCGACGATCGCGGCCGTCGTCATGCCCACGAGGATCGCGAGCGGAAAGTTCCACGGTGGAATGACCGCGCCCACGCCGAGGGGAAGGAACTCGAGCGATCCTTTTTCTCCCGGAATGGGGGTCAGGGCCTGGGGCTGCGACAGGCGCCACATCTCGCGCGCGTAGAACTCGCAAAAGTCGATCGCCTCCGCCGTGTCGGCGTCGGCCTCGGGCCACGTCTTTCCGGCCTCGAGCGTCATCATCGCGGAGAATTCGTGCTTGCGGTCGCGGAGGATCGAGGCGATCTTCGCGATCCGCTCGCACCGCTCGCGCACGGGGGCGTTCTTCCAGGTTTCGAAGGCCTTCGCGGCCGCGTCGATCGCCCTCTCGGCGTCGGCCCGACTGCCCCGTGCGAAGCGTCCGAGGACCTCGTCTTTCCGCGAAGGGTTGCGGGATTCGAACGTCTCGGGCTTCTCGATCCACTGGCCGCCGATCCACAGCCGTCCCGAGAGCGGCAGGCGGGCCCGGACCTTTTCCAGCGCCGCGGCGTACGAGCGGCGGTGGCTTTC
>JBOGJO010000430.1:0-3019 GCA_050747885.1 Thermoanaerobaculia bacterium
CTCCAGATGGACATCAAGATCAAGGGCCTCAAGCGCCAGATCGTCGAGGAAGCGCTCGAGCAGGCCCGGGAGGGACGGCTTCACATTCTGGAGAAGATGTCCGAAGCTCTCGAGGAGCCGCGGCCGAACATCTCGCCCTACGCGCCCCGCATTTTCACGATTCAGATTCCCAAGGACAAGATCCGCGACGTCATCGGATCCGGGGGCAAGACGATTCGCGGGATCATCGACGAGACCGGCTGCAAGGTCGACGTGGAGGATTCCGGCCGGGTCTCCATCGCCTCGACCGACGAGGCCTCGGCCATGCGCGCCATCGAGATCATCGAGGGCCTCACCAAGGACGCCGAGATCGGCCAGATGTACCGCGGAAAGGTCCGCCGGATCGAGGCGTACGGCGCCTTCGTCGAGATCCTCCCGGGCAAGGACGGCCTCGTTCACATTTCCGAGCTCGCGCCGTACCGCGTTCGAGAGACGACCGACGTCGTCAAAGAAGGCGACATCATTCCCGTCAAGGTGATCGCCATCGACCCGATGGGCAAGATCAAGCTCTCCCGCAAGCAGGCGCTCTCGAAGGAAGAGCTCGAGGCGGAGGCCGCGATGGCTCCCGCGGCCGGCCCCGACGCCGAAGGCGGTTCCCACGAACGCCACGA
This sequence comes from Thermoanaerobaculia bacterium, assembly GCA_050747885.1. GTDB lineage: Bacteria > Acidobacteriota > Thermoanaerobaculia > UBA5066 > DATFVB01 > CAWEYG01. The sequence continues at coordinate 651 of JBOGJO010000430.1, forward strand.
TCGGGGTCGCGACCGGGGCCCGAACCGGCACTGAGGCTCAAGGCAACTCGGCGTGATTTTTGCCGGGCGAAAGCCCGGCTTTTTTCTTCAGCTCCCGAACTTTGGCACGCGTCATGCTGCCGTTGAGGACTGGAAGGGAGATCCCCATGAAATTTCTGTCGATTTCGCTCGCGGCCTCATTCGCAATTTTCGCGTGCGCGTGCGCCTCGAGCGGCCCTCCCCTGAGCAATGTCGAGATCGCGCAGGCCGAGACAGAAATCCGCTCCGCCGAGAATGCAACCGCCACCCAGCACGCGAGAGAGCTCCTCGATCGCGCCCGGGGAGACCTGACGGCCGCGCGGCGGGAGTGGCAGGATCGCCACTGGGACCTCGCGAGGCGGCGTCTCGTCGAGGCGCGGGCCGCGGCCAGCGCGGCGGAATCCAAGGCCCGCGCGATCGCGATTCAGCTGCGGGCCGACGACCTCAAGCGTGAAGGGGACGACATCCAACGCCGCACGCACGAGCTCGCGCAGCAGCCGCAATAGAGAGGAACGCCATGACCATCAAGAACATCGCACTCACGGGACTCTTCGCGGCAACCCTTCTTTTCGCATCCGGCTGCGCCAGCACGCGACCGGAGTCGCCGGCCTTGCGCGACGCGAGGCTGGCCCTGCAAGACGCCCGCGACGCCGGGGCGCAGCAATCCTCCCCCGACACTTTCAACCGGGCGGCGGTGGATCTCTCGAATGCGCAACGCGAATGGAACAGCGGCCACGAAGAAATGGCCATGCATTACGCCCAGATCGCCGACAGCGAAGCGCGCGACGCCGAGTACCGGGCAAAACGGGTTCGCGCCCAGATGGCGCTCGATGAACAGACGAGCCGCCGCGATCGCCTCGAGGCCGAACTGCACGAAACGGAGCAGCGCCTGATCGCCGAGCGCGCCAGGTCCGAGGAAGACCGCCGCCGGCTCGAGGGCGAGCTGAAGGCCCGCGAGGATCAGGCGCGGCGGCAATCGGAGATTCAGGCTCGCGAGGAGGCTCAGAGGGCGGCCGAAGAGCGCGAGAAGGCCCTCCAGGCCCAGCTCGAGGCCGAGCGGGCGCGCTCCGCGGACCAGCAACGGCAAGCGGAAATCGAATCCCTGAAAACCCAGCTCGACCAGCAAACGCAGGCCGCGGACGCCGCGCGGAAGGCCGCCGCCGAACAGGCCGAAAAACTCGAAGATGCCCGGCGGCAGGAGGAAGAACGGCGGCGCGCGGCCGAAGAAGCCGCCCGAAAGCAGGCCGAGTCGCAGAACGAACTTCTCGCTCGTCTCCAGCAACTCGAGAAATCCACCCGAGTCGAAGCGCGCGGCATCGTCGTCACGCTCCCGGGCAGCATTTATTTCGCGACGAATCGATCCGACCTCCAACCGGCCGTTCGGGCCCGCCTGGCAGACATCGGAAAGGCGCTCGCGGCGGCGCCCGAGCGTCATCTCCTGATCGAGGGCCACACGGATTCGACAGGCCGCGCCGAATACAACCTCAAGCTCTCCCAGTTGCGCGCCGAGTCGGTAAAGGCGGTTCTCGTCGCCAACGGCGTCGGTCCCGGCCGCGTCGAAACGCATGGCTACGGATCGACGAAACCCGTGGCGAACAATGCGACCTCTTCCGGAAGGAGCCAGAATCGGCGCGTCGAAATCATCGTCGAAGGGGAACCGGCGGCAGCCCGGCCGTAACCGCTGCCCGCCGGAAGCCGAGTCGAACAAGAGCTCGGTTCAGGAGAAGTGCGAGAATCAAGCGTGCTCTCGCCTCTCGCCCGAACCGCCCGCTCGAACGTGGAGTCCATCGTTCGGGTCGCGCTCGAGCTCCCCCGGGACCGGCAAGCCTTTCTCCTTTTCGACCGCGAATCGCAACTGGCGACGATTCTTTCCGACTCCTACCTGGCGGCCCTTCCGGGGGCGCAGGCAATAGAGTTCGAGGAAGCCTCTCGCGACGAGATCCTCCGGCGCGCGTTCAGCCTTTCCGCGGGCGAGCTCGTCGTTCTCGTCGAATCCTCGCGGTTCCCGCTCGCCGCGCACCGATTTCGCGTGGAGCTCTTCGAACGCGGCTTGAAGGTCATCGAGCATCCCCACCTCGCGCGGATCCAGGACGGCGAGATCGGGGCTTACGTCGATTCCCTGGCTTACGACGCGTCGTACTACCGGACGCTCGGCCCCTCTCTCAAGAGCCGGATCGACCGGGCGGCAAACGTGACACTCGAAGGAAACGCCGGCGACCTCGTCTACCGCGGACCTCTCGAAGAGGCGAAACTCAACATCGGCGACTACGCCGGCCAGTCGAATGTCGGGGGCCAATTTCCGATCGGCGAAGTGTTCACCGAGGCGAGAGATCTCACGGCCGTCTCGGGAT
>JBOGJO010000431.1:0-5920 GCA_050747885.1 Thermoanaerobaculia bacterium
GGATCGTTTCACCGGGAATCGAGAGTGCAGGAACGACGCCAACTATTTTCGTTTCAATTGCGACGGACGCCGGGGCGCGAAGCTGGAACGGGAGTGGTTCGCGTTCAAAACTTTGTGGCGGTAGTCGTCGCCGCTGAATTCGACGTTGCGGCACATCTCGTGGAGACGGCTGCGCAGGCGATAGCCGATCCGATCCTCGAGCCGTTCCCGCGCCGACCTTTCCCCCCGCTCGTCCGACGGCAGCTTGTCCAGAAAATTCGAGGTCGCGATCGTCACCCGGCTTCGGTTGTACCGCGTGTTCAGCAGCGCGTAGAGCATGTCGCGGGCGAAGTCGGAAGGTTTCGTCGCGCCCAGCTCGTCGAGGATCAGAAGCTCGACGTCCGCGTAGGGAGTGATGACGTCTTCCTTGGATTCCGTCGCGTCGCTCTTGAACGTGGATTGGATTTTCATCAATAGATTCGAGAAGTCGACGTAGAGCCCCGGCCGGCCTTTTTGAGTCGTGACGTAATGCAGAATGCCGATCGCGAGGTGGGTCTTCCCCGTGCCAGAATTTCCGAGAAAGAGGAGCCCCGAATCCACGAAGGGGTAGGAGTCGGCGAACTCCGTGGCGACATCCTTCGCATGCCGGAAACTCGCGTTGTTGAGGTGATCGAAATTCGTCAATGAGCAATCGCGGTATCTCTCCGGAATTCCCGCCGATTGCCATTTCGTGACCCGAAGCTCTTTCTTTCGGCAGCCGCATTCGCTCGCAAACCGCTGACCGGCTTCCTCGCGAAGGACCCAGCCTGACCCGCTGCAGAGGGAACAAACCGTCTCGGCGACCGCCATCTCGGGCATCTTACCGCCTCCGTTCACCGGAGGCGAAACGCTCCCGGGTGCCATTTCACGAATCTCGAGGACGGTCGCCGTTGCTTGCAACCCGGCGACCCGGACATCGTCGAATCGGACCACGAGCGAATCCCACAGCGAGCAGCCTTCACGAACACCGAAAGCCCGGGCAACAGACGTGCGGCGGGCTCAGGCGGGAATCGCGCAGGAATCGATCGGTTCGACCAGCATACCGTCTCCCATGACTTCCTCGGTCTCGACGTGCACGAACTCCGCCGCGACGTCGGCGAGGTATTCGAGAAGACCCGCTCTTCCGCATTTCGGGCACAGCGCGATGATTCCCCCGAACGGGATCTGGCTGCCGACCCGCGCCTCCGTGAAATCCTCGACGGTCTTCATGCTTCGACGATGAACCGGGGAGCGGCTCCCGTCCAGATGCAAATTCGTCAGACTCTTCACCCGGCGGGAAGCCCAAACGCGGCGAGGCCCGAATCCGGCGTCATCGCGCGCGCTCCACGGCGACGGGTCCGCGCCGGCTTACCAGCCGGGGCCGGGCCGCCAGCTCTGCAGGATCCGCATGTAGTTCGCGCGCTCGAGCGCCCCCGGATTCGGACAGCGGGCGTGGCTCAGGCTTCCCCGCGCCTCCGAGAGGGAGTTGTAGCCGTGCTCTCCGAGCCAGATTTCCACCTCTCCGAGGACCCGGCGCAGGTGCTCCGGGCCGTGGCGCAACAGAGCCGAAACCATTTGAACTCCGTCGGCCCCCGCCATCACCGCTTTGATCGCGTCCACCGCCGTATGGACTCCGCCGGACACGATCAGGGAGCCCCTCGTGCGCCCCGCGAGAATCGCGAGCCAACGAAGGCGGAGCAGAAGCTCCGAGGAATCCGAAAGGTGAAGACTCGACACGACCTCGAGGTTCTCCACGTCGAGGTCCGGCTGGTAGAACCGGTTGAAAAGGACGAGCCCGTCGACACCGAGCCCGTCGAGCGAGCGTGCCAGATTCGCCAGCGACGAGTAGAACGGGGAGAGCTTGACGGCGACCGGGATGAGGAGCGCCTCGCGGACGGCGGCGGCGACGGCAAGGGTTCGGCGCTCGACGTCTTCTCCGTTCTCGATCGGGTCGGTCGCGAGATAGTAGAAGTTGATCTCGAGGGCGTCCGCGCCGGCATGCTCGATCAATCGGGCGTACTCGACCCAGGATTCCGGAGTCGTTCCGTTGAGCGATGCGATCACCGGAATGTCGACGGCAGCCTTGAGCCGGGCGATCAACTCGAGGTACTCATCCGGGCCGACGGCAAATTCGGAGGGACTCGGGAAGTAAGTGAGAGCTTCCGCGGAAGACTCGGCGGTCGCGGCAAGATGAAGATGCTGGCTGACTTCCTCGTGCACGATCTGCTCTTCGAAGAGCGAATGCATCACGAGAGCCGCCGCTCCCGCGTCCTCGAGCCGGCGGACCGTATCGAGATCGTCGACCATGGGCGAGGCTCCCGGCATGAGGGGATGCGGAAGGTGCAACCCGAGGCACTTCGTCGACAGGTCCATCATTCCACCTTCGGAGCCGCCTCCTCGCGGAACGCCGCGAGGTGTCGGTAGAAGGCCTGCCTCCGCCGGGCTTCCTGCTCGGCTCCCTCCACAGCGCGGCGCCAGACACTCGGCCCGAGCCGCTCGAGAGCCCGAAACCGGTTTTCGTTTCCGAGGTATTCCGCGACCCGGGCCTTCGGAGCCGGCGCGTCGATTACGAGAGGCGCCTCGCCAGACGCAAGGCGACGGGGGTCGAACCGGAAGAGAGGCCACACGCCACTGTCGACCGCGAGCTTCTGCTGGTCCGCGCCGTTCCTCATGTCGTATCCGTGGGCGATGCAATGGCTGTAAGCGATCACGATCGACGGGCCGGGATACGACTCGGCTTCCACGAACGCTTTGAGCGTCTGGTGGTCGCGCGCGCCCATCGCGACCGAAGCCACGTAGGCGTTCCCGCCGCTCATCGCGATCAGCCCGAGATCCTTTTTCGGAGTCCTCTTCCCGGCCGATGCGAACTTCGCAATCGCGCCGAATGGCGTGGCTTTCGACTGCTGTCCCCCTGTGTTCGAGTACACCTCCGTGTCAAGGACAAGGATGTTGACGTCCCGCCCGCTCGCCAGGACGTGGTCCAGCCCGCCGAACCCGATGTCGTAAGCCCAGCCGTCTCCGCCGACGATCCACACGCTCTTGCGGACGAGAGTGTCGGCGATTTCGGAGAGCTGCCGGGGACCGGAACCATCGAGGCCGGAAAGAATCCCTCGCAGCCGGGCGATTCGATCCCGCTGCTCGCGGACCGCCGAGTCGGTCACCTGCTCCGCTTCAAGAATTTCGCGGACGAATTCTTCACCGATGCCAGACGCGAGCGCCTCCAGCCCTTCCCGAGCCTGCTCGCCGAGGCTGTCAAGCGCGAGCCGCATGCCGAGCCCGAACTCTGCATTGTCCTCGAAGAGCGAGTTCGACCAGGCCGGTCCCCGCCCTTCCCGATTCGCGCTGTACGGAGTCGTCGGCAGGTTTCCGCCGTAGATGCTGCTGCACCCCGTCGCGTTGGCCATCAGCAAGCGGTCGCCGAAGAGTTGGGTCAGCAGCTTGATGTAGGGCGTCTCCCCACAGCCGGCGCAGGCGCCCGAGAACTCGAACAGAGGCTCGAAGAACTGGCTTCCCTTGACGTCCAGAACGCGAAGCCGCGACCGGTTCGGCTCCGGCAAGTCGAGGAAGAACTCGAAATTCTTCCTTTGCGCTTCCCGAAGCGAGCGCTGGGGTTCCATCATGATGGCCTTCCGACGGGGGTTCGTCTTGTCTTTGGCCGGGCAGAAGGCCACGCAGAGCGCGCAGCCGGTGCAATCTTCGGGAGCGACCTGCAGGGTATATTTCATCCCCGCAAAATCCGCGGCTCGAAAGTCCGTCGACTTGAAGCCGGGCGGCGCTCCCTCCGCGAGCGGCGGATCGAAGACTTTCGCGCGAATCACCGCATGAGGACAGATCAGGACGCACTTGTTGCACTGGATGCAGAGGCCGGGATCCCAGACGGGAATCTCGGCGGCGATGTTGCGCTTTTCGAACCGCGCCGTCCCAACCGGCCACGCGCCGTCGGGCGAGAACGCGGACACCGGAAGGAGGTCGCCCTTTCCTTCCATCAGAACGGCGGTCACGCGCTTCACGAATTCCGGAGCGTCCTCCGGAACGGCCGGGGGGCGGGCCTCCCCCGTCACCGAGGCCGGGATCTCGACCTGGACGAGGTTCGCGAGCGCCGCGTCGACGGCCGCGAAGTTTCGCTTCAGGATTTCGCTCCCCTTTCGGGAATAGGTTTTCTCGATCGCAGCCTTGATCCGCCCGAGCGCCTCGGCCCTCGGAATGACGTTCGTGATCTCGAAGAAGCAGGCCTGAAGGATCGTATTCGTCCGGCCGCCGAGACCGGCGCCCCGTGCGACCCGGTTCGCATCGATGACAAAGAAGCGGGGCTTCTTCTCGAGTAGAGCGGTCTGGGTCTCGCGCGGCAGGTGGTCCCAGATTTCCCCGGGGCCGTAAGGTGCATTCAGAAGGAAGTCGCCACCGGGCTCAAGCGAGTCGAGGACGTCGAACCGGCTGAGAAACTCGAATTGATGGCATGCAACGAAGCGCGCGCGGGTGACCAGATACGGCGCCCGGATCGGGCTCGGCCCGAACCTCAAGTGCGAGACCGTCATCGCGCCAGACTTCTTGGAGTCGTACACGAAATATCCCTGGGCGTGATTTCCGGTCTCCTCGCCGATGATCTTGATCGTGTTTTTGTTCGCGCCGACCGTCCCGTCGGCGCCGAGACCGAAGAAGACGGCTCGCATCACTTCCGGCGGCTCGACATCGAGCTCTTCTCCCGCGGGAAGCGACAACCGCGTCACGTCGTCCACGATGCCGACCGTGAACCGGCGGCGGGGAGACGGCCCCCGGAGCTCCTCGAAGACGGATTTCGCCATCGCGGGCGTGAACTCCTTGGACGAGAGCCCGTACCGGCCTCCCACCACGCGCGGTGAGAGCCTCGAGAGACCCGAGTCGCGAGCCTCGGCAAGCGCCGCAACCACGTCGAGAAAAAGTGGCTCGCCCACCGCTCCCGGCTCCTTCGTGCGATCCAGCACGGCGATCGACCTCACCGACGGAGGAATCGCCTCGATCAGGTGCGAGATGGCAAACGGCCGGTACAGCCGGACGGTCACGGCGCCGACCCTCTCGCCGCGCGCGGCGAGAAAACGGGCCGTCTCTTCCGCCGTCTGGGCGCCGGATCCCATCGCGACGATGACCCTCTCCGCGGCGGGATGGCCCGTGTAGTCGAACAGGCGGTACCGCCTGCCGGTCAGCGTTGCGAGCCGCTCGAACACCGCGCCGACAATCCCAGGAACGGCTTCATGGAACGGGTTCGAAGCCTCGCGCGCCTGAAAGAACGTGTCGGGATTCTGCGCTGTCCCCCTGAGAGTCGGGTGATCGGGTGTGAGCGCGCGCGAACGATGGGCCGAGACGAAACGTTCGTCAACGAGGGCGCGAAGATCGTCGTCCGAAAGGGCCTCGATCTTTGCGACTTCGTGCGACGTGCGGAAACCGTCGAAGAAATGGAGGAACGGCACGCGGCTCTCGAGGGTCGCCGCGTGCGAGACGGCCGCGAAGTCCTGCGCCTCCTGGACCGATGATGCCGCCAGAAGAGCGAAGCCGGTCTGCCGGCAAGCCATCACGTCCGAATGGTCGCCGAAGATCGAAAGCGCGTGGGTGGCGATCGTTCGCGCGGCGACGTGCATGGCAAACGGAGTGAGCTCTCCGGCAATCTTGTACATGTTCGGAATCATGAGGAGCAGCCCCTGGGAGGCTGTGAACGTGGTCGCGAGCGCGCCCGCCTGAAGCGCTCCGTGAACGGCCCCTGCGGCCCCCGCTTCCGATTGCATCTCAGTCACCTGGGGCGCCGCGCCCCAGAGGTTCCGGCGGCCCGCGGCCGACCACTCGTCGGCGAACTCTCCCATTGGAGACGACGGAGTGATCGGGTAGATCACGATGACCTCGCTCAGCCGGTGAGCGACCGAGGCAACGGCTTCATTGGCGTCGAGTGTGAGGT
>JBOGJO010000432.1:0-8836 GCA_050747885.1 Thermoanaerobaculia bacterium
GAGCTCGCCGACTCGACCGGAAAGAGAGAACTCCGGGAACCTGGGCGAGAGGGGCAAAGCAATGCCGCGAGTTGCGATTCCCGAGCGAGTGATCTGCCGCTGGTGCGCTGAAGGTCAGCCGCGATCCAGTCCGAGCGAATCCTCCATCGAGGTCGACCGCGCCGTGCCAGCGGACGAGTGCCGAGCCTCGCGGCCGCACGGGCCAGGCGGCGCTCGGGGCCGAACGAGTCTTGCGATTCCCGAGCGAGCGACTACCGCGCTTTTCGGCGCTCGCCTTCCGTGCGCGGCTTCACGTGCGGGTCCCAGAAATGGTCGAACGCGAGCCAGAGAGCCTTCGCGTGCCGGACGAAAAGAATGCTGAAGACCGGAAGCGGAAGGAGCACGAAGAGGAGAGTCTGCGTGAGATCCAGGTTGAGAATCATCGACGCGACGAGCCAGAGAAACAGGCCCAGCAGCGACGTCGCGCCATAACCCACCGCCCAGGTGGCGAGCAGAAAGTAACCGGACTCCCGCTCGTACGGGTAACGGCAGCGCGCGCAGCCGGCGAGGGGCGTCATCCACGAGGAGAGGGAGCGCACGCGAAAAAGCGGAAGATAGAGAGGCGATTCGCCGCACATCGGGCAGCGAAGCCGCATTGCTCGAAAAAAATACGCCGCGGCTTTCCGGAGCGAGCGCGGATCTCTTCCAAGAGGAACGACGCTTGCCAACCGCCCTACTTCGGGTCCGTCGAGCGCCGCTTCGGCGATCCGGGAACGTCCTGCTTGCGCCGGTCGCGGCCCTCCCGGCGATCGGGAGCGCCGAGCCGTTCCCAGCGCCGGCGGTCCTTTCCCGTGCGTCGATCGCCGGGGGGAGGCGAGGTTTCGTCGTTGTTGGCCATCGAAGCGGAAATCTACGACTTTGGCGCGCGCTTCGCAACGGTCGCGACCGGGGGCGGGGAACTTCATCGTCCCTTTCGCGTACTATTCCGGGAAAAGAGGAGGACCCATGCACCGGTATCTCATTCTCGTCGCCGTCCTCGCCGCCTCGGCGGCCTTCGCGGCCGACGCCCCGAAAACGGACCTCGAAAGCCGCCGCAAGGCCTTGAACGACCTGCTCGCCCAGCAGTGGGACTACACCATGGAAACCAACCCCGAGTACGCGTCGATCCTCGGCGACAAGCGCTGGAACGACAAGTCGAGCGACAACTCGCTCGCGGCCATCCAGAAGGATCTGCTCAAACAGGCGGAATTCCTGAAGCGCTTCGAGGCCATCGACACGACGGGCTTCCCGGAGCAGGAGCAGTTGAACAAGACGCTCATGGTTCGCGAGCTGAAAGAAGAGCTCGAAGGTTCGAAATTCAAACGATGGGAAATGCCGGTGGCGCAGAACTCCGGGATCCAGATTCAGGCGCCGCAGTTCGTGAATTACCTTCCCTTCGATACGGTCAAGGACTTCGACGACTACACCACCCGCCTCAACGATCTACCGAAACAGTTCGAAGACACGATGGACAACATGCGCGCCGGCATGGCCGACGGCCTCATGCCTCCGAAGTTCCTCCTGGAGAAGGTCGTTCCGCAGGCGGAGGGAATCGCGTCCCAGGATCCCGAAAAATCCCCCTTCGCCCAGCCTCTGGCGAAGTTCCCCAAAACGGCCTCGGCCGAGGATCGGAAGCGCGTGCACGACCAGATCATCGCGGTCATTCGCGGCAAGATTGCCCCCGAGTACGAGAAGTTCGCGAAGTTCGTGAAAGACGAATACGCGCCGAAGGGACGCACCGAGGTTGGGATCTGGTCGCTGCCGGACGGACCGGCCCGCTACGCGTTCCGCGTCAAGCAGTCGACGACGACCGACATGACGCCGGAAGAGATCCACCAGCTCGGCCTCAAGGAGGTCGCCCGGATCGAATCGGAGATGCAAAAGATCGCGAAGAAGATGGGGTTCAAGGACGCAAAGTCCTTCAACGCCGCCCTCGCGAAAGATCCCGCCCACCACGGCCATTCCCGGCAGGAGTTCATCGACCTCTACACGAAATACATCGCTCAGATGTGGGCGAAGCTCCCCGAGCTCTTCGGGCGCTTGCCGAAGGCCAGGGTCGTCGTCAAGCCGACCGAGGAGTTCCGTGAAGCGACGGCCTCGGGCGCGGAATACAACCAGGGGACGCCCGACGGATCCCGTCCGGGCACGGTCAACGTGAACACGGGCGATTTCGCGAAGCGCACGACCATCAACGTGGAGACGACCGCTTACCACGAAGGCGTGCCGGGCCACCACATGCAGATCGCCATCGCGCAGGAGCTCCCGACGATTCCGCCGTTCCGGCAGCAGGGAGGCAACACCGCCTACATCGAGGGATGGGCGCTCTATGCGGAAGACCTCGGCCGCGACGCCGGCTTCTTCCAGGACCCTTACCAGCTCTACGGCCACTACCAGGACGAGATGCTTCGCGCAATCCGGCTCGTCGTCGACACGGGGCTCCACGCGAAGCACTGGACGCGCAATCAGGTCGTCCAGTTCTTCCACGACCACTCCGGAACCGATGAAGTGGAAGTTCAGAGCGAGACGGATCGCTACATCTCGTGGCCGGCTCAAGCGCTCGGCTACAAAATCGGCCAGCTCACGATCTCCCGCCTGCGCGACAAGGCGAAGAAGGCCCTCGGAGCGAAGTTCGATCTCCGAAAGTTCCACGATGAGATCCTGAGCGCGGGCGCGCTCCCGATGGACGTCCTCGAAGACCGGGTCGACGCGTGGATCGCGGCTCAAAAGGCCGGCGTGAAGTCGTAGGGCGAGCGGCTCACCGACCCGTCATCGCGAGCGGAGCGAAGCGATCTGCCGCCCGAACCCGGGCAGATCGCTTCGTGGCATTCGCTCCCCCAAAATGACGGATTGTCGAGTCAGCTTTCCCCGGTGAGCTCCGCGGCGAGGGCGGCCTGCTCCGCGAGCCCGGCCGCGGCGAGCGCGCGGGCCGCCTCCCTCAGCCGGACGATCCCCTCCGGATCGTCGAGAAGCCGAAGCGTGAGCCCGAGTTGGAACAGCGTCGAAGCGTCTCCCCGGGAGAGCCCCTGCCGCCTTCTCAGCTCGAGCGCTTCGCGAAGAGCGGCAACACTTCCCGCGAGGTGGGCGCGACATCCCTCGGGGTCGAGCTCCGCGAGCCGCCGGAAGGCCAGGCCGAGGTTGTGGAGCGTCGCGGCGCGCGCGATCTCCCGGTCGGCCCCGCGCAGATCGAGCGCGCGGCGATACAGCGAAACGGCTTCCGAGATCTCCCCGGGTGTCGCTCCGAGGGCCGCGATCGCGCTGGCCAGATTGTGCAACGCCCGAGAGTGAGCGTCGGCGTCGCGTTCTCGCGTCCAGTCGAGCAGCGTCCGGCGAAAGCATTCCCGGGACCGGGAAAGATTTGCGGCGGGCCCCGGCGAGCCGAAAAATGCTCCCGCGCCGTTGAACACCCTCGCCCGCTCGTCGGCGGAGCAGCGCGACGCCACGGGCCCGTCGCCTTCGAGGAGCTCCCACAGATCGTCGGCGAGAGCTCGCGAGAGGACCGCGTCGCCGCCGCGCAGCTCCTCCTGGAGCCGGTACCACTCCCGAAACGCCGCGACCGGGTTCGCGATCAACGAGGCCCGAAAACGAGCGACGATGCCGCCGACATCCTCTCGATTCATCCGGCGCACGGATTTCCGCGCCTCACTCCAGCAGCCTCTCGTCGCCCGGGCGCCCGTGGTTCCAGTAATCCAGCCGCTGCGCCCTGCGAAGCGTCAGAGAGCTCCCATCGGGGCGAGTCCAGGATTTCAACGTGTAAGGAAACGCCCTGTCGAAAACGAACCTCTCGATTCCGGAATCGGAGCGAACCTCGATTCGACGCTCGTTTCCCGAGGAAGTCACGGCGATCGTCGCCGGCCGAGGCTGCGGATGGCCCAGGCGCGAACCGATCACGGACGGATAGAGGACGATGCGGTAGTCGGCGGATTCGGGCGTCCGGCGAAGCGTCCTCAGCTTGAACGGAAGCTCGTCTTCGAACAGGACGCCCGCGGGCAGCTTCTGTTCCAGGACGCCGTCTCCCTCGCCGTCCCAATACGTGTGGTACGTGAGGCGAAGAGACTCGCCGTCGAGCCACCCGAGCTTGAAAGTATTTCCACACGAATCGTTGCTCGACATCGAAAATTTCAGGAGGGCGCCGGTTGCGCGGTCCCAGAAGGAGGAATGCATCTGGTGGAACGCGTAGACCCCCGCCGGCACGTTGATCACCTGATTCATCTTGAGCACTTCGATTCCGGTGGGGGCGTCCGCCTTGACGCGCAGCCTCGGGTTGAACGGCTCTTTGACGACGATGTGGACGACCTCGGTGCGCCGCGCGAAACCTTCCCGGACTTCTTCCGCTCGGTAGACGTTGTATTCCGCCTTTCCATCGTCCCACAGGCGATTCCGGAGCAGGGAGGTGTCAAACGGTTCGTCCGCGCGCGCCGCGGCGGCGAGTGCCAGAAGGACGATCGAGCCGAGAGTCTTCCGCATGCGGTAATCTTAGCCGGATGCCGAAGCTCGCGTGTCTCCTCGTTCTCCCTCTCGCGGCGGCTCCGGCGCTCGCGTCCGGCTATCGGTTCCGGGCCACGACCCATGCCGAAGGAACCTCGTCCGCCGCGATCTCCATGGCCGACACCGTCGTCGCCGGCCGGGTCGACGGTCCGGACGCAAGGATCGAGATCGAGAAGAGCCGCAACCCTCTCCTCCCGCCCGGGGACGTTCTCGTCACGCGAGACGGCGGAAAGACTTTCACTCGGATCGATCCCGCGCGGAAGGTTTCGTCGGCATGGACGCCCTCGGGTCTTGCGACCGGGCGCAATGCGGCCGCGGGATCGATCGTCGCCGTGCGATTCGAGAATCCGGAAGTTCGCAAACTCGCCGAGAGCCCGGGCGAGAAGATCGGCGGGTTTTCGACGAGGTATTTCAAGCTCCGCATCGCTTACGTGACCGACGTCGACGTCATGGGCTCCGTGACGAAGACGGCGACGACGCGGGTCGAAGAGCTCTGGACGGCGCCGGCCCTGACCGACTCCGGTTTTGCCGCGTGGCTCCGCAAAGATTCCGCGTCCACCGGCAACGAGGAGCTCGACCGGCGAATCTCGCAGGAGATCTCGGCGGTCCCGGGAACGCCCCTCAAGCGCGTCACGACCACGACGTGGACCGACCCGAGCGGCAAAGATCAAACGGTGAAAACGACCATCTCCGTCTCGGATCTGGCGAAAATGACGGCTTCACCCGACCTCTTCAAGGTTCCGCCCGGATTCCGGGATCCTTCGGCGCAGAGCCACTGAAGGTCGAGCCGCGCGACCCCTGACCGCTTCGACCGCGGGGCTCATGACTGAGAAAGTCCTCGAAGTCGGCCTCCGATCGCGGTCCCAGAACGCGGTCGCCCGCGAAATACGTCACGCGCGCTGAGAGAATCGCGAGCGTCCAGGGAACGTTCGGCTCGTAAAGCCGCAGCACGCTCGCGCAGGCCGCCGGAGAGCCGAGCTGGCGGGCGACGGCAAGCGCGGTCGAGAGACGCCACTCGTTCAGCGAGGCGACGCAAAACGGCGTCTCGAGGAGAGAAAGCAGCGACGCGGCGCTCTTCTCCCGCGAAGCGAGGACCGGAGCGATCAGAAGGCCCTGCTGCATCACGAGGTCGGAAGACCAGGGGTCCGTTCGATATTCTCGCAGAGACGCCGCCAGAGCCGAGACCGATTCGGCAAAACGGCCCTGCCGGCAGCGAAGCACCGCCAGGAGAGAATCGGCGGCGGCAGGCTCCCACCGCCGAAGCAGCGCGATCTCTTCGCCACAGCGGCCGTCGCCGGCCAGGGCGCGGCCGACTCCGACGGCTTCGATCTCCAGCAAACTCTCGGGGGGGCGACTCTGGGCATCCCATTCGGCGGCCGCCTGGCCGAAACTGCGCGCGCGAAAGAGCGAAAGCGCGCGCGCCCGATGCCGGGCCTCCAACGAAGCATCGGGCGGATCGGGAGCCCGCGACCCGGGAATCTGGAGCCGCTGCTCGTCGACTCGATCCCACGCAATCGACTCTCCGGACACCCGCGGCCGGTTCTCTCGCCTCGACCGGGCGGCTGCCACGAGGCCCTCGACTGCGAACAGCTTTTTCCTTCCAACCGATCTTGCGAACCCGAATTCCACGATATTGCGATCGTCCGTGTTGAACCGAGGCCGACCGGCGGCGAGCGATCGCGCAAAGGCCGCATTCGCGACATAGTGGGCGAGCACCCCCTCGAGATCCACCACGCGCCAGGAATCTGCGAGCGCTTCACGAAACGGAGAGCTCGCGATCCGGGCGCGAAGAGCGGAGTCTGCCATCACGCGCTCCCCGGTCGACGCCACGAGAAGCAGATCGTTGCCGCCCGTCTGCCAGGTTTCGATCGAAGGAAAAACCGCGGAGAGAGTCACATAAATGGTGCGCAGGGTCTCGTCTCCAATCTCGTAACCCTGGATCCACTGAAGGAAAACTCCCCCTCCGGAGAGCCGCCGCGACGCGGCTTCGTAGTATTCGCGAGTGAACAGACTCGCGATTCCGGCGCGATACGGGTTCGAGGGCTCGGAAAAAATCAGGTCGTAGGACCCGGCCGAGGTCATCAGGAGCTCGCGGGCGTCTCCGATCTCGACATGGACTTTCGGGTTCGTCAGGACGTTCCGGTTGACCGGAGAGCACACGCGCGCAACTTCGCGAATCGAGGGCTCCAGCTCGAACACGTCGACCCGCTCGATTCCGGGAACCGAGCCGAGCCATCCCGCCGTGCTCCCCGTTCCAAGGCCGATCACGAGCGCGCGCTTGACCGAGGGATTCCGCAGACAGCCGAGCAATCCGCTCATGACCTGCGTGGGAGAGTCATGAACGGCATTGCCATCGCTCTTGCCGTTGACGATGAAGCTGTAAGCGTCGGCAGACTGGAGCGCCACGCTGCTCTCGATGCCCTCCGCTTCCCAGGAAATCGTGCGGCGCGTCGCGTTGATCCAGTCGTGCAGGCGGTTGCGCGTCGTGGCCACCGCGACGGGGACACGCCCGACTCCGATGGAGGAATGGCGCCAGACGGCGGTCGGACCCCGCGCGAAGAGCAGGCCCGCGGTCGCGGCCGCGATTCCGGCCGCCGCGACGATTGCAACGCGGCGGGAGCGGGAGACCGCGAGAAGAGCGGTTGCCGCTCCAAGGGCCAGGAGAAGGATCACGGCGGCCCGCCAGCAACCCGGAGCGGTCAGGAGGGGAAGCAGACCGAAGCCGGCCGCGAGGGCTCCGGCCATCGCCCCCGCGGTATTCGCCGCGTAGGCGTGTCCCACGTCCCTCGCAACGTGGCGATCTCCTTCGCCCAGCAGCCCGATCAGAAGGGGAAACTGATATCCGGCAACGATTGCGCAGGGAGCGACGACGAGAGCCGTGATCCCGGCCCAACCGGCGACGATTCTGGAAAAATCGAGTTGCGCCCACGCCTGAAGGCGCAGGGCTGCAATGGCAATGCGGTCACCCAGAGCAAAGGGAACGGCGATCGACGCGGCTTCGATCAGGCAACTCAGCGAAAAATCGACAGGCTCCGGGGAGGTCGGCCGGAGACCGTAGAGAAAGCCGCCCACGCCGATTCCCGCCAGGGCGACGGCAAGAATCAGGGCGAACGTGAAGACGGAGCCACCGAGGAGCGGAGCGAGCATTCGGTACCAGACGATCTCCATCATGAAAAATACGAATCCCACGACCCCGGCCGCGGCGAGAACGACATCCTTCCGGGGCCGCGATGGCTCCCGTTGCCGCTCCCCGTCCTTCTCGCGGCCCGGGCCTTCGGGCATTTTGCCCCCGAGGACAAAAGCCGCCGCAGCCACGATGCCATTGATCGCCGCCGCGAACAGGAGAGTCGACCGATTTCCCAGAGTCTCCAGGAGAAAAAAGTTCGCGCCGAGACAGCCCGCGACCGCGCCGAGCGTGTTGACGCCGTAGAGCCGGCCGACGATCGCTCGCGCCCCGTCATCGCGGGTTTCCGCGCCCCGAATCGCCGCCGGGAGGGTCCCCCCCATGAGGAACGTCGGGATCCCGAGAACGACGGCCGACAAAATCAGTCTGGCGGCGTTTCCCCCGAACGAGCCCATCGAGGCGGAGCCGCCGGCCGCCAGGTAGATTCGCCTGCAGAGGGTCAGGAGAAAAGGCGACAACGCCGCCGAGACGAAGATGCCGATTTCCAGAGTCGCGTAGAAGCGTACCGGCATCGGATGACGGTCGGCTTTCGGACCGAGCACCTGCGACCCCAGGCCGAGACCGCCGATGAAGATCGCGAGCACCGCAGCGGAAGCGGTCGTCGAAGCTCCGAAGATCAACCGGAATTCTCGAAGCCAGACGACCTGATAGGCGAGCGCGCAAAAACCGGAACCGAAAAGACAAAGGCCGAGACCCGCCCCCCGGCGCGTCAACGAATCTCCCTGCCCCTGGTCTCCTCGAAAGTCCAGATCCACGCTCCCGTCCCGAGGGCGAAGAGAATCGCGAGCGACATTCCGGCGCCGAGACCGTAGCGCTTCGCAAGAATCGCGATGATGATCGGCGTGACGAACTGGATTCCGCGCGCGATGTTGTAGGCCGCGCCCATCGCCGTCGATCGCACGCGTGTCGGAAAGATCTCGGAGAAGAGCGGACCGAACCCTCCCCACACGCCCGTGCCGACCCCGACCAGGAACAGGAACGCGAGGCCTGCCGCGGGGTGGGCGGCAACGACTCCCCAGAACAGCGTCGTCATCGCGAGACCGGCCGCAAAAAGAAAGGAGTAGATCGTGAAGGCGGGCCGACGGCCGATCCCGTCGGCCACGAAACCGAACGACGCGTAGCCGAGGAAGCCGCCCGCCTGCGCGACGA
>JBOGJO010000433.1:0-5614 GCA_050747885.1 Thermoanaerobaculia bacterium
GAACTCACCCGTGCCGGATCGTCTCCAGAACTCTCTCGATCTCGGTCTCGTCGTTCCCGACGTGCGGCGAGAACCGGACGGCGCCCTCCCGGGGAGCCGCGATGATCCCTTCCTTTTCGAGCTTCGCAATCGCGTCTCGCGCGCTGCCCGCGGGGGGGACGGCGGCGAGAATCGCGGAGCGGGAGCCCTCGGGCGTGTGGATTGTCCATCCGAGCTCGGACAGCCCCGCTCGGAGGCGGGAGGTCAGTGTCCCGATCCGGTTCTGCGCCGCCTCCATGCCGACGTCCGAAAGAAGGTCGAGCGAGGCCGCGAGGCCGAAGATCTGCGCGGTCGGGAGCGACCCGGGCTCGAAGCGGCGGCCGCCTTCGAAGAAATTCGCCCGGTATTCCAGCTGCGACTCGCGCCACGGCACGTTCCACCACCCCGCCCACGGAGTTCCGATCCGGCGCTTGGCCTTCTCGGAAAAGTAGAAGATCGCGCAAGCCTCGGGGCCGTAAAGAAATTTATGGGAGTCGGCCGCGAGAACGTCGATGCGCAGGGACTTCACGTCGATCGGCATCGTGCCCAGGCCCTGGATCGCGTCCACCACGAGCAGGATGTTGCGCTCCTCGCAGATCTTTCCCAGCTCGGCCAGCGGATAGACGAATCCGCTGTGGAAGGACACCCAGGACACGGCGAGGACTCGCGTCGTGGGGTCGATTCGCTCGAGAAAGTCCTGCGCGGTCACCTGTCCATTCCGGCTCTGGAGGATTCGGTACTCGACCCCCTTCTCCGCCAGGTTCATCCAGGGATAGACGTTCGCGGGGAACTCGAGGTCGTCTCCGAGAACGGTATCGCCGGTCCGCCAGGAGATCCCGGTCGCCACGAGGTTGAGGGCGTGCGACGTTGACGGCAGGAACGCGATCTGCGAAGCGTCGGCGCCGAGCAGCCGGGCGGCCTTCTCCCGCGTTTCGTCGTACTGCCGGTACCATCTCTTCCAGTTCACCGCTCCGAAGCTCGAAACGTCGGTCGTGTGATCCTGAATTGCCCGGGCGACGCGCGCCGGAAGCGGCGCGAGAGCGGCGTGGTTCAGGTAGACGAGGTTCTTCCGAACGGGGAACTCGCGGTCGAGGTTGTCCTTCGAGAAGTCGAACATGGGGTCGAGAGTCTATCAATTGCTCGGCCGCGGAGCCGGGGGCCCGTCGTAGATCGGCGCCCATTTCAGTTCTTCCCATAGAGCGACAACGGGGTCCAGACGGCGCCGGTGTTGAAACGCGTGGTGCCGTCGAACCCGCCCCAGATGATCACCTTCGAGCCCGCTGCCACGACGGTGTGCAAATCGCGCGGTGAGGGAGCGTTCGTTGTCGAGGTCGGCGTCCAGACGTCGGCGACGGGGTCGTACGATCCGCCCGTGTTGATTTCGGAGGACGAGCCGAATCCGCCCCAGACGATCATTCGCGCGCCGTTCCATGCCGCAATGGGCTGGCGCGCCGAGGGGGCATTGACCGTCGAAGTGCCCGCCGCCGACCAGATGTTCGAAGCGGGGTCGTAGATGCCGCCGGTATTGAAGAACGTCCCTCCCTCATCTCGCCCCAGACGATCATCTTCGCGCCGGTCGAGACGACGGCGTAAGAGTTGCGAAGGGAGGGAGCGTTGGTCGTCGCGGCGGCGGTCCACGTGTCTGAAGCCGGGTAATAGACGCCGCCGTTGTCGAGGTCCCCCGACGCGTCGAATCCACCCCAGACGATCATCTTCGAACCGGCCCAGACCGCCGGAGCGGCGCGCGGAGACGGAGCGTTTGTCGTCGAGATGGCCGACCAGGAGTCGGTGGCGAAATCGTAAATTCCGCCGTCGCCCAATACCGAGCCCAAGCCGTCGTATCCGCCCCAGACGATCATTTTCGTGCCGGTCCAGATCAGTGGCGACACGCGCCCCGAGGGAGCGTTGGTCGTCGAGATCGCCGACCAGGAATCCGCGACGGGATCGTAGATGCCTCCGTCGTTGAAGAAGTTGGTTCCATCGGTTCCGCCCCAGACGATCATCTTCGAGCCGGTCCAGACCGCTCCCGCGACCCGCCCCGACGGTGCATTGACCGTCGAGGTCCCTGTCCAGGAGTCGGCGACCGGGTCGTAGATCCCGCCCGTATTGAGGGCCGATGTTCCGTCGAACCCTCCCCAGACGATCATCTTCGAGCCGGTCCAGACGGCGCTGTGCTCGTCCCGCGCGGAGGGCGCGCCGGTCGTCGAGGTCGCCGCCCAGAAATCGGAGACGTACGGAGCGACCTCTCGGAATCCGGCGCCGATCATCGATGTGTCGCCCGGCGTTCCGAAGACGAACGATCCCGAGGGGAGTGTTCCGGAGGAGCCCGGGAGTCCCTGGGGCCCCGGAGGGCCGGTCGCGCCCGTCGCTCCTCTCGGGCCCGCCGGTCCCTGTGGGCCCGCCGGTCCCTGAGCGACGGTCGCCGAAATCTTCAGCGCGCTCGCGCCGTCCTGAGTGATGGCGATGTTGCTTCCCGCCTCCAGAGTCAACGATCCCGTCAACCCGTTCAAGCTCGTCACAACGCTGGTCAGAAGGTCTGGGAAGCTCATCTCGAAGCCCGTGCCGTCCTGCGACTCGTTGGCCACCTGAGCCCCGGACAGAAGCGCCGAGCCCGTGCCGCCCGCCACGGTCGCCGTGATGCGCGCGTTGGTCGTCGCCACACCGGAGAAGAGGTCCTTCACGTTGGGCTGGATCTGCTCGTAGGGTTCCATCACGTAACTCTTCTGGCCCAGAAGCGTCCCGCTGCCGTCGAAGAGCTGAACGTTGACGGTCGGCGATCCTCCGCTCGTCTCGACGAGAGCGAAGTCGTACCTAAAATTCTCCGACCCTCCCTGGTTGACTCCCTGAATCGACGCCGATTGTCCGGGACCGATCGAAAAGGCCTTCGGAACGCCGGCGAAGAAGAGTCCCTGGGTCTTTCCCAGGTCGTCGCCGGGCGCCTGGTTATAGATCCGCTCGGCGAGCAGGATGTCCCCGGAGGAGACGACTCGCGCGGCGCCGATGGCATTGGTCAAACCGAGCTTCGATTCGACGACGTTCTCGTACACCTTCGTCTGACCGGGAGCGAGGGAATCGTCAAAGCTTGCGGGGTTCGGGTTTGCGCGGCCCTGCTGCAGAAACTCGAAGGTGAACGTGACGTTCGCGGCGGTCAGGTTCGTCGCCCAGACCGTCGTGTAGAACTGCGCACCGTTGACCCCCGGTATGCGCCCGACCGCCGGAAGGAAGGTCTCCGGCGAGGAGAAACCGGCAAAAGCACTCGGAATCGCCGAGAAGAAAACGACCAGAGCCACCAAAAAGCAACGCGGGAAGATTGTCACCTGGGACCGCATGAGCTCGTCCTCCTATGGTTCGAAGTCAGGGAGAAACCGGATCGGGGTCATTTCACCGATTGGAAGCCTCCTGGACGAAGACGACCCGCTGGATCGCGGCGAGCCGACGCTCGAGGGAGGCGAGACGCGCCGCATTCGTCTGCTCCTGCGCGGCGAGCTGGGCCTGGAGGTCTTCGTTGTGTTTATTCAGTCGCGTTAGCGTGTCCGTCAGTCGGGCCACCTGGCCATGCTGCACCTGAAGCTCGTTCAAGAGCAGGACCGACAGTGTCTGGTACTTCACCGTTTCCGGCTTCTTGTCCGAGCCGTAAGCGACGAGCTCCGGAAACGCTTGCGCGACCTCTTCGGCGATCAGGCCGTACTGAATCGGCTTCTGGCCGTCGGCAAACGGCTTCTTGTACCGAAACGTCACCGGGCGAAGATCGAGGAGCCGGCGGGACGCGTCTCCCATATCGCGGATGTCTTCCTTGTACCGCCGCGAGGAGCTGACCGTGCCGAGCTGGCCGGAGCTGTCGATGACGACGTCCACGGCGTCGTTGTTGCCCGTCGTCTTGCCTCGGATCCCCGCGATGAACGCGGCTCTCTGGGCGTCCCCGATCCGAATCGTCAGGCCCTCGTCGGCGACGCCCGCATTGCCGATATCGATATTGTCGTCGTCGTTCGTGATGTTGGCACCCGCGCCGCTTCCAATCGCGATGTTGTTGTCCCCCGTAGTCTTGCCGGCGAGAGCGTTGAAGCCGACGGCGGTGTTCTTGCTGCCTGAGGTGTTGTTTAGGAGCGTCTGAAAGCCGCTCGCCGTGTTGTCGCTGCCCGTGGTGTTTAAGGCAAGCGTTAAGAAGCCGGTTGCCGTGTTGTCGCTGCCCGTGGTGTTGTCGATAAGCGCGTGCACGCCGGTTGCCGTGTTGTCTGAGCCCGTGGTGTTGCTTTCTAGCGCAGACAAGCCGGTCGCCGTGTTCTGGATTCCCGTGGTATTGGAGAAGAACGCACCATATCCGCTTGCCGTGTTGTTGCCGCCCGTCATCGTGAAATTCCCCGCGCCGATGCCGATAAACGTGTTGGAAGTACCGAAGCTGTGGATGAACGACGCCCCGTTGACATACACGACGCCCGCCGTCGCGCTGGTCGTCGGCAACCTCAGGTTGCCGTCGAGCGACAGCGTGCCCATCGCGAAGCTGCCCGTGCCGTCGCGCAACGCGGCGGTGTTCGGCGTGTCCGTCGAAACGGCGTTGACCGGGCCTGGCGGGCCCTGAGGTCCCCGCGGGCCGGCCGGGCCCACCGGTCCCTGGGTGACCGTTGCGGAGATTTTCAGCGCGCTCGCGCCATCCTGGGCGATGGCAATGTTGTTTCCCGCCTCGAGCGTTAGCGCTCCGGTCAAGCCGTTCAGGCTGGTCACGACGTCGTTGAGAAGATCCGGAAAGCTCATCTCGAAACCCGTGCCATCCTGCGACTCGTTTGCGACCTGGGCGCCAGCGAGAAGAGCCGATCCCGTTCCACCGGTCACCGTGGCGCTGATCCTCGAGTTTGTCGTGGCAACGCCCGAGAAGATCTCGGCGACATTGGGCTGGATCTGTTCGTACGGCTGTAGGACGTAATCGCGTGCGCCGAGTTGGACGCCGTTGCCGTCGAGCAGCGTGACATGGACGGTCGGAGAGCCTCCGCCTGTCTCCACGAGAGCGAAGTCGTAACGGAAGTTCTCCGACCCTCCCTGATTGACCCCCTGAATCGAAGCCGATTGGCCGAGCGAAATCGAGAAGCTCTTTGGGACACCGGCGAAGAAGAGTCCTTCGGTCTTGCCGAGGTCGTCACCGGGCTCCTGGTTGTAGATGCGCTCGCCGAGCAGGATCGCGCCGGAAGACACGACACGGGCGGCGCCGAGAGCATTGGACAGACCGAGCTTCGATTCGACGACGTTTTCGTAAACCTTCGTCTGTCCCGGAGCGAGCGAATCGTCAAAGCTCGCCGGGCTCAGGTTGGCCTGACCCTGTTGCAGAAAATCGAAAGTGAAGGTCACTGCCGCGCCGGTCAGATTCGTCGCCCAGACGGTCGTGAAGAACTGCGCACCTCCGTTACCGGACACGCGCCCGACAGCCGGCAGGAAGGACTCCGACGAAGAGAACCCCGCCAGCGCGGATGGAATCGAGGCGAGAAAGAGGACGCCGACAAACATGAGAACCCTGAGGATGGATGCCTTGAACCGCATGAGACCCTCCTTGCTATTGAAAAAAAGAAAACGGCAACGATGCAATTGATCGCGCCGGCGCGTGTGCGCC
>JBOGJO010000434.1:0-5297 GCA_050747885.1 Thermoanaerobaculia bacterium
CCCGCGGCCGTCCGGGCTTGGGCGCTCCCCAGACCGAGCGAGTCTCGCGGTTCCCGAGTGAGCGTCGCTCTAGCGGGGCTTTCGCTTTCTCGCCGTCACGTGAAACAGGATCGGCGTGCCCGCGAAATCCGCCGAGCGGCGCAAGACGTTCTCGAGGCGGCGCGAGTCGGAGAAATACAGCTTGTCCGCGCGAGACGCCACGAGCGTGAAGGTCGGGGGCGACGTTTTCGTCTGGGACGCGTACAGGACCTTGAGCTGCCGGCCGGACTCCCCTTTCGGCATGCGGCCGCGGAGCTCGCTTGCCACGATTCGGTTGATCTCCGCGGTGGGCAGCCGCCGCTCCCGATTTGCCGCGACCCGCACGATTTCGGCGGGAAGCTTCGCAACGCCCCGGCCGGTCTTCGCCGAGACGAGCAGCAGCGGCGCGAACTTCGCGAACGGGAATTTCTCGTAGACGTCGAGCCGAAAGTCTTTCGAGTCCTTCTTCGTCTCGGAGGCGAGGTCCCACTTGTTGCCGATCAGGAGGAGCGCCTTCCCGCTCTCGACGGCGTACGAGGCGATCGTGGAATCCTGCGACGTCGGTCCCTGGACCGAATCGAAGACCACCAGAGCCACGTCGCAGCGCTCGAGGCGTTTGCGGGCCGCCACGACGGACAGGACCTCCGGCCCCTGCTCCGTCTTTCCGCGCCGGCGGATTCCCGCCGTGTCAATGAAGCGAAAACGCCGGCCGCCGAAAGAGACCCGGACGTCCACCGAGTCGCGCGTGGTTCCGGCCGTCTCCGACACGATCGTCCGATCGAATCCGACGATCGAATTCAGGAGAGACGACTTGCCGACATTCGGGCGCCCGACGATCGCGACCGCGATCTCCGGGGCCTCGGGTTCGCCGGAGACCGCCCCGCCGGCCGTCCCCTCGGCCGCGCGCTTCCTCGCGCGCTCCGCGATCGCGTCGAGCACTTCGTCGACGCCCAGGTTGTGCTCCGCCGAGACGCCAAAAACCTCGGGAAATCCCAGCGCATACGCTTCCGGTTCCCCCTCTTCGCCCGCCCGCCGGTCGATCTTGTTCGCCAGAACGAGACACTCGCGCCCCGCCTCGCGGATGCCGCGAGCGGCCTGCCGGTCCCCGGGGAGAACGCCGGCCGAGGCGTCGATGACGAGGAGCGCCAGGTCGCAGCCCTTGATTTCGGCCAGCGCGCGGATTCGCACGGCGTCGGGAATCGCGCCCCTGTCCGAAGGGTCGAAACCTCCGGTGTCGATCAGGAGAAACGACTCGCCCGTCGAGAGCGTCACTTCCTCCTCGACGACGTCGCGCGTCATCCCGGGCAGGTCGTGAACGAGCGACCGCCGCCGCCGGAGAATGCGATTGAACAGCGCCGACTTTCCGACATTCGGGCGCCCCACGATCGCGACGCGCAGGAGGTGGTCTGTCATTGCGAGCGCCAGCGAAGCAATCTGTTCCGGTGATCCCGCCGGCAGATTGCCGCGGTCGGCCTTTCGGCCTCCCCCGCAATGACCGAGCCGGTCATCTCCGCGATCGCGGCGACCGCCGCGCCGGGGCCGCGCGGCCCGGCGGCCGCCGGGGCTCCCTCGGAGGGGGGACCGGAGCTCCCTCGGGGCGAAAATCCACGCGCCTCTGTACTTCGTCGAGCGCCGTGAGCTGGACTCGAATCGGGTCGCCGAGCCGGTACGCCTTGCCGCTGTGGCGGCCGACCAGTCGGTGGGCGCGTTCCTCGTAAACGTAGAAATCGTCGGACAGCGTCTGAACGGGAAGAAGCCCCTCGACCAGAAAATCCGACAGCGTGACGAAAACCCCGAACGCCGCGACGCCGGAGACGTAGGCGTCGAAGGTTCGGCCGATCTTGTCGCGAAGGAAAACGATCTTCTTCCAGAGAAGCGACGCCCTCTCCGCGGATTCGGCGCGACGCTCGCGCTCCGATGACTCCCTGGCCACCTGCTCGTAGAACCCGGTGCGAGCCTCGAAATCCTCCGGAGGAAACGGACGGCGGGCGGCGAGGAGCCGTGTGAGCGCGCGGTGCACGATCAGGTCCGGGTAGCGTCGGATCGGAGAGGTGAAGTGGCAATAGTATTCCGCCGCGAGGGCGTAATGTCCCCGGCACTCGGAGGAGTACAAGGCCTTGCGCTGCGAGCGCAGGAGAAGGTCCGTCAGGAATCGCTCTTCGGGCTTGCCCTCGATTTCCCCGAGCACCTTTTGGAACGCGGCCGGCCGGATCTCGGCGAGGTCTCCCTTGAGGTCGTACCCGAACGATTGGAGCGTCTCCCGGAGATCGACGAGCTTGTCCGGGTCGGGACGATCGTGCACACGATAGATCGCCGGCTCTTTCGCGAACAGGAGGTGCTTCGCGACCGCCTCGTTGGCGGCCAGCATGAATTCCTCGATGATCTGGTGCGCGACGTTCCTCGCCTCGGGCTGGATCCCCACGACGAAGCCGTCCGGGTCGAGCATGACCGTCGCGGCGGCAAGGTCGAAGTCGATCGAGCCCCGGCCTTCGCGACGCTTCTTGAGCAACATCGCCAGCTCGCGCATGAGGCGGAATTTCGGCAGAAGAGGGCCATACGCCTGCTCGTCTTCGGGCGCCGGATTCTCGAGAAGGCGGGCCACCTCCGTGTAGGTCATCCGAGCGGCGCTGCGGATCACTCCTTTCGCGAAGGTCGAGCCGCGAACCCGACCGTGCGAATCGAAGTCGATCGAGGCCGAGAGCGTGAGCCGGTCCACGCGCGGGTTGAGGGAGCAGAGGCCGTTGGACAGACGCTCCGGCAACATCGGAACGACCCGGCCGGGGAAGTACACCGAGGTGCCCCGCCACCGCGCTTCCGCCGCCAGGGCGGTGCCTTCCGTGACGTAGTGGGAAACGTCGGCGATGTGGACGCCCAGGCGGAATCCGTCCGCGGTTTTCTCCACTTCGACGGCGTCGTCGAAATCCTTCGCGGTTTCGCCATCGATCGTCACGATCGCGTGGCCGCGAAAATCCGCGCGCCCCGCAAAATCCGCGGAACCGGGCTGCTCCGGAAAGGCCTCCGACTCGGCAACGACCTCCCGGGGGAACCGGTTCGGAAGGTCGTGCATCCGGATCACAATCTCGATGTCCACGCCGGGCTCGCCGAGGAAGCCCAGCCGCTCGACGATCTCGCCATGGGCGATCCGCCGGTCGTCGGGATAAGCCGTGAACCGCGCCACCACGATCTCCGAATCGATCGCCCCGTCGGTCTGTTCCCGGGGAATGCGGACCTCCGTCGCCATCCTCGGGTCGTACGGGAGGACGCGCGGGCGGCCTTCCTTCGAGTCGAACTGGCCGACCACCCGGTCGCGCCCCCGCTGGAGGATCTTCACGACGGTTCCGGAGGTTCTGTCGTCGCGGCCGCGGGCGCCCTTGCGCGCTTTCGTTTGCGATTCGCGGGCAAGAACGAAATCCCCGTCGAGAGCGCCGCCGAGGCCCGCGCGGGGAATGTAGAGATCCTCTCCGCCGGGATCGGTCGAGAGGACGAAACCGAATCCTTCGGCCCGGATCGAGATCTTTCCGGCGACGAGGCTCGAGAATTCGATCGCCGAGTACTTCTCTCCCCTCACGCGAGCAATTTCGCCGCGCGTCTCGAGCCCGTCGAGCCGTTCCCGGAAAGCGCCGGTTTCGCCTTCGTCAACGCTAAACACACCGGCGAGCTGGCCAAACGAGAGTATCCGGCTCGCTTTTTGCCGAAGGCGGTCCAGGATCTGCGCGTCGGAAGGAATCACGCTGCCAGTCTAACCCGGGACGAGGATCTCGCTCCGGCCGGATCGCGGCGAGAGTCCCGGCGCTCCAGCGGCAAATCGCTCGCTCGGAAATCGCAACTCTCTCGGTCTGGGGAGCGCCCAAGCCCGGACGGCCGCGGGACTCGGCACTCGTCCGCCGGCACGGCGCGGTCGATCACGATGGAATCGGTCCCCCGCGCCTCGAGCGTTCGCCGCGACACGACCTTCTCAACTGAATAGATGATTCTTCATGCGGCTCACTCATGGCCTGCGAACGAGCGCCTGCGCCCCCCGGCCTGACCCCTCTGGCCGCTCCCGGGCCTCGCTCATGGGTGGGGGCCACAAACCCTGAGCGAAGACGAGGGCGCGGGGGCTTGAGAGCGGGTCACAGGCGCACTCCCGAGAGGAGCGTAGATTTTTTCGCTGGGCTTTGTGTGACAAATGGTGATGACGCTCATCGCGAAAAAATCCGCCCGAGGAGCGCGCACGGATCGATGCCACGGACAGGCGCGCTGCGTCTCCGCGAGGGAGGCGCCGAAGGCCCGCTCCGGGCCTGCAAGCGCCCGAAGTCGAGCGAAGCGCCCGGCCCCGGCGGTCCGGTTGCCCCGGCGCTGGGTTAAAATCATCCGCAGATGCCGGAAACCGCCGAAAAGACTTACAAAGCCGCGGAAGTCTGCAAGTCGGCCGACGTCGCGCCGTACGTGCTCAAGTACTGGCTCACGGAGTTTTCCTGTCTCTCGGCGTCCGACAAGGACAAGAGCCTGAACCGCAACTACTCCGCGAAGGAAGTTCAGATCGTCTCGCGCATCCGGCAGCTCCTCTACGACGAGGGGTTCACGATTGCCGGCGCGAAGAAGAAGATCGACGCGGAGATTTCGGCGGGCGAGTTCGACGGGAAGCCCGGCGCAAAAAAGAAGGCCGCCGCCGCGCCGGCGCCCGTGAAACCGATTCCCCTGCCCGCGCCGGCCGGTTCCGAGGCGAAGCCGGTCCCCGTCGAGACGCCGGCCCCTCGCGCCGCGGTCTCCGCGCAAGCGTCCCTTCCTTCCGCGGTTTCGAAACCGGGACCGGCCCTCGATGCGAAACGCCTCGCGAAGGAGCTCCGTGAAATCCTCAAGATGATCCCAAAATAATGCCGAATGGTGAATTTTGAGCCTTGACGGGCCGGCTGCCCCCTGAAATTCGTGATGCAAAATTGAGGATTCAGATTTCGCGCTGTCACCGCGTTTGACAGCGCGACGGCCGCGTGGTCAAATTCGCCCTCTTCGGTCGGGACGTGGCGCAGCCTGGCTAGCGTACCTGAATGGGGTTCAGGGGGTCCCGGGTTCAAATCCCGGCGTCCCGACCAATCAATCCAGCCGAGAGAAGACGGCCGCCGCGAGTCCTACTGGATTCGGACGATCGTGATCGTGATGCTCGGTGGCGTCGTGCCGAAGCCGGACGGGCTCACGTTGGCGGTCGTGGTTCCTGCCATGTTCAGCGTGAGAGTACTGCCTGCCAATGCGCTGACGAGAAACGATCGGTTGAGCATTTTTCCGTTCGCGGACGGATCACC
>JBOGJO010000435.1:0-1034 GCA_050747885.1 Thermoanaerobaculia bacterium
TTCTCCTTCCCCGGCCCTCGTCGGGATGCGCATTTTACACGAGCGAACCCCTATTGCTTTCCCATAGGAGATCTGCCATACTCGCTATGGGCAACCCATAGGAGGAACTGTGGGAGAGAAAACCGACGTCTGGCAGGGAACGCTGGCGCTGATGGTGTTGAGAACGCTCCAGACCCTGGGCCCCCTTCACGGGTACGGAATCGCGCGGAGGATCGAGCAGACGAGCGGGGACATGCTCGCGCTCAACTACGGAACACTCTATCCCGCGCTCCTGAAACTCCAGCAGGAGGGCTGCGTCGCGTCGGAGTGGGGCGTGTCGGAGAACAACCGGAAGGCAAAATTCTACCGGCTCACGAGAGCCGGACAGCGCCAGCTCGACAAGGACACGCGCGAATGGGAACAGGCGACCGAGATCCTGGCGCGATTCCTCGCGCCGGCCGAGCCGTGAGCGCGCCGCGGGCGTGGCTGCGCCGGATCGGCGAGATCTTCGGCAAGGAGAGACGCGAGCGGGAGCTCGACGCCGAGCTCGCATCCCACGTGCAGATGCACATCGACGACAACATCCGCGGCGGCATGACGGCCGAAGAGGCCCGCCGCGCCGCCTTTCTGCGGCTGGGCGGAATCGAACAGACGAAGGAAAGCGTTCGCGACCGCAGGGGGCTCCCGATTCTCGAGGCGGCGATGCAGGACGCGCGCTACGGGGCGCGGATGCTTCGAAAGAATCCCGCGTTCACGGCCGTGGCCGTCCTGACCCTCGCGCTCGGAATCGGCGCGAATACCGCCCTTTTTTCGGTCGTCAACGGCGTGCTCCTGGACCCGCTTCCCTACCCCGACGCCGAAAAGCTCGTCACCCTGCACGAGAGCAAGCCGAATTTCGCGGCCGGCTCGCTTTCCTACCCGAACTTTCGCGACTGGCAGAAAGAGAACCGCACCTTTTCCTCGATGGCCGTCGCGCGCCGCACCACCTTCACGCTCACCGGGCGCGGAGAAGCGGAGCAGATCCGGGGGCTGTTCGTGACGGCGGAGTTCTTCCC
>JBOGJO010000436.1:0-4064 GCA_050747885.1 Thermoanaerobaculia bacterium
TCCGAAAGCGCCGAACAAAAAAGCGGGCGAAAGCCCGCTTTTCCAAAGCGCTCGAGTTTTATATCAGAAACCGCGAAATGCCGCAAGGATTCGGGGGTTTTGCGCGGATTCAGGGGTCCGCGGAAACAAAATGTGTTCTGCTTGAGTTAGAGGATCAAGAAGTGTTCGGCGTCGAAGAGAAGGAAGAAGAGGCGGAAACGGGAAGGCTCCTTCCCGGATTGCGCGCGGCCGCCTCGGAATCGAACTTTGCCCGCTCCCCGCGGCTCGCGTCGGTTCCAACGCCCAGAATCGATGAGATCGTCGAGCGGATCGAGCACCCGCAGCGCCGGTTTCCGGTCGAGCGAGCCATCCTCATCTCCCTCATTCTTCATGTGCTCCTGCTCGCCTTCCTGCTCCTTCATCCGCCAGGCTCCGGTCCCGTCCGGCGTCTGGGAGAGACCGACCAGGAAAGAGTGGCCCGGGAGTCGAGGGAAGCGGAATTTCGCGTCCCGATCCGGATGTTCACCGAGGCCCCCGGGCCGTCCCGGCCGAACCCGAGCCGAAACGCCCCTCCTTCGGACAAGACTCGCCGGGCGGGGGGAGGGGACAGGGCGAAACCGCCGGCCGAGACCCCTTTCGTGGCTCAGAAACAGGGGATCGAGGGACTGCGCCCGGGACCGCAGGGGAAGCGCGAGGCTTCTTCGACTTCGGCTCGAACGTCGCCCCAAACTCCCACCCCTTCGGTTTCCCCGTCCGCCGCGACTCCCCAGCCGGGCCAGGCGGCGGAAAAGAACCCGTCGGGAGTCACGATGACGCCGGGAGCGCCGCAGCACTTGCCGAACCTGAACCGGGCGATCCAGGCGGCGGCGGGAAATCCGTTCTCGGGTCAGGGCGGCGCGCCGAACCCGAACGAAAATGGCGGCTTCGTCGATTCCGGGCCGATTTCGTTCGACACGCAGTGGTACGACTGGGGCGACTATGCGGAAGAGATGATCCGGCGGATCAAGCTTCATTGGGAAGTCCCGGAGCTCGCCCGGCTGGGAGTGAAAGGTAAGCTTTCGATCCGCTTCTACATCCGGGCCGACGGAACCGTGGAGGGGGAGAAAATCCTTCGGGATTCGACGATCCCGCCTTACGACCACGCCGCGTTTCAGGCAATCGCGACTTCGAGCCCGTTTCGCCCGCTGCCGAAGGATCTCCACGAGGACAGGGAGGGCGTGACGATCACGTTCTTCTACAACATCCGCCCCTCGGAAGAGGGAAAGCCGCGATGAGCCCGGCGTCGGATCGGGAGCGCCGGTTGTGAATGATCCCGAGGAAATTCGCTCGATCCTGAAATCCGCCCGGACGATCGCGGTCGTGGGGGCTTCCACGAATCCGTTTCGCGCCTCACACTCGATCTCGCGGTATTTGATGGAAAGCGGCTACGAAGTGATTCCCATCAACCCGCGTTATCCGGAGGTCCTCGGCAGGCGCTGTTACGCCTCGCTGCGGGACGTTCCTCCCGAAACCGAGATCGACATCGTCGATGTCTTCCGGAATTCCGCCGCCGTCGCCGCGCTCGTCGAGCCGGCGATCGCGAGACGGGCGCGCTTCTTCTGGATGCAGGAGGGGGTCATCGACGCGGAGTCCGCCCGGCGCCTGGAGGCCGCGGGCGTGGGGGTTGCGATGGATCGCTGTATCATGAAGGATCGGGTCCGCCAATTCCGCTGAACAGACGCCGATTTGGCGCATTCTCCCGACAACTTCCATTTCCTGGAATGATTTAGGGTGGCATCGACGTTGCAACTGGAGGTCGCCGACCTGTGTGGTTGCCGGGCGAAGAGCATTGAGCTCGGCTGAGATGGACCTGAGATTGAAAGGTAAGGAGAAAACTTGATGAATGCGAGCGCGAAAAGACAGCTCTCCTTTTTTGCCCTGATCGCCGGGGCGATCATTTTCGGCGTCGTCCTGGCGAGCTCCTCGAACTGGACGCCCGAGACTCTGGCGCAGAAGCCGGCGCACACGGCGGTCCCGACGCGGGCGTCCGTGTCCGGGAGCCTGCCCTCGTTCTCGGACATCGCGGCCGAAGCGCTTCCCTCGGTCGTCTCGATCACATCGACCGACATCGTGAAGGGGCCGCGCCGGCGAATGGGCGGCCAATCGCCGTTCGGTGGCGACGGCCAGGATCCGTTCGAATTCTTCTTCGGGTTCCCGCGACAGGGGCCCGGTTCGGGTCAGGGGCAGGATCAGCAGGAGCACAAGGAGGAGGCCGGAGGCTCCGGGTTCATCATCTCGGCGGACGGCTACATCCTGACGAACAATCACGTTGTCGAAAACGGGCAGAAAATCGAGGTCAAGGTCGGAGACCAACGGACGTACCGCGCGAAAGTCGTCGGCACGGATCCCGCGACGGACATCGCCCTCATCAAGATCGACTCGAAGGAGCGTCTCATTCCCATCGCGCTCGGGGATTCGGAGCGCCTTCGCGTGGGCGACTGGGTGATGGCGATCGGGGATCCGTGGGCCTTTGACAAGACCGTGACGGTGGGCGTCGTGTCGGCCAAGGGACGGCACAACCTGTCGCTCGATCCCAATACCAATTCCTTCGAGAATTTCATCCAGACCGACGCCGCCATCAATTTCGGAAATTCCGGCGGCCCGCTCATCAATCTTCAGGGCGAAGTCATCGGGATCAACACCGCGATCTACCGACCGGCGCAGAACATCGGATTCGCCGTTCCGATCAACACGGCCCGCTCGATCCTCGATCAGCTCAAGACGAAGGGCAAAGTCACCCGCGGATTCCTCGGGGTCAACATCCGGAACCTCGATGAAGACAACATGAAGGCCTTCGGCCTGAACAACATGAACGGCGCCCTCGTGGAGTCGGTCGAGCCCGGCCAGCCGGCCGACAAGGCGGGTGTGCAGCACGGCGACGTGATCGTCAAGGTGGACGATCGCGAAGTCGTCACAACCCAGGACCTCATTTCGTACGTGTCGTCGCGTCCTCCGGGAAGCAAGGTGCGCCTCGAGGTCAATCGGGGCGGGAAAGTCATGCACCTCTCCGTCGAGCTCGGCGAGCGCCAGGGAGACCAGTCGTCCAACGAAACGAACGCTCCCGAGAACGGGGGCGGATCGCGCGAAAAGATCGGCCTCTCGGTCCAGGATCTCACGCCGCAGGGCCGCCAGTACTACCACATCGATCCGAGCGTGGCAGGCGTTCTCGTCACGGGCGTGTCGGAAGTGTCCGCCGCCAACGACGCCGGCCTCGCCGAAGGAGACGTGATCACCGAAGTCAACGGTCGCAAGGTGGGCTCCGCGGAGGAGCTCTCCCGCATCGTCCGCGACGCCAAGAAGGGCGACTACCTGCGCTTCTACGTCCGGAGGTTCGGCCAACGGCCGTTCTCGTTCTTCGCGATCGTCAAAGTCGGCGAGTAAGGGTCCGGGATCGCCGGCCGATGCGGATTCTCATCGTCGACGACGACGCCTCGGTGCGCCAGGCGATCAAGATGATTCTCGAATACGACGGGTACGAGACGGCGTCCGCTCCGGACGCCGCCTCGGGCCTGGCGGCGATCGAGGCCCACCGGCCCGACGCCGTGTTGCTCGACATCAAAATGCCCGGAATGGACGGCATGGAGGCTCTCGACGAAATCCAGAAGCTCGAGAACCCTCCGCCGGTCCTGATGATTTCCGGGCACGGCGACATCGCGACGGCGGTCGACTGCACGAAACGGGGCGCGATCGACTTTCTGGAGAAACCCCTCCAGCGCGAGCGCCTGCTCGTCTCCCTGGGAAACGCGGTTTCGCGCGATCACCTCTCGAAGGAAAACCTGCGCCTGAAGCGGCGGGTCGAGATCGAGGACGCGTTCGTGGGCGTGAGCGACTCGGTGCGGAGACTCAACGAGCAGGTCGCGCGCGCGGCTCCGTCCGATGCGACGGTGCTCATCACGGGGGAATCGGGGACCGGGAAGGAGCTCCTGGCCCGCCAGGTCCAGCGGCTCTCGCGCCTCGCGCAGGGGCCGTTCGTCACCGTGAACTGCGCCGCGATTCCGGAAGAGCTGATCGAATCCGAGTTGTTCGGCCATGAAAAGGGCTCCTTC
>JBOGJO010000437.1:0-8915 GCA_050747885.1 Thermoanaerobaculia bacterium
GCTCCGGCTGCTTCGGCCGGCTTCGCTCAGGGCGCGAGCGTCTCTCGAAGCGCCGCGACGTGCTCCGGTGTTGTTCCGCAGCAGCCTCCGACCATGCGAGCTCCGAGTCGGATCCAGCCACTCGCGAAGGCCACATATTCCTCCGGCGGCGCGCCGTCCGACAGGTTGTTCGCGTACGCAGCGACGGGAACTCCGGGGGCGGCGCGCGCGATTCGCTCGATTTCCGGCCCCAGGCTTCTCGACGATACGCAATTCACTCCGATTGCCGCGGGCCGAAAAGGCAACGCGGCCTTGACCGCGTCCTGGAGAGGCTCGCCGGAGAGCAGGATGCCCTGGCCGTCCGTCACGAACGAAACCACGACGGGAAGGCGCCTCCCGACGGCGCCGACCGCCGCTCGAGCTTCGCGCACCGTGTTCATGGTTTCGATGAGAACCAGGTCCACTCCCGCCTCGCGCAGGTTTTCGACGTGAGCCGCGTGCTCGCGCGCGAGGGTCTCCGGTTCCCCGACGAGATCCGGCCGGTAGCAATCGGCCAGCGGCGCGGCCGATCCGGCGACGAGAATGGCCCGTTCCGATTCGTCGGCCGCTCGACGCGCGAGCGCAACCGCCAGGCGCGTCAACTCCGGCGCGCGGCCGGGGTCGACCCCGGCGGCTTCCAGCGTCCCCCGCTGCGTCCGAAACGTATTCGCCGTGAGAACGTCGGCTCCGGCCGTGACGTTGTCGCGATGCACCCGATAGACGAGATCGGGATCCTCGACGAGAGCCCGGGCGGACCACAGCGGCAGATCGAGCTCCATTCCCCGCCGTTCGAGCTCGGTCCCCATGGCCGAGTCGAGGAGAAGGGGTGGCCCGGAACGGAGCCGGGTCGGAAAATCGGCGTTCATTATTTGACGACCGCGATGAGGCGCGGCGAGGGGCGAGCCCGACAGGATGCGATCGCGCTGACCCCCGGCCGAGGCGTACCAGCGCACGTATGTTGAGGCCGGGGGCGGCACGACCGCGCCTGGCTGGCTCGATTCATCGCCGCACAAGCTTACCGCGTCAGCTTTTTGTACTTGATCCGATGCGGACGATCTGCTTCGGCGCCCAACCGGCGCTTGCGGTCGACCTCGTAGTCGGCGAAGTTTCCCTCGAACCAGACGGTCTCCGAGTCCCCTTCGAAGGCCAGGATGTGCGTGGCGATGCGGTCGAGAAACCACCGGTCGTGCGAGATCACGACGGCGCATCCGCCGAATTTCAGGATCGCGTCCTCCAGGGCGCGGAGAGTCTCGACATCGAGGTCGTTCGTGGGCTCGTCGAGCAGGAGGAGGTTGCCGCCCTTCTTGAGCGTCCGGGCCAGGTGGAGCCGGTTCATCTCCCCGCCGGAGAGGTCCGCCACCCGCTTCTGCTGGTCCGCGCCCTTGAAATTGAAGATGGCGCAGTAAGCCCGGGAGGGAATCGACCGCTTGCCCAGAACGACGAGCTCCCGCCCTTCGGAGAGCTCGTCATGGACCGTCTTCGAGCCCTCGGGCCGCTCCCGGTTCTGATCGACATACGAGACGACGACGGTCTCGCCGACCGTGAGCGCGCCGGAGTCGGGCTTCTCCTCGCCCATGATCATCCGGAACAAAGTCGTCTTCCCGGACCCGTTCGCCCCGATGACGCCGACGATTCCGCCGCGCGGCAGATCGAAGCTCATGTTTTCCATGAGCAAGCGGTCCCCAAAACCCTTTCGCACGGCCTCCGCTTTCACGACCACATCGCCGAGGCGCGGGCCCGGTGGAATGTAGATCTCCTGCGTTTCATTGCGCGACTCCGGTCCCTGATCGTTCAGGAGATTTTCGTAGGCCTGCAGCCGCGCCTTGCTCTTCGCGTGGCGCGCGCGCGGCGCCATTCGAACCCACTCCAACTCCCTCTGAAGCTGCCGGCGCTTCGCGGATTCCTGCTTTTCTTCCTGCTCGAGCCGCGCCTCTTTCTGCTCGAGCCACGAAGAGTAGTTCCCCTTCCACGGAATGCCGGCGCCTCGGTCGAGCTCGAGGATCCATTGCGCGACGTTGTCCAGGAAATAACGGTCGTGCGTCACGGCGACGACGGTTCCCGAGTATTCCGCGAGGTAGCGCTCGAGCCAGGCGACGGATTCGGCGTCGAGGTGATTCGTCGGCTCATCGAGCAGGAGAAGGTCCGGCTTTTCGAGAAGCACACGGCACAGGGCCACACGGCGCTTTTCTCCTCCCGAGATCTTCGAGACCGCGGCGTCGGGCGGAGGACAGCGCAGCGCGTCCATCGCGATCTCGAGCGTCTTGTCGAGGTCCCACCCCCCCGCCGCGTCAATCGCGTCCTGGACCCTGCCGTGCTCCGCCATGACTTTGTCCATCTCGGCCTCGGAGAGCTCCGATCCGAGCTTTTCGTTGAGCTCGTCGAACCTCTGCAGCAGCTTGCGCGTCGCCGCGACCCCCATCTCGACGTTGCCGAGAACGTCTTTCTTCGGGTCGAGCTTTGGCTCCTGCTCGAGAAAGCCGATTCGCGTCCCCTCTGCCGGGAACGCCTCGCCCTGGAACTCTTTCTCCGCGCCGGCCATGATGCGAAGCACGGTCGATTTTCCGGAGCCGTTGAGGCCGAGCACGCCGATTTTGGCCCCCGGGAAGAATGAGAGCCAGACGCCGCGCAGGATCTCCTTGTGCGGCGGAACCACCTTGCGCAGGTTCTGCATGTGGAAGATGTATTGCTGCGCCATCACTCCTCCGAGAGAACGGGCATCCTACACGAAATGGGCCGGCTCCCCACGCGACGCCTCTTCGATAGACTACCGGCATCTTGACGGTGTATTCGGGTTCCTTCCCCAGCCTCCAGGCGAAGCTCTTCGAAGTGATCGCGGACCTTCAGGGCACCGATCCGCTGCGTCCCGTCAATGTCGTCGTGTCGTCGAATCTTCTGGGAGTCCATCTTCGGCGCCGATACGTCGAATGGCGGGAGCAGCGCGGACGGACGGCCGCTCACGCGGCGGTCGCATTTTCCGATATCGAGACGTTCGCTGCGGATATCGCAGGGCCCGGTCCGCCGCCGCTGCCGGAATTCGGAGAGTTCGCCGTGCTGGCGGATGCCGCCGCGCGGTTGCCCGAGGCGAGGGCCTTCGGAGCGCTGGCGACGAGGCCCGACTTCGTTCCTTCCCTCGAGGCGACGATCCGGGACCTCGCGGACGCGGGCGTGGCGCCGAAGGCTTTCCGAACCTTCGCGGCGGACACCACTTTCGGCCCCGAACGTCGCCTGTTGCTCGGCGCGGTCGCCCGCCTTTATGAAGAGGTCGAAAAGACGACGGCGGGCTACGAGACCGGCGCCCGGCGGCTTCGCCGCGCGGGGGAAAAACCCCACCTCCGGGATGCCGAGCCCGTTCTGTTGTACGGCTTCTACGACGCCACCGGCGCTCAGAGAGCCTTCCTGGCGTCGGTCGCGAAGCGATCCGCGCTGACCGCGTTCGTGCCCCGACCGGCCGGTCGCTCGGGCGACTTTTCGGAGCCCTTTCTGGAGTGGACCCGGAGAGCGCTCCGCGGGGACGAGCGCGTCGTTTCGGATCTCGCGCCGGGGCGGGAGGAGCCCGCGAGGCGGATATCCGCCGCATCCGCCGCGGGAGAGCGCGCCGAGGTCGCCCGGGAAATCCTCATGGCGGCCGACGACGGGATCGCCCTCCACCGCATCGGTGTGATCGTCCGTGAATCGAGCCCCTGGTCAAACGCCCTTTCGCGGGAGCTCACGAGACTCGACATTCCGAATTTCGAATTCCGCCCGGCCTCGACCGCCATCTCACCGCTCGGACGGGGAATCCGGCTCTGGTGGGAGCTCGAGGAAAGGGATTTTTCGCGGGAAGACGTGCTCGATCTCGTCCACCTGCTGGAGGAGACCCGCGCCCGCGAAACCTCGGTCGCGGCCCGGCGCCTCGTCCGCCGCGCCGGAATCGTCCGCGGAAGCGAGTCCTGGTCGCGCCTCCTCCGAGCTCTGGCGACGACGCCCGAAAAGGAAACGGAAGCCGCGGCTCGCCTCGCGTTCGCCGGCGACTGTTCGCGGATCATCGACTCGGCTTCTTCCTGGCCCGCGGAGGCCCGCTCCTGGCGCGACTGGGCGGACGAAATCGCTCTCCGTCTGGAACGTCTCTTTGAACCCGCCGTCGTCCCCGAATCGCTTCGGGTCGCCATTGAGGACGTCGCCGCACTCGGCGACCTCGGCGGCCGTGTCGAGCGTTCGTCCGTCGCCCACGTGTTTTTTCGCTCTCTCGAATCGCGCCGCGAGCCGAGCGGGCGGCTCGGGCGCGACTGCGTGTTCGTGGGGACCGCCATGGCCAGCCGGGGACTGACCTTCGACGCCACGATCATCTGCCGTCTCGTGGAGAGAGAGTTTCCTCTCGCGGGCCGTCCGGATCCGCTTCTCTTCGATTCGGAGCGCGCGCAGCTCCGCGAGGTCACCGGCGCGCCGGTCCCACTCAAGATCGAGCCGCGGACGGCGGAAGAGCGCCTTCTGTTCGGAATCGCGGCCGAATCGGCTGCTCGTCTCCTCATTCTCACCACCTCGCGTCGAGATGAAGGGCTCACGCGCGACTGCCTGCCGTCGCCGTTCTTCACCGAGGGCGAGACGACGCGATCGACCGCGCTCGGGCGTCCGGTCGCCTTCGGACCCGCAATTTCGAAAACCGAAGCGAGGGAGCGCGTCCTCGATTCTGCCGGGCCCGCGACGCTCGCTGCCGTGGATCCCTCGTTCGCCCGGAGCCGGACCCGCCAGCAGCTCCTGCACGAGCCGCGCTGGACGGCGTTCGAGGGCAGACTCGGCGCCGCTGCCAGCGCCGCGCTCGCCAAATTCGTCCCGAGCGCCCTTCCCGATCTGTCGGCGTCGAGACTGAACCACTTCGGTATCTGCGCCTATCGCTACTTCCTGCGAAACGTTCAGCACCTGAAGGCGTGGGAGGACCCGGACCTCGCCGCCGAGCTCGATCCCCTGGCCCTCGGCATCGTGTTCCATGACGCGGCGCGACGCGTCGCGGAGTCGGCGGGAGAATGGCCCCCCGCGCCCGACAACGCCGCGAAGCTCGCTGCGCGAGCCTCTGAAGAAGCGATCGCCGCCCACGAAGAGAAGACCGCGCCCCTGTTGCCGGCACTCCTGCGCGAGATCGCCCGTGCGCGGATCGAGAACATGCTCCGTTCGTGGCTCGAGTCCGAAAGCGGACGCGGCGACGAGCTCCGGCCCGCCGCCGCGGAAGTCCAGATCGCCCGCGACGGAGAGCCGCTGACGTTCGACACGGGAAGCTTCCTCGTACGCTTCAAGGGCGCGATCGATCGCGTGGACGAGGACCGTCGTCACCGACCCGCTCGGGTGATCGACTACAAAGTCAAGCTCGCCGCCGGGTTTCCGAAGGCTTTCGGCAGCGAGGGAAGGATCCTCGGCGGCGAAGCCACGCAGCTCCCCGTTTACGCGTCCGCCGTCGGCGGGGATGTCTCCTCGGAGTACCTCGTGGTGCGCAGCTCGGGCACGGCCGCGCCCGAGATCGAGAGAGTGTCTTTTTCGAAAGAGCAGACGCGCGAATCGATCGACGGCCTTCGGCGATTCCTTCGCGGCATGGAGGCCGCGATCGCCGCCGGCGTGTTTGTCCCGCGAACCGCGGGAGTGCTCCAGAAAGATCCGTGCTCGTTCTGCGACTATGCCGATATTTGCGGCCCGGGCCACATCGACCGCTTCGAGACCAAAGACGGCGACCCCGACCCGACGGCGGCCGCGCTTCGCGCGCTTCGGGACCTGCCATGATCCCGACGGCCGATCAGGACGCGCGCCGCACAACGATCGAAGGCCGCGATCGCTCCCTGTTCGTCGAGGCGTCGGCCGGAACCGGAAAGACCCACGCCATCATCGAAGCGATCGTGGAGGTCTGCGCTCGGCGCCAGCCGAGGACCGCGCTGACGAGAGTCGTCGCCGTCACTTTCACGGAAAAGGCCGCTGGTGAGCTGCAGCAGCGCCTGCGCCTGCGGCTGACGGAGCTCGCCGCCTCGGCGAAGGAAGACCCGATTCGTCTCGCCGCGCTGGAAAGTCTCGAAGAAATCGATCGCGCGCAGGTCGGGACGATTCACGCCTTCTGCTCGTCGCTTCTGCGGGAGCGGCCGATCGAAGCCGGTGTCGTGCCCGACTTCCGGATGCTGATGCCGGAGGCTTCCGCCGCGCTTGCCCGATCGGTGTGGGAGGAGTGGTGGCGGCAGGAAGTCTCCGAGCGCCCGGACGGTCCGGTCGGGCGCGCGCTTCGATCCGGGATTCGAATCGCGGGAGGCGACAAGGAGTTCACCCTCCGGGCCCTGGCCGACAGGATCTACGAGGAACGGGCGAAAATCGAAGACGCCGTGTTGCCGGACGCCGACGCGGCGACCGTGCTCGAGACGGCCCGACGGCTCGGGCGACGCGCCGAGGAGCTTCGAGAAAGGGCGCAGGAGGCGCGAAATCCGGCGGCCGAGACCCTCGCCGAAATCGTTCGGTGGTTGAGCTCGCTTCCCGACGATCTCGAGGGCATCCGGGAAACCCGTCCCTGGGCGCCGAAGATCAAATTCAAATCGGGCTGGAAAGAGGAGGCGATCGACCGGTGGAGGAAGAAGGAGTACGAGCCGTTCCTCGAATCGCTCGACGACACCGTCTGGTGGCCAATGCTCGTCGACCTCCTTCGCCGCCTCGTTGACGACCCGGCCTCCTACCTCGCCGCGGTCGCGAAGCGGAAGCGACGCGAGAGCTTGCTGGATTTCGACGACCTCCTCCTGACAGCGCGCGACCTCCTCCGCCGTTCCGCGGCGGCCCGAGGTTACTTCCGTCAGCGGTACAGCCTCCTGATCGTGGACGAGTTCCAGGACACGGACCCGCTGCAGATGGAGATCCTGCTCCGCCTCGCCCACTCCGAGGGCGGCGGCGAGGATTGGACAAAACTCGCGCCTCAGCCCGGCCGTCTGCTCGTCGTCGGCGACCCGAAGCAGTCGATCTATCGATTCCGCCGGGCGGACCTGGAAACGTACACCCTCGTTCGGGATCTTCTCGCCGCGGATCGGCAAGCGTTCACCGCCAACCGCCGGAGCGTGGCGCCCCTCCTCGAGTGGATCAACACGGTCTTCTCGGAGGTGATGGCGCCGCCCGTGCGCCCGTTCGAGGCGCCCTACTCTCCGATCGAACCGGCAGGCAATCGGGAAATTCCAGACGGGCGGCGAATCCTCTACCTCGATCCGCCCGCCGATTGGCGCTCCGGAGAGAAGAAGTGGCGGAAAGTGGAAGCGTCGTCGATCGCCGCATTCCTCGCCGACGCCGTGGAAAAAAAGACGATCCCGGTCGAGGGCGCACGACCGGCCGGCCCGGGCGACGTGGCAATCCTCGTGCGATCAAACGAAGCAATCGGTTACTTTCAGGAGGCTCTCGCGGAAGCCGGCCTGGATGCCGTCATCGAAGGCGGCCTCGACTTCTTCCGACGCGAAGAGCCGGCGGCGGTCCTGTCGGCCCTCCAGTCGATCGACAATCCCGAGGATAAGGTCGCGCTCTACGCGTCCCTGAAGTCCTTTCTCTTCGCGCTCTCGGACGAGGATCTGTTTCTGGCGCGGGAGGAAGGCGCGGCGTTCGACTATCGTCGAGCGTCGCTCGCGACCGGCCCGGTGCGCGAGGCCCTCGATCTGCTGGAGCGCCTCCACCGCGAACGGGAAAACCGGCCCGCGTCCGAAACGCTTCTCGAGCTCTTTGCCGCGACGGAAGCCTCGGTCAAGGCGCGTTCCCGCAGGCTCGGAGGCCTCCAGGCGCAGGCCAACCTTCACCAGGTCGTCAGTCTTGCGCGCGAGCTGGAGGGCAACGCCTCCTCATTCGGAGCCGTCGTCCGCGGGCTCGCGGCGATCGGCAAGACGGACGCTTCGGAGCCCCGGGCTTTCGAGGAATCGACCGACGCCGTTCGCATTCTCACGGTGCACCGAGCCAAGGGACTGGAGTTTCCGATCGTCGTCCTGGCGGGATTCGGCGCCGAGGGCAAGCCCCAGTCCTCCGACGGCTTTCTCGCTCCGACGCGGAAGGGCCCCTGGGGGATCTCGCTCAAGCTCGGCGCGGACACGGTCGGCTCCCCCGGGTTCGTGGCGATCCGCGAGGCTGATGACGAACGGGACAAAGCCGAGACGCTCCGTTTGCTGTACGTCGGCGCCACCCGGGCGAGGGACTGGTTCCTTCTGTCGCGGTGGCGAAAGGTCGCGGAAACCTCGAAAGGCGCGAGCGATTCCTTCGATCGCACGGTCCTTGCCCGGCTGGGGCCGAAGGAGCTCTCCGATCCCCTCGCGCGCCTCGTCGAGGTCCGGTCCATTTATCCGAAGAGGCATTT
Organism: Thermoanaerobaculia bacterium; assembly: GCA_050747885.1. GTDB lineage: Bacteria > Acidobacteriota > Thermoanaerobaculia > UBA5066 > DATFVB01 > CAWEYG01. The sequence goes on from JBOGJO010000437.1 coordinate 8,333, forward strand.
GCGCCCGGCTCGCGACCGTCGATCCGACTCCACGTCGGCTGATGAGCTGCGCCGCGAGCTCGCGCGAATCGAGCGACGACCCGAGGTCCTCGGTCGGTCCGCCCATGATTCCCTCCGCCGTGCGGGCGAATCCGTCGCCACCGCGGAGGACCCGCCCTGGCCCGAGAGAGACACGTCGGCGCCTTCGGTCGCGGCCCGCGTCGGAAGCGCCGTCCACCGCGCGATGGAGCTTGTGGTGCGCGGCTCGGCGCCGGATGCGGCTGTCGTGTGCGCCGCGCTCGAATGCGGCCTCGAGCCCCGACGTCAGGGAGAGGTCGCGGCGATGGTCGCGACGCTTCTCGGATCGCCGCTTCTCTTTTCGCCCGGACGAAGGACGGCTGAAGTCCCGATCCTCTTTCGATCTTCCGCCGACGGCGCTCTCGTCGAGGGCAAGATCGATCTTCTCCTGGAAGAAGCCGGCGGATTCACGATCGTCGATTACAAGACGGATCGACTCGATGGGCTCAGCGGCTCCGCGGCGATCCTCGAGCACTTCGGCTGCTACCGGCCTCAACTCGAGGAGTATCGTAATGCCCTCGCCCTG
>JBOGJO010000438.1:0-13970 GCA_050747885.1 Thermoanaerobaculia bacterium
AGGACGCGGCCGTTCCGGGCGATGTCGTGGAGCTTCAAGCCTCCCGGTACGCGGGCGACGACCCGCATGCGGCCGGCCAGCGTGACGCCGTACAGGGATCGGTTCGCTCCCGCCTCCGTGGCTGTGAACCAGACCTCGTCGCCGGACGCGGACCACGCGAGGCCGCCTTCGCTCGCCCACTTGCCGGTCAGCGTCGTCTTCTTTCCCGCGAGGTCGACGACGGCAACGGTGCCGGCATCGTCGAGAGGGTAGGGGTGGTCGAGGAAAGCGACATGATCCCCCTTTGGGGAAAGGCGCGCGTAACTGATGTGCCCTGAAGTTTCATACAAGACTTTGTCCATGGGGTACTCGAGCCGCGACTTGCCCGCAACATCGCGAACCAGGAGCATCTTCGTTCCGTCCGGAGACCAGTCCGCTTCCTGGACTCCTTCGGCGACGTCGCGCGGAGCTCCTCCCGTCAGCGCGGCGCGGGCGAGCTTTCCAGCGCAGACGCCCGGATGATTCGACTGGCAATCGAGCGCAATCGCCATCTCGCCGGAAGGGGAGATCGACAGCAGGTTCGCCGTCGGAATCTCCAGGGGAAGAGAGTCCGGGCTGCTCGGATGCTTGAGGTAGAGCTTCAGCGGGCCGCCGTTCCAGGCGGCGCTGTACACGAGAGTCTGTCCGTCCGGCGCGAAACGGGCCGAGCGAATGGTCCCGCTGCCAAACGTGATCTGCTGATAGGACGGCGGGGCCGTGTGGGCGAAGCGGTTTTCCAGCAGCATTCCGATCCCGAGCGCCGCCACAATTGCCGCTCCCGTCATGACCCGCCGTAGCCAGGGCTTCCCCGGCTTTTTCGCGGCAGCGAGGCCGACGGGCGCCCCTCCGGAAAGGGAGGCCTCCGAGAGGTGGTCCCGGATGTTCTTCAGATCGCGAGCCAGGTCCGTCGTCGAGGCGTAGCGGCCGTCCGGCTCCTTGGCGAGGCAGCGGTCCACGATCCAGCGCAGCGGAGCGGGTGCTCTCGGGTTGAGGTTCCCCATCGACTCGGGGTCTTCCTGGATGATCGCCGACATCGTTTGGGCGGCAGTTGGCCGCTGAAACGGCTTCTTGCCCGTCGTCATCTCATAAAGGATCGTCCCGAAGGAAAATTGATCCGAACGGAAGTCGGCGTTCGTGCCGCTCGCCTGCTCCGGCGACATGTATCCCGTCGTGCCCATCACGGTGCCTGCGCTCGTCGGCGCCGGAGCGGCTGTCGGCAGATTTGAGGTCTCCATGTCGCGCACCGGGGAGATCTTCGCGAGACCGAAGTCGAGGATCTTGACGAATCCGTCTTTCGAGATCATGACGTTCTCGGGCTTGAGGTCCCGGTTGACGATGCCGGCGCCGTGCGCCCGGGCCAGTCCGTCGGCGACTTGCGCGGCGATCTCGACGATCCGGCTCATCGGGATCCGTCCCGCCTCGAGAATCTCGCGAAGCGTCCGGCCGTCCACGAATTCCATCGCCACATAGAGGCCGGCGTCCGAAGCCCCGATGTCATAGACCGACACGATGTTCGGGTGGTTCAGCGCGGATGCGGCCCGCGCCTCTTGCTCGAACCGCAGAGTCCGCTGGGCATCGGAAACGAATTCCGGAGGCAGCACCTTGACGGCGAGTTCCCGTCCGAGACGCTTGTCGCGCGCCCGATACACCTCGCCCATCCCGCCTGCGCCGATGGGCGCGAGGATCTCATAGGGACCGAGCTTCGTGCCGCCGGGAAGTGTCATGTGTCCCGATTCTAACCGGAAAAAAGAGACGTCATTTCTTTCGGCCCGCGACCCAGTTCTGCACGAGCGTGATCGGCGTTTCCGCAGCCTCGGTTGCGTCGAGGTCGACGAGAATCCGTCGGCCGTCCTTCGCGACGTCGTACTGGCGTTCCGAGTCCTGACGAATTCGGGCTTCGAAGAGAAATTGCGGGGTCCCCGCTTCGAAGGTCGCGCCGGTCTTGACGGGCACGGTCATGAACCGGGTATTCGACGCGATATAGAAGATCTCCTTGCCGTCGCGGCTCCATTGCGGGTCTTCGCCGCCCGTCGTCGAGACCTGCCACTTTCCGCCCGTGTCGGGAAAGGAGCGGACGTAGATCTCGTTCTTGCCCGATTCGTTCGACACGTAAGCAACCCATCGGTCGTCCGGCGAGAGCGTCGGCTCCCCTTCGTTGAAGTCGGTCTGGAGAAACGGCGTCGCCTTCTGGTCCGCGAAGGAGAACGTCCAGAGATCGCCCCCTCTCTTCGGAGTCCTGGGGTCGAAGAACTCGAGGAAGGCGAACCGGCCGTCCCGGGACCAGGAAGCCGGAAGCTTGGTCGCCTCCGAGGCGAAGACCGGCGTCTCCTCGCCGGTGCCCGCAGAGGATTTTTCGTACAGATCGGCCGGGTTCTTTCGATCCGAGGCGAACAGGACCCGGCTGTCGTCGGGCGACCAGAGGGGATAGCCGTCGATCCCCGGAGCGAACGTCAATCGCGTGAGCGTCTTTCTCGCGAGGTCGTAGATCCAAACGTCCGTGTTCGTGGAGGCCGGGTCGCGGACGTCCATGGCGACCCGCTTCTCGTCGTGGGAGAGGCGGGGACGGGCAAGGATGCCGGGATTCCCGATTTTTTCGATCTCGTGCCCGCCCCGGTCATACCAGGCGAGCTGGGAAAGACCGAGACTTCCCCCGCCGGCGTACACGAGGGTTCCGTTGGAGACCGCGGAGAACATCGAGAGGGAATACCCGCTCAAGTTCTGGATGTGCTCCGCGATCGGAAAAGCGTCGCCACGGAGCTTTCCCGAGCCGGGAGAAAACGGCTGCGCCATCAGCGTTCCCTCTCGGACGAACAGCAGGTGCCCGGACGCGTAAACCGCCTGCGAATCGACGCCCTTGAGGATTTCGACCGCCCTGGAATCGGGCGAGCCGAAGAAAATCCTGTTGCGCTGAGCGGGGTCGGTCGAGACCGCCAGGCGATTCAGGAACACGAAGTGCTTTCCATCGGGAAGGAATGACGGGAATCGGTGGGAGTCCTCCTTGGTTGCGGCGTCGAGCTTCGTGACGACGGTCGGAGCGCCGCCGGCGGCCGAAACGCGGGAAAGTCCGGAGTTGAAATTCGGCGAAAAAAGGATCGTCCCTTCGCGGTTCCACGCGCCGCCGCGGCCGTCCGGAGCGTCGCAAACCGTTTCGGCGGGGCCGCCCGAAGCATCGATTTTCTTGAGTTTTCCGCCGGCAAAGAACCCGAGCTGCCGGGAGTCCGCCGACCAAAACGGATATGCCGCGCCCTCGGTGCCCGCCAGGGGCTGGGCCGTCAGCGCCGAGAACGAACGCACCCACAGAAACCTCTTTCCGGAGGGATCCGGAGCAAGAAAGGCCAGCCGGCTCCCGTCGGGCGAGATCGCCATCGAGCCTGCCGAGAAGTCGAAATGCGATTTTTCGGGAGGCAGGACCGACGATTGCACCATCGCCACCGGCGCTCGCAGGCTGCGCGCGAGGAAAAAGCCGAGCAGAAGCGCGATCGCCGCGAGGGCGGCCGCGGCAAACACCAGCAGCCGGTCGCGATTCTTGCGGCGGGCGGCCACCGGCGCCGGGACTCCCGCCTGCGAGCCTCCTTCCAGGATCCACTCGAGTTGGAGCTTGACGTCGTGCGCCGTCTGGAAGCGGTCGTCGGGCTCCTTGGCGAGACACGTTCTGGCGATGCGGTCGAGCGCGGGCGGAGTCATCGGCGCGATGGACGAAATCGGCGCGGGATCGCGCTCCAGAATCGCCGCGATCATCGAAGCGCGGCTCTTGCCGACGAACGCCTTGCGCCCCGTTGCCATCTCATAGAGGACGCAGCCGAACGCGAAAATGTCGCTCCGGGCATCGGCCTCCTGGCCTTCGATTTGTTCCGGCGACATGTACTGGAACGTCCCCATGATCGTGCCCTGTTCGGTCAGCGCCTGCTGGGGAGTCGCTTCCGTCGGGAGAGAAGACAGCTGAGAGATCTGCGAATCGACGGCGCCGGGCGCGCGGTGCTTCGCGAGGCCGAAATCGAGCAGCTTCACCCCGGATTTCGTGAGCATGATGTTTCCGGGCTTCAGGTCGCGGTGGACGATCCCCTGCTTGTGCGCCTTGTCGAGCGCGTCGGCGACCTCGATTCCGAGCTTCAGGACCTGCTCGTTCGGGAGAGCGCCCCTGGTCAGCCGCTCGGCAAGCGTCTCGCCCTCGAGATACTCCATGACGAGGTACTCGACGCCCCCCTCGTTGCCGACGTCGAAGAGCGCGCAGATGTGCGGGTGGGACAACGCCGAGATCGCGCGCGCCTCACGCTCGAATCGGGCCTTCAATTCGGCGTTGTCGGAGAGGTGCGACGGCAGAACCTTGACGGCGACGATCCGTTCGAGCCGCGTGTCCCTGGCCTTGTAAACCTCGCCCATTCCTCCCGCGCCGATCGGCGAGAGAATCTCGTAAGGGCCCAGCCGGGTTCCCGCGTTCAGCGTCATGGGTTCGAGACGGGCATCATATCGCGGAGCCCGGCGGTCCCGGCTCGCGGAAGAGCTATTTCGGACTGCGCCGGGGGGGCTCTGCGCCCGGGACGTTTTCCGCGGCCATGATCGTCGTGAATTCCTGGCCGGTCGAGATCGTCAGGCGCTCTCCGTCGGGCGAGATGCCGAGGGACTCGGTGACGTATTCCGGCGAGAACCCGGCGATGGGCCGCCGCGTCGCCGAGGTGTCCTCGCCCGGGGAGAAGTTCTGGACGAAAACGCCGGAGAGACCGGTGTGGTCCTCGCCGATGAAGTAGACGGACCGCCCGTCCTTCGACCAGCGCGCGCGGCCCCAGATCACTTCCTGCGATCCCAGGCGAAACGGCACCCGGATCGTGAACGGAAGAGGCCTGCCGGATTCGATCTCGACGAACTTGATCGTGTTGGAGAGGTTGATCCGGTTCTGGTAGATGTAGAGGACGTATCGCCCGTCGGGGGAAACGTCCGTATTCACGCTGTCGTCGGGCGTGATCCGTTCGGCGCCCGTCCCGTCCGGATGGATCTTCCAGATGCCGCGCTTCGCCGCATTTCCGCTCCAGTACAGGATCCACTTGCCGTCGGGAGTCTCGGTCGGATTCTCGGCGTCGAGGCCGTCCCGGGTGACCTGGCGGGCTTCGCTCCCGTCTGTGTTCGCGGTCCAGACTTCCAGGTGCCCTCCGCGGTCCGAATCCCAGAGGACGTGTCCTCCGTCGGGCGTGAAGGCGGGGTCCCAGTCCTGCGCGCGGTCGTCGGTCACCTGCCGCAGCGCTCCGCTCGATCGATCCGTGATCCACAGATCGAGATTCCCGCTCCGGTTCGAGGAGAACAGGATGCGCTTCCCGTCGGGCGAGTACGTCGGCTGCCGGTCGATCGAGCTGCCCAGCGTCAGCAGGCGCGAAGGGGTCGGCGGGCTCGAAGGACGCAGCTCGACTTCGCGCAGATTCTGGCGGCGGAGGTGCTCGGTGAAGACGAGCCGGCCGGGCGAGAGGACGTCGCACCGCGTCACTTCTCCGGCGGATGCGTTGATATTCGCGAGGCCTTCCGCCCAGAGGATCGGCGTTTCCTTGTTCGACGCGAGGTCGAGCCGGAATACCCGGCTGCCGGAGCCGGCGATGTCGCCGACGACGCTCGACGCCTCGACGAAAAAGACCGAGCGTCCGTCTCCGGACCAGGCAATGCCTCCGACGGGCTTTCGCAGCCGGTCCGGCCCGAGCGGCGAGACCTTTCCCGTCGCCGCATCGATCTGCAGGAGGCGCCACGTCGCCGAATTTCGGTTGACGTCGCCTCCCGAGAACGCGACCCTCGATCCGTCGGGCGACCACCGAGCCGAATACGCGTCGAGGTCGTTGATCTCGGCGAGGGTCGAGTCCCTTCCGGCATCGATGTCGAAGACTCCGAATCGAACGCTGGCTCGGGGGCCCTGGTGCCGGTTGCGGTAATACAGGATTTTCCTTCCGTCGGGAGACCAGTCGGCCTCGCTCGCATCGTCGATCAGCCGCCGCGGCTCGCCGCCGACGATGCCGACGCGATAGACGGCCCGCGTGGATCCGAGGTCGCGCAGGAAGAGCAAGGACGTTCCGTCGGGGGAAAACCGGGCGCGCTGGTCGGGGCCCGCCGTCAGCGGCGCCTCGCCGCCTCCTCCCACGAACTGCTTGATCCAGATGCGGGAGGTTCCGTCCCTCCACGAGGTGAACGCGAGGAGTCTTCCATCCGGGGACGCAGACGGATCGCCGTCCTTTCCCGAGAACGTCAGGGCGTGGACGCGGATCGGCTCGACGGCGGCCGGGCGGCGCAGCCGGCTCCAGATCCCGGCTCCCGCGAGCAGGCCCGCGAGAAGAGCGAGCAGCGCGACCGCCGGCGACACCGCGCGGCTTTCGGTCGAGCGCGATCCCCGGGAGGCCGCGGCCCCGCTCAACGCCCGGGAAGTCGAGACGTCCTCCAGCGCGAAGCCGATGTCGCTCGCGGACTGGAATCGCTGCTCGGGCTTCTTCTCGAGGCAGTGGCGAACGATCCGGTCGAGCGCGGGAGAGAGTGTCTTTCCGGCGTCGGCGAGCTCGGGGGGGTCTTCACGCAGGATCGCCGTCATCGTCTCGGCGGCGGTCTCGCGCTGAAACGCGCGCTTTCCGGTCGCCATTTCGTAGAGCACCGCACCGAACGAGAAAATGTCGGAGCGCGAGTCCACCGCCTGTCCCTTGACCTGTTCCGGCGACATGTATCCCACCGTGCCCATCACCGTTCCCGGTTCCGTGTAGGCGGAAACCGTGGGGGAGTGCGTCTGGTCGTTCGGCACGCTCTTCACCGCTTCTTTGGCGAGGCCGAAGTCGAGAATTTTCACACGCCCGTCGTCGGTCACGAAAACGTTGTCGGGCTTCAGGTCGCGATGCACGATTCCTTTGCCGTGCGCGGCGGCGAGCCCGGCCGAAATCTGCCTCGCGAAATCTGTCGTCTTGCGATTCGAAAGAGGACCGTTCGAAAGGATCTCGCGAAGCGTTTCACCCTCGAGGAGCTCCATGACGGCGTAGGCCGTTTCTTCATGAGAACCGAAATCGAAAATCGACAGGATGTTGGGATGGTTCAGCGCCGCGACGGCGTGCGCCTCACGCTCGAAACGCGAAAGCGCGTCGGCATTCTTCGAGAGCGACTCGGGCAACACTTTGACGGCGACGTCGCGATTGAGCTTCTTGTCGTGCGCCCGATACACCTCGCCCATGCCGCCCGACCCCAGGGGAGACACAATCTCGTAAGTACCGAGTCTTGTCCCGTTGGCAAGAGTCATCGCAATCTCAAGGCCGCGCCGAGCGGCTCCCTCGCGCCGAAGCTCTCTGCGCGAAGGCGAATCATTTCAGCCCCCGAATCAGATACAAATCCGACAGGCTTCGCGTGAAGTTGTACGCGTATGAGCGTCCGTCGGCGGACATGACGATCGACGGAATTCGCGTCACGCCGGCGGGATCGGCGGGCATGAGCTCGAGCCAGGGTGTGCGCTGACCGGTCAGAGTATCGAGACGAAAGACGTGCGTGGGCATCTCGTTGCGCTTGAAGACGAAAAGCGAGCGGCCGTCGTCGGCCCACCGGATGACGACGTCTCCTTCTTCGAAGCCGGGAACGTTCCGGGCCGGGCCGCCTTCCGCTGGAAAGACCTGCAGGGTCGCCGTCCCGATCCCGCCGTTGTTTGCAGCGACGAATTTTCCGTCGGGAGAAATCGGCAGCTCGCCGATGTAGAAGTCGAAGCCGTCCGGCGCGATCTGACGGTAGTTTTTCCCGTCGAGGTCGGTCGAGTAGATTCGCGCCTGACCGTTCGGAAGAATGCCGCTCACGAGAACGCGGCGGCCGTCGGGGAACAGGTAGCCCTGGCTGATCTCGGTCGGAACCGGGATTTTCTTCGATTCCCCCGGTCCGGTCGGCACGAGGAGGAACGTGGTCTTCGACCCCGTTTCCTGCGCGAACACCCACTTTCCGTCTCCAGAAAACTGCGTTGCGATTCCGTCGCCGAGACGGATCGCCGGAGACCCGTCGGTCTTGCGAAGAAAAAAGACGTCGCCCGGGCCTCCGCCCGTGCCGGCGCCCGGTCTCCCGTCGCTCAACAGAACCGTACGGCCGTCCGGGGAAATGTCGAGCGCCTGGCTTCCTTCGTGCCAGGCGAGGTCACCATCGCGTGCGGCCCCGGCAGCGTGGTACATGACGCTGGCCTGCTGGCGTATCAGGCTGACGATGAGATCACCGCTCCGGGAGATGTCCTCCAGTGACATCAAGCCCGCCCCGCGGAAGACGAGCCTCCTTCTTCCGCCGAGACCGGCGGCCCAGAGGTTCGTCTCCCCGGCCGGCTCGGCCGAAGTGAACCACACTTCTTTGCCGTTCCGGATCCAGGCCAGGCCGGTGACGTCGTCCGGTCCCAGAACCCTTTTTGTGCCGGAACGGTCCAACAGGAAAAGCGACGGGCTCGACCAGGGCGGGAGTCCCCCCGCGACCGCGATCCGCGCTCCGTCGGGCGACACGCGGATGGCGCGCAGGAATCCGCGCTCCTCGCGCAACATCTTGCCTTCGGGGAACTCGATCGCGAACTTGATGCCGGCGACCAGGCGAATGAGAGCGAGCGCGCTTCCGTCGGGGCTCCAGTCGGCGTCCAGGACATTTTCGACGAGCTCGCGCGGGGAGCCGCCGGAAAGTGGAACGCGGGCGAGCGTGCCGTGAAACTCGCCGCTCCAGAGCCTGGGACGAAGCTTCAAGGCGAGCTCGTCGGTCGACGATACCGACAGGAGCATGGCCTCTCCGAAACCGAGCGGCCGCGCTTCCTGGCCCCCTGACGGCACGGAAAAGACTTCCGCGGGCTTTCCCTCCCATTGCGCCGAATAAATGACCGTTCGGCCGTCCGCGGCGAAGCGCGCAGCCGTGACCGTCCCGCGCCGGGAAGTCAGACGCTCGAACGACGGAGGCGAGGCGGCGGGGCGCGTCGCGCGGCCGAGCAGTATGCCGGCGGCAACGGCGGCGGCGATCGTCGCGAAGGTGATTGCGGGCTTTTGCCATCCGATTCGGGGAGACAAAAACGTCCTTCCGCTCGCGGACGAAGTCGATTCCGCCGCCAGAGTCTCGAGATTGAACGCGATGTCGCCGGCGGAGTGGAAGCGGGCCTCCGGCGATTTCTCCAGGCAGTGACGGACGATCCGATCCAGCGCCGGAGAAATGCTTCGCCCCGTCTCGACCAGCTCCGTCGGTTCTTCTTTCAGAATGGCATTCATCGTCTCGATGCCCGAATCGCGCTTGAACGCCCGCTTGCCCGAGAGCATCTCGTAGAGGATCGCGCCGAAAGAGAAAATGTCGGTGCGAGGATCGAGCTCGCGACCGCGGACCTGCTCGGGCGACATGTAGCCGATCGTTCCCATCACGGTTCCCGGCTCCGTGCCCGCGGGCGCCGTTGGCGCGTTCGTTTCGGCGGCTCCGCGGTCGAGTTTCTTCGCGAGGCCGAAGTCGAGGATTTTCACGCGCCCGTCGGACGTCAGGAAGACGTTTTCGGGTTTCAGGTCCCGATGGATGATTTCCTTCTCGTGCGCCGCGGCGAGGCCCCGGGCGATCGAGGTCGCGATCTCGACTGCGCGCCGCTGGGGCACCGGGCCACCGTCGATCTTCGACCGAAGGGTTTCTCCTTCGAGAAGCTCCATGACGACGTAGGAGACGCCGTCCTCGTTTCCAAAATCGAAGATCGACAGGATGTTCGGATGGTTCAATGCGGCAATCGAGTGTGCCTCGCGCTCGAACCTCCCAAGCGCCTCGCGGTCCTGAGCGAGCGATGCCGGCAGAACTTTGATCGCGACGTCGCGGTTCAGCTTGGTGTCGCGCGCCCGGTAGACCTCTCCCATGCCGCCCGCGCCGAGGGGCGAGAGAACTTCATAAGGCCCCAGTTTCGTTCCGCTTGCGAGGGTCATCGACGCCTCACCGTCGAGCGGACGGATTCGAGCGGGACGGGGGCGGCGACCGTCATTTCGCGCCCGTCACGAGATAGAGCTGGGAATTCAGAATCCGGGTGCCATAGGCGTACGCCGACGTATCCGGAGTCATCGCGAAGCTGGCGATCTGAAGGACTCCGGTGAGCTGCTCCGGGCCCACTTTCCGGATGAGCGTGCGCCGTCCGCTTGCGGCATCGACGCGGTAGACGGGGCTCGGGACTTCCGCGTGCCCGAAGACGTAGAACGAGGCGCCGTCAGGAGCCCAGCCGATCGCGTAATCTCCGCCCCAGTCCCCCGGGACCGGCCGCGGCGTCCCGCCGCCCAGCGGGAAAACCGTGAGAGCGCTGCCGCCGACCGACTGTGCAAGGACGCGTTTCCCGTCGGGCGAAACGGTGCCGGTCGTGGTCCCCTCCGGTGTGACGGGGCGGGGGGCGCCGCCGGAGAGGGGGATTTCGTAGCAGCGCGGCGCGTGCCCCTCCTCGTGCCCGCAGGCCAGGATGCTCTTGCCGTCCGGAAAAAAGCTGGCCGAATCGAAGCTCACGATCCCGCCTGTGTCGAGCTTCCGTTGCGCTCCCGCGCCCGTCGGGTACATCACGAGCTGCTGCGGCGTCATCGGCACGTCCGTCAACGACCACTTGCCGTCGGGCGACAGGTCCTCCGGAAATCCCTCCCCGAGCCGGATGACCGGAGACCCGTCGGTTTGCCGCAGGCACGTGGCGTAGTTGACTCCCACGCTCCCGCTCTGCTCCGAAAAGAGGATTGTCCGGCCATCGGGCGAAAATTTGGCCGGATCGGAAAAGTCGAGCCACGAGAGGTCGCGCTCCTTCGCGGCCCCCGGCGTGCGCACCATCATGGCCGAGAAGAAGTCGTCTCGCGTCGAGGCCCAGCGGCCGTCGGAGGCGACGTCCTGGATCGTGACGCCCCCGGCGCTCTGGAGCGCGACCCGGCGGTGGCCGGAGAGGTCGATGCTGTACACCTTGAAGTTGGCGTAAGCATCCCCCGCGGAAAAGAGGATCTCGCTCCCTCCCGAAAGCCATGCCAGACCTTCCTCCCCCCAGTAGCCGCGGCTCAAGACGGTCTTCTTCCGGGTCGCGACGTTAACGACCGCGATGAGGCCGCGGTCGTCCCATTTGATCGGATGCTCGAAGAAGGCGATGAGCTTTCCATCCGGCGAAAAACGGGGATTGCTGAAATATCCCCCCGTCTCGCACAGGACCTTGCCGGCGGGAAACTCCAATCGGTCCTTGCCTTCGACCTCGCGAATGATCGCGAGATCGGTTTTGTCCGGAGACCAGTCGGCCTCTCTCACGGCATCGAGGATTTCGCGGGGCGCGCCGCCCTCGATCGGCATACGGGCGAGTGTCCCCTGAAAAACGTCATGCCGAATGAACCGGGCGTGCGTCAGGATCGCGAGCTCGCCATTGGCGGAGACCGAAAGGAGATGGGCGTCGGGCACGTTCAGCGGTGTCGAGCCCGGGAATCCCATCCGGGCGGAGTAGATTTCCGGAACGCTGCCCGTCGGCGCGGCGCTGTAGAAGATCGTCTTTCCGTCCGGCGCGAATCGCGCGTTGAAGATCGGCTCTCCGCGAAAGGTCAGCTGCGAGAAGTTCACGTCTTCCATCACGCTGCGCGGCGCCCGCCGACCCGCCAGAAAGGCGCCCGCGCCGACGGCGGCGAGGAGCGCAAGCACGACGGCCAGGCTCGGACGCGCACCGCGGCCCCGGCCGCGCGTTGCGATCTGTTTCGAAACGCTCGTGGACGACGTCCCGGTGACCGCTTCGAGGTCGAAGGCGAGGTCGCTCGCCGAGTGGAAGCGGGCTTCCGGCGCCTTCTCGAGACAACGGCGCACGATCCGGTCCAGGGCCGGCGCGACGTTTCGGCCGGACTCGAGGAGCTCGGGCGGATCCTCCTTGAGGATCGCGTTCATCGTTTCGACGTGGGAATCCCCCTTGAACGCGCGTCTTCCCGAGAGCATCTCGTACAGGATCGCGCCGAAGGAGAAGATGTCGGTCCGCGCGTCGAGGTCGCGGCCGCGGACCTGTTCCGGCGACATGTAGCCCACGGTTCCCAGGACGGTTCCCGGCTCGGTGCCCGCGGGAGTGGTTGGCGCGTTGGTCTCCGCCGACGCCATCGCGATCCTCTTCGCGAGCCCGAAGTCGAGGATCTTGACCCGGCCGTCCGAGGTGAGAAAAACGTTTTCGGGCTTCAGGTCCCGGTGGATGATGCCCTTCTCGTGGGCGGCCGCGAGCCCCCGCGCGATCTGGATCGCGATCTCGACCGCACGCCGCTGCGGGAGGAGGGCGCCGTCGAGACGGGTGCGGAGCGTTTCTCCTTCGAGCAGCTCCGTCGCGGCGTAGGCAACCTCCCCCTCCTGCCCGAAGTCGTGGATCGAAAGAATGTTCGGATGGTTCAGCGCGGCGACGGCCTTTGCTTCGCGCTCGAAGCGCGCGAGCGCATCGCGGTCCTGCGCGAGAGATTCGGGCAGGACCTTGATGGCGATCTCGCGGTCGAGCTTCGTGTCGCGCGCCCGGTAGACCTCTCCCATCCCTCCTGCGCCGAGTGGCGAGAGGATTTCGTACGGTCCGAGGCGGGTGCCGGGCGCCAGCGTCATTTGCGACTCCAGTCCGGGGAAGCCGGCAGCAGCGGATCGAAGAGGGTCGGAATCAATTCGCGCTCGGATCCGCCGCCGCGGATGGCAGGCTGTCGGCGAAATGCAAGAGCACCTGCATCTGCCGGTTGACACCGGCGTTTCCGGCCGGCCGAATCATGAGGAAGGTCTGGCCGTCGGGCGAGACGTCGTAGTTCGTCAGCGGAGCCGTCCGAAGACTAAACGGCCCTGCAAAAAGCTCGCGCGGTGGCCCGGCTTCGAAAGTGGAGCCCTGCCGCACCTCGACCGCCATCATCTGGTCCCCCCGGGCGTAGAAGAGCTCACGGCCGTCTTTGCCCCACACCGGCATCACGCCGTCGTCCGGCGAAACCTGCCACTTGCCGGCGCCGGGAGGGAACGTCTGAACGAAGACGACGTTGCTTCCCGAGCCGAAAGATGTGTAGGCGAGAAACCGCCCGTCGGGAGAAAGCCTCGCGCCCCAGACCTGTTCCGCGTCGGCTCCGGGAAAGAGCAATTCAGGCTTCGATTTCCCGGAAGCCGGCACGAGCCAGAGGCCGATTTTCAAGTCCACACTCGAAACGATCAGTCTCGCTCCGTCTCTTGTCCACTCGTTGGCGATGACCGGATTCTCGGTCGGCCAGACCACCTGGGCCGGACCGTTGCCGTCCGACGGCTTTCGCAGGATTCCGTGGACCTCGCCGCCCGAGGACGTGTACGCGATCCATTTGCCGTCCGGCGACCAGATCGGGGCCAGATTGTGGTTGTCGAACGTGAGCCGGTTGAGGCTCCGCGACGACCGGTCGTACGTCCAGATGTCGTCGTCGGTGCCGAGAAACGATCCTCCGGGGCCGGACCCGGCCGAGAACGCGATGCGATTCACGTCCGGAGAAAATCTCGGATAGTGATACGGGCGGCTGGGAAGGGGCAGCGGGGTGATCTTTCCCTCCCGGGAAACCAGGACGATCTCGGACTCGTCGCCGAGCGGACTCGCCGGAACGTCGAGGAGCGTCCCGTTGCGCGAGACCGCAAAGTATCCGGCGCCGCTGCTCACCTCGCCGCCGACCCCGGAAAGCACGGTGGAGGGAGTCGAGAGAACCGAAAGGGACTTCGGATCGAAGCGGACGGAATAGAGCTTCGTGTCGCGTTGGAAGACCAGGTGATCGGGCGGAACGTAGCGCGCCATCCGGGCCGCCTTGATCAGGATCTTCTCGCGGCCCGTCACGAGATCGACGGCCGCGACCGGGGAGGCATCGTAGTTGCCGGGGCTTGCGACGACGCCGACCGTGACGATCACCGTCTTGCCGTCCGGAAGGATCTGCGGCCAGCGATGGGAACGCTCGCTGCGTTTCGGGTCGGGTGTCGTGGCGACCCTCGGCGTCCCGCCGATGGCCGGAATCTCCATCAAACCCGTGTTGAAGCTCGGCGTGAAGAGGATC
>JBOGJO010000439.1:0-9326 GCA_050747885.1 Thermoanaerobaculia bacterium
GATGACGGATCCGAATTCATCATCCATTACGAAATTGGCGCGATCGAGTTTCTGCATCCAGGTGGCGGCGGGGCCGGACTCACTCCTTCCGGAGCAGCCCGCGCCAGTTCAGGACGAGACTGAACGGCGGGCTGATCTGGTCGCTCGTCGCGAGCGCGACGAGGAACGTCCCCTCCCCGGCGGGGACGTCCATGAGCCCGTTTGTCGCCGAGCGAAGGTCGAACAGCGGCGCGGGCGGGCCGGCGCGAAACGTCGGAGACGCGCTGATCGGCACGGCCGTCACCTTGAAGTCGAGAGACTCGAAATAGAGCTCCTTCCCGTCGCGGCGCCAGACGGGGCTCGCTCCGCCGGAGGTGGAAATCTGCCACCGGCCGGGGCCCTCGGGGAAGGGGCGCACGTAAATCTCGATTTTTCCCGATTCGTTCGAAACGTACGCGATCCATCGGCCGTCGGGAGAAATCCGGCTCGAACCCTGGAAATCGGCGTCGGCGGCGAACGGAACCACTTTGTGCGCTCCGCCGGTTTCCGCGACCCAGAGCTGCTGGGTTCGCTTTCCCGTTGCCGGGGTGACGTTGAGCGTGAGGATGCGCCCGTCGGGAGACCAATCCTCGGGATTGCGGCCGTCCGGCGATTCGAGAAAGAGCTCCTCCGGGCTTCCGTCGAGACGCTTCGTCCAGAGATCGAACTTCGTTCCCTTCGTCCTTCGGCCCGACGCGAACACGATCCGGTCGCCCTGGGGCGACCAGACCGGAGTCTGGTCGCCCCAGTTGCTGGAGACGAATCGGGTTCCAGCGCCGCCCGCGACGTCGAACATCCAGATTTCGCGCTTGTTTTTACCAGGGTCGAAGACATCGGCGACGATTCGGCGGCCATCGGGCGAGAGGCGTCCGTTGTTGAACGCGCGCGGTTCTCCGACGACGCCGAGCGAACGGCCGTTTCGGTCGACCCAGGTAAGCTGCAGCGGAACGGCGAGAAGCGGAAGGCAGACGAGCGTCGGTCCCGAGACGGAGAACAGGGTGAACGCGAACCAGCCGTTTTGCGAAACGCGCTCGCTGACCGTCTCGGGATCGCCCTTCACCTCCCACCGGGAAACGTCGAATTTCTGAGCCAGCAGCGCGCCGTCGCGGCCATAGAAAAGGCGTCCGTCCGCATAGGCGGCGTTCGAGGCCACGGGAACGATCGCCCTGTCGAGCTTTCCGTCGAGCGATCCGACCCGGATCGAGTTCGCGGAGTCGCTCGCGGAAGCCGACAGGTCCGCCGCCATGTAAAGAAAGTGCCGCCCGTCGGGAAGAAACGAGGGGTAGCGGTGCGCCGTCACGTGGAGCGACGAGTCCAGCTTCGTCACCGGGACCGGCTTGCCGCCCGAGGCCGCGACGCGAAAAATCGGCGACGTCGGCAGCGCGAAGAGTATCGTCCCGTCGCTCCCCCAGGCGCCCCCGGCCCCCCGCTCGGCATCGCAGATCGTCAGAAGCGGACCTCCCGAGGCGTCGACGCGCTTCAACGCTCCCTGGCTGAAGAACGCGACGAACCTGCCGTCGGGCGACCAGAAAGGAAACATCGCGCCTTCGGTTTCCGGAACCGGCCGGCCCGCGGGCTCCGAAAGCGTGCGAATCCAGAGCCCCGGCAGCGAGCCGGGCCGGACGGCGCAAAACGCGAGCTTCGAGCCGTCCGGCGAAAGCGCGAGATCGGTCACGAACACTTTCTCGGGCGGCAGGAGAACGGCGAGAATCGGCTTGCCCTCCCGTGGAGCGCGGCGGATGTACCCCGCGGCGAGCAGCGCGGCGGCGACCGCGGCGACACCGGCGCAGACCCACGCGAGCCGTTCCCGGCTCTTGCGCCGCGACGCGATGACGGCCGGCGCGCCCGCCTGCGAGCCCGCCTCGGAAATCCACTGGAGCTCGCTCTTCACGTCGCGCGCGCTTTGCCACCGCTCCTCAGGGTCCTTCGCGAGGCACGTCTTCACGACCCGGTCGAACGCGGGCGGCGTCATGGGGGCGACCACCGAGATCGGCCGGGGATCGTCGCGCAGGATCGAGCTGATGAGGGAAACGCGGCTTGCGCCGGTGAACGCCTTCTGCGCCGTCGCCATCTCATACAGGACGCAGCCGAATGCGAAGATGTCGGAGCGCGCGTCGGCTTCCTTCCCCTCGAGCTGCTCCGGCGCCATGTACTGGAACGTCCCAAGGATCGTGCCCCGCTCGGTCAGGGGGCGTTCGGCCTCCGTGGGCAGCGACGACAGTTGCGAGTCCACCGCACCCTGCCCCGCCGCGGCCTTCGCGAGGCCGAAATCGAGCAGCTTCACGCCCGACCTCGTCATCATGATGTTGCCGGGCTTCAGGTCCCGGTGGACGATGCCCGCCCGGTGCGCCTTGTCGAGCGCGTCGGCAATCTCGACGGCGGAACGAAGGACCTGCTCGACCGGCAGGGGGCCCTTCTCCAGCCGCTCGGCGAGCGTCTGCCCTTCGAGCAGCTCCATCACGAGGTACTGAACGGCCACGGTCGTGCCGCTTGACGCTGTCAGATCAGATGGCTTCGTTTCACTCGCAATGACCTGAGTCTCCCCCACGTCGTAGAGCGTGCAAATATGCGGATGGGTGAGTTGCGAGATCGCTCGCGCCTCGCGCTCGAATCGGGCCTTGAGCTCCGGATCGTCGGAGAGGTGCGAGGGAAGCACCTTGATCGCGACGTCGCGCCCCAGCCGCGTATCGCGCGCCTTGTAGACCTCCCCCATCCCGCCGGCACCCAATGGCGAAACGATTTCGTAGGGGCCGAGGCGGGCTCCGGCGGTCAGGCTCATGGGAATTTCGAAGACTGGATTCCCGCTTTCGCGGGAATGACACATTCAAAATTCAGCATTCACAAATTCACAATTCGCCGCCAGGCACGAGGATTGTAGTTCAGACCATTTGCGGGCGCCTGGCTGTTGATCTTCGAAACCGGCGGGGCTAGCCTCCGGGCATGAGCAAAGAAAAACGCCCCGACTCGTGGCGAATCGGCACGCGCCTCGTTCACTCCGGCTTTTCCTCCCGACCGGACGGGGAATCCGGCTACTCCCTCTCCTCGCCGATCTGGCAGACTGCCACGTTCGGCTTCGACACCCCGGAAGAGATCGCGCAGGCGGGCCTCGCGACTCACCCCCGCACGTATTACACGCGATACGGCAATCCGAACTTCTCCGAGGCCGAGCGGACACTTTGCGACCTCGAAGGCGGCGAGGCGGCGCTCGTCACAGGATCCGGAATGGCCGCAATCAGCCTCGTATTCCTCGGTCTGCTCAAAGCGGGTGACCACGTCGTCGCGCAGAAGACCCATTACGTGGGAACCACCAAGCTCCTGAGCCGGTGGCTCCCCTCTTTCGGAATCGAATCGACAGCCGTCGACCAGACCGATCCGAAAGCCTTCGAAGCCGCGATCCGGCCCAACACCCGCCTGATCTACGTCGAGACTCCGGTCAACCCGACCCTCTCGCTCACCGACCTCTCCGCGATTTCGGCGCTCGGACGCTCGCGCGGCATCGTGACCTGCGCCGACAACACGTTCGCCACGCCTTACAACCAGCGGCCGATCGAGGCCGGGATCGACCTCGTCGTCCACAGCGCCACGAAGTATCTCTCGGGCCACAGCGACGTCACCGCGGGCGCGGTCGTGGGCTCGCGCGAGAGGCTCGACCATCTCTGGGAGGCGCTCATCGTGTACGGCATGACGCTCCACCCGATGGAGAGCTGGCTGCTGTCGCGCGGCCTTCAGACGTTTCCGCTTCGGATGGAGCGACACAACCGCAACGCTCTGGAAGTCGCGCGGTTCCTCGAATCGCATCCCAACGTCGTAGGCGTCCATTACCCCGGGCTCCCCTCCCATCCGCAGCACGAGTTGGCGGCCCGGCAGATGAGCGGGTTCGGAGGAGTCCTATCTTTCGAGCTCGCGGGCGGCTACGAAGAGTCGCGGGAATTCACGAGCCGCCTCCGGCTGGTTCGCCGCGCCGTCAGCCTCGGTGGAACGAAATCGCTCGCCGCCCACGCGGCTTCCATGGTCTTTCCCCATCTGAGCTCGGCCGAGCGAGCCGCGGCGGGAATCTCCGAAAATCTGGTTCGTCTCTCCGTCGGAATCGAGGACTCCCGCGACATCCTCGAAGATCTGGACGGCGCCCTGACGGGCCGCGCGCCGGCGTCGGAGGCGCCTATGCTGACGGAGCGCGCTTCGCGCTGAGAACGAGGACCACCCCGACAATCGCCGCGCCGGCCGCCTCCCAGCGGAGATCCGGCTTGGAGAAAACGAGCGATCCGGCCGCGCCGAGCAGGATCACGAGAAGTCCGACGTATCGCATTTTTATGTTTTGCCTTATGTTTTTTCCGACATCATAGCTCCACCGAAACGAAGCTTCCGAATTTTCGTATCAGTCCCGGGAGGACCCCATGATGATCTCGAGAGCCGCTTTAGCCATCGCCTGCGCCTTGCTTCCGTTGAGCGGTTCAGCCAAGCCCACGCCGCCCGATCCTTACTCGAACAGCTTCGACGTCCAAAAACTCGCGGACGGGGTCTACGCCCTCGTCCGGAACTACCCCGTCGGCCTGATGGTGGACGGCAACAGCGTCTTCATCGTCAACGACGACGACGTCGTCGTCGTGGACGCTCCCGAGGCCTCCCAAGACATGATCGCCGCCCTACGGAAAATCACCCCGAAACCGGTCCGCTACGTGATCAACACGCACTGGCACGACGACCACATCACGGGCAACCACGTTTACCGGGACGCCTTTCCGGGCGTTTCCTTCATCGGTCACCGGAGCCTTCGCGATTACCTGCCGACGACCGGTCTCGCAAACCGGAAGGAGATGATCGAAGGCGCCCCGAAATTCGCCGCGCAGGAAAGGGACTTCCTGGCGCACAACAAGAGCTTTGCGGGAGGCGAATTGACGGCGGAGGAGCGCGCCGCATACGCGAGCGACGCCCGTCTCGTCGACCGCTACATGGCCGAGGTCCCCGGGGCCCCGATCATCCTTCCGGACATCGCGATTGACGACCGAATCACCCTCTTTCGCGGAAACCGGACCATCGAGATCCTGCATCTACCGGGACACACGGCCGGCGACCTCGTGGTGAACCTTCCGGCCGAGCGCATCGCGATCACGGGCGACCTCGTCGTCTGGCCGGTTCCGTTGATCGGCGATCCTCAGTCCCACATTGCCGAGTGGGCAAAGAGCCTCAAGGCGCTTCGCGCGCTCCACGCTTCCGTCTCCGTGCCGGGCCACGGGCCGGTGCTTCGGGGCGATTCGTATCTGGCCTTGATGGAGGAGCTGATGACCGACGTCAGCACCCGGGTGGCCGCCGCGGTTTCGCGCGGGGAGACGCTCGATCAGACCCGGAAGGACGTGGACTTCAAGAGCTTTCGCCGCCGCTTCGCCGGCGAATCGAAATGGCTGGGGTTCATCTTCGACAACTATGTGACCGGGCCTTCGGTCGATGCCGCCTTTCACGAGATGTCCGCGGCCAAAGGAGCCGCCGCGCCCGGAAAGCCCTGAAAAATGGCGTAGGATACGCCGAATGTCCCTGGAAAGAACGCTCAAGACCTCCGACCTCGTCTTGTTCAACGTCGCCGCAATCGTCGGGATGCGGTGGATCGCGCTTGCCGCGCATTCGGGCCCGTCGTCCCTCGGCCTGTGGATCCTCGCGGCGGTGACCTTCTTCATCCCGCAGGGCCTGGCGGTCGCGGCACTCTCGTCGGCAATCCCGGAAGAAGGAGGCCTCTACGTCTGGACGACCCGCGCATTCGGTCCCCGGCAGGGGTTTCTGTGCGGCTGGCTCTACTGGGCTTCGAACATCACGTACATTCCAACGCTCGGACTGTCCACCGTCGTTTTCGCCCTTTACACGTTCAACCTGCGGTTTGCGCACCTCGAGAAGAGCACGGCTTACGGGGCGACCGCCGCCCTCATCCTGCTCGCCATCGCCCTCACCCTCAACATCGTGGGTCTCAAGACCGGGAAGTGGGTGCAGAACCTCGGCGGCCTCGCGCAGTGGCTCCCTTCCGCAGCCCTTCTCCTCGTCGGCGTGGTGGCGCTCCTGCGCGACGGATCGGCGACGGTCTTCTCGGCCCGATCGTTTCTGCCGTCGTTTTCGAATTTCGACACGATCTCGTTTTTCGCCCTGATCTGTTTCGGCTTCGCGGGGCTGGAGCTCGCGCCGATGCTTGCCGGAGAGGTCGTCGAGCCGAAGCGGACGTTCCCCCGCGCCATCGTGATCTCGGCCGTCACGATCGCCGCCTGCTACATGGTGGGAACGATTTCCCTGATGTGGGCCCTGCGGCCCGAGGATGTCTCGATCATCTCCGGCGTGAACCAGGCGATCGCGGCCGCGGGGGCAAAGCACGGCATGGCGTGGATCGGCCCGCCCATCGCGATCCTGATGACGATCGCGGGCCTGGGCGGAATGGGGGCGTGGCTGATCGGGACCGCGCGGCTCCTTTTCGTCGGAGGGCTCGACCGGTACCTGCCGCCGGTTTTCGGCACCCTGCATCCGAAGTGGAAGACGCCCTATGTCGCGCTCCTCGTCCAGGCCGGGCTTTCCGCTCTCTTCATCCTCGCCTCCGCCGCCGGCTCGACCGTCAAGGAGGCGTACCTCATCCTCGTCGAGGCCACGTTGATCACGTACTTCATTCCGTACCTCTACATGTTCGCGAGCGCGATTCGGCTTCGCCGCGACATCGCCGGCGCCTCCGGCGCGATCGTGGTGCCCGGCGGCGCCGCCGGAAGCTGGATCTCCAACGGGGTGGGCTTTCTGACGACGCTGCTCGCGATCGGGCTCGCGCTGGTTCCCCCGTCGGGAACCGCCAACAAGGTCGCGTTCTTCACAAAAGTGTTCGTGGAGTCCTTCGGGTTCCTCGCGGTCGGCTTCGCGCTGTACGCGTGGGCGGAGCGCCGGCGCAAGGCCGCAACTTCCTGACCCCTCACCCGGCTGCCTGTTCGGCAGCCACCCTCTCCCACGGGGAGAGGGAACAGCGGGCCAGACCATCCCCTCTCCTGTGGGCAGTCTTTAGACCGGTATGTAAGCGCGGGAGGGAGGACCGCCACAGCGGTGGGTGAGGGGTTATAAGTCCCCGACCGTCAGCGGCGCGTCGGCGTTTTTCCAGGCCTCGTCGAACTGGGCCTTCACCCAGGCGGCGTCGCCGTCGCGCTTCTGCGCCTCGAGGCTCTTCCACAGCCCGAACAGAGATCGTCCGTTCCGCGGGTTGATTTCGAGGTCTTCGCGAAAGACGCGCTCGGCGTCTGCGGGCCGCCCCGCGCGCAGCAGCGCGCCGCCGAGGGACTCGCGCACCGGGGAATACCAGTCCGGCGGCTCGTCGTAGTTGAGCGCATCCTGAGCCGCGACGGCTTTCTTCCATTCGGTGATCGATTCGTCGGCCGATTCGCCGGTCTTTCCCTTCGCGGCGGCGATCTCGGCTTTCGCAACGTGGGAAGCGACTTCCAGGATGCTCGACGCCGGGTTGATGAGCGGCAGCATCGCGTCGGCCGACAGGCCGGACCGAAGTTTTTCGAACGCCGCGGCCTCCTCTTCCGCCCGACGCGCGTCTCCGGCGGCCGCAAACGCACACGACCTCGCGAAGTGGCGAAACGTCCGCGACACAACCTGCTTTTCCGGCGGCTCCGGAGCGGTGAGGATCTCCTTCCAGCGGTGGAAGCGCAGGTCGACTTCCATCGGCACCGGCAGAAACATCTCGAGCATCGGGATGCCTTCGATCGCGGGCTTCACGTGCTCGACGAGCAGGTCGGCAGCCTTGCGGGCGTCGGAATACCGTCCCTCCATCGATCGGCAGAACGAGAGGAAATGCAGATTGTGGCTGTAGTACGCCAACGCGTAGAACGTCTGGCCGCCCGCCCGGCGCATGTACGCGCGGTCGACGTCGGCGGCGTCTTCGTTGACGCGCGAGCCGTCGCCGTAAGCACCGGTCCGGGCGTAGATGTGCGCCGGCATGTGGACGAGATGGCCGTCGTCGGGCGCCAGATTCTCCATCCGCAGGGCCGACGCCATCGCCCGCTCGGGATGATCCGAGGCTTCCAGGGCATGGATGTAATAGTGGTTCGCGCCGAGATGATTCGGCGCGCGTTTGAGAACCGACTCGAGCACGGCGACCATCTCCTCCGAATCCGGGCGCGCCGGCTTGCCGTCCTTCGTCCAGAAGGCCCACGGATTCAAATCCATGATGCTCTCGGCGTAAAGCGTCGCGGCATCGAGATCGTCCGGGTAGCGGGTCGAAAGATCTTTCATCGCAAGGCGGTAGTCGGTCGAGAGTTTCTTCCAGTCCGCCTTCGGGTCGCCGGAATACCGCTTCGACAGCGCGGAGACGTAGGCCCTCTCGATCTCGGATCCGTTGGCGGAAAGGGAGATCGCTTTCTGCAGCGCCGCGAAAGCCGCCTTCTCGTGGTCAGCATCGACGTCCATGTTGATGTTCGGGCCGTTTGCGAGGGCGATTCCCCACGGCGGCATGGGGCTCCTCGGGTCGAGCTCGGCCGCCCGCTCGAACGAGCGAATGGCGTCCTCGTGGTTGAACGCGTAAACGAAACAGAGCCCCTGGTCGAAATACTTCTGGGCTTCCCGATTCGAGGTGGAAATCGGATGGGGGCATTCGCCCGCGCCCGGAAGCAGCGGCATCGGGGAATCCCCCCGGACCGGAACCGCCACCGCGCAAATCGTCGCGGCCACCACAGAACAAAACGCCTTCATCGTTCCTCCCGCGCTTTTTGATACATTTTACCGCTCGGAGGTTTCGAATGTTCTCGGAATTCAAGAATGAGGCGCTCACCGACTTCGGAGCGGAAAGCCACCGCCGCTCGTACGCCGCGGCGCTGGAAAAGGTCCGGGCCCGCCTGCCACTCTCGGGAAGGCTGTGGATCGGCGGCCAGTGGATCGAGAAGCCCGAGACGTTCGAATCGCGAAACCCGTCGCGGAAAGACGAGGTCATCGGCCGTTTCGCGAAAGGCACCCGGGCCGACGCCGAGAAGGCGCTCGACGCCGCCGTGAAAGCGTTCGAAACATGGAAGAACACCCCGGTGCGCGAACGGTGCGAGCGCATCGCGAAAATCGCCTCGATCATCCGCGATCGAAAGAATGAATTCTCCGCGATGATGACGATCGAGGCGGGCAAGACGTGGCCCGAGGGCGACGCCGACACCGCGGAGGCGATCGACTTCTGCGAGTTCTACGCCCGGGAGATGTGGCGCCTCGCGCAGCCCCAGGACCTGACTCCCATTCCGGGCGAAAAGGGATCCCTCGAATTCCTTCCCCTCGGCGTGGGGGCGATCATCCCGCCGTGGAATTTTCCGCTCGCGATC
>JBOGJO010000440.1:0-1051 GCA_050747885.1 Thermoanaerobaculia bacterium
CGCCGACCGCATGGCCATGGCTGTCGTTGATCGCCTTGAAATGATCGAGGTCGAGAAACATCACGCACAAGCCTTCGGCGTTGCGCTCGGCCTGCGCGATCGCAACGGCCAGCCGATCCTCGAAGAGGCTCCGGTTCGGAAGACCCGTCAAGACGTCGTGAAACGCCTGAAACCGGATCTGCTCTTCCAGGGCACGGCGCTCCTCGTCGAATTTCTTCCGATCGCTGATATCGCGCGCGATTTTCGAGAGGCCCAGGATCGCGCCCGCCGCGTCCCGGATCGGCGACACCGCCACGGAAACGGCGACGCAGGAACCGTCTTTTCGAACTCGTTCGGTCTCGAACGGCTCGACGGGCTCTCCGCGGCCCACGCGGCGATGGATGTCCTCTTCCTCGCCGACTTTCTCGGCCGGAATGAGGCTTCGAGTCGACTCTCCGACGACCTCCGCGGCGGAATAGCCGAAAAGCCTTTCCGCGGCGGGATTCCAGATCTCGATCCGGCCGTCGAGCGTTTCGCTGACGATCGCGTCCTGCGAGTTCTCGACGATCGCGGCGAGCTTCGCGAGAGCCTCCTCCGCGCTCTTGCGGAGGGCGGCGTTTTCGGCGTTGTCCAGGGCGCGCCGAAGTGAATCGCGGATGCGGTCGACCGTGAGCTCCGACTTGACAAGATAGTCGCTCGCGCCCGCTTTCATCGCCTGAACGGCGAAGGACTCGTCGCCCTGCCCCGTGATCACGATCGCCGGCGCATCGATGCCCCGGCTTCGGGCCTCGGCCAGGACGTCGAGCCCCGTCCGGCCGCGCGGCAGGCGAACGTCCACGAGCAGCGCGTCGTACGCGCGGCTTCCCAGGAGCCGGACCGCCTCTTCAAACGAGGAAGCCTCCTCGATCGCGACGGGATTCGGGGCGAACCCGTTTTCCACCGAGCCGCGCAGCGCGTCGCGCATATCCGCATCGTCATCGACGACGAGAACGTGAAGTTGAGGTTTGCTCATGCGGAAATCACCCCCGGGAAACGGATGACGGACCCTGTGCTGCCAACCATTAAATTATAC
>JBOGJO010000441.1:0-1213 GCA_050747885.1 Thermoanaerobaculia bacterium
CGAGGAGGGAGCGTTGGGCACGGAGGTAGAGTTCGGCGGAGCGCGGATGAGTGGAGACGAAGCGCTTTTCTTCCTGTTCGTGAAGAGATTGAAGGCGAGTGCGGTCGATGGGGGACATCGGAGTTGAGAAAAAGATAACTGGGATGGGGAGAAACGGCAAGCGCCGAGCGTCGAAGAAGAGAAGACGTTAGACAGGGGGCGCAGAGGACACAGAGGACACAGAGAAGAGTCAGGAATCAGCGGAGGTCGCGGATGATTTCGCGGGCGGCGTTGGCGCCGGAGGAGCCGGTGAGGCCGTTGCCGGGATGCGTGCCGGAGCCGCAGAGATAGAGGCCGCGAATGGGAGTTTTATAGCGAGCCCAATCGAGAACGGGGCGCATGGTGAAGAGCTGGTCGAGAGCGAGTTCGCCGTGGAAGATGTGGCCGCCACTGAAGCCATAGACGGTTTCGAGATCGTGGGGAGTGATGACCTGCATGTGCTCGACGAGGCTGGGGAGATTGGGCGCGTACTCGGCGAGAGTTTTGAGAACGGCGACGCCGAGGTCCCGGCGGCGGGCGCTCCAATTGAATTCGGATTTTTCCGGGGGCGGAGCCGAATTGGATTTTTCGGCGTGGGCGGAGCGAGCGGCCTTTTCCTGGACCGGAGCTGCAGCGAGTGTGGCAAGTTTGAAGGGAGCGAACTGGACGTAGGCAGAGAGGACGTGTTTGCCGTCGGGAGCGAGAGAGGGATCAAGAATCGTGGGGATGGTGACATCGAGATAAGGCGAGGAGGAAAATTCGCCGTACTTGGAGGCATCAAAGGCGCGTTCTAGATAATCGATCTCGGGGCCAATGTGGATGCGGCCGGAGAGGGCTTTGAGCGCATTTTCGGAATTTTCGAGGGCCCGAAACGCGGGAAGGCCATCGAGAGCCAGATTGACTTTGGCGACGGTGCCGTTGGCGCGGATATTGCGAATGCGAAGGGCGAACGTGGGATCGAGATGAGTGGGATCGAGGAGTTTGAAGAAAGTACGTTTGGGATCGACCCCGGAAACGACGGCTTCGATTTTGATTTCTTCGCCGTCGGCGAGGACTAGACAAGAGACGGCGCCATCCTTTACGAGGATGTGCCGGACTTCCGCGTTGGTGCGGATCTCGGCGCCAGCCCGCTTCGCGGATTCGGCGAGCGCGTGCGTGAGTGAGCCGAGGCCGCCGCGAGGGAAGGCGGCAGGGC
>JBOGJO010000442.1:0-11980 GCA_050747885.1 Thermoanaerobaculia bacterium
CACAGGCCCGACCGGACCGACAGGGCCCGTCGGAATCAACTGGCAGGGTACGTGGTCGGCCGGAACGTACAACTACCGCGACGCGGTGGAGTACCAGGGCTCGAGCTACTTCTGCAACAACGTCGGCGGTTGCACGGGAACCCCGGGCATCGACGGGAACTGGAATCTTCTCGCCCGCATCGGAAGCACCGGACCGACAGGGCCCACGGGACCCACGGGGCCAACAGGTCCCACGGGGACTACGGGACAAACCGGCCCGACAGGTCCTACGGGTCCGACTGGACGGACAGGGCCAACGGGTCCGACAGGCCCTGTGGGACAGACCGGTCCGACAGGACCCACAGGGCTGACCGGCCCCACAGGAGCAACCGGCGCGAACGGACCCACGGGCCCCATCGGTCCGACAGGAGTCGGGATCGCCGGCCCCACCGGCCCGGCGGGCCCGACCGGCCCAACCGGGGCGGCGGGCGCGGGCACGATCATTCCCTTCGCTTCCGGGTCCTCCATCACCCTGACGACGGTGTCGGGTGGACTTACGGGGTCGGTCGTCGCGGTGGGATTCGGAGACCGCGCGGGCGGCCTCGCTCTGTCGGGCGGGAACATCAACATCGCCGGCGGGCCAAACGACGCGTTCTCCCTTCCGCGCAACGCGACCATCACGTCGATGTCGGCCTACTTCAGCACGAGCTCGTCTCTGTCCCTCGTCGGATCGACGATCACCATCACGGCGCAGCTCTATTCGTCGACGACCCCGAACAATTTGTTCAGCCCCATTCCCGGCGCGACGGTGACCCTTGCCCCGGCGCTCACGGGAATTGTGGCGACGGGAACGGTCAGCAACGGAATCACGACGGGGTTGAGCATTCCGGTGACGGCGCAGACCCGCCTGATGATGGTCTATCAGGCAACCGCTGCCGGAGTCTCCCTGGTCAACACTGTGGGCGGCTTCGCGAGCGGAGGGCTGAACATCCAGTAAAGCCGGCAATAAAGCCGGCAGTAACGCCGGCGACTCTCTGCGGATACGGGTCGGGAGCGGCACCTCGCGGACGATCGAGGCCGTGTCTCACTTTTCGCGGCGGGTCCGTCTCGCGGAGGGTTCGCCCGGCTCCGTGGGATCCCATTTAAAGCCTCGGGTTTCGAAACGGCCGGGACTCAGGCAAACCGGCAGGGCGATGAATTTTCTTTGGTGAGGCCGTCCCCGTTTCGCGCCTTGCGCGATAGGTACCGCAAGGAGATCTCATGTCGCGAAAGCATTTGTGGCTTTTCCCGGGAGTTCTGTGCCTTGTTCTGTGCCTTGCCGCCTGTGCGGGCGTCTCGGTAACTCGTTTAGGTTCAGAGAATCCGTATAAAGACGGCGTCCGGTTCTATCGCCCGCAGCCCTATCTTCTGGTGACCGACGCGAAGGGCGCCATCGAGACTTCCATCATCTATCTCCCCAAGGTCAACGAGGAATACATCCTGCGCGTTCGCGCCGGCGTCAACGGTGTGGACGCGAAGGCGGCTTTCGATCAGGGATGGAATCTCACCTCGCTCGGCGACTCGCGCACGAACGGACTCGCTGAGACGCTCACGGCATTGGGCAGCCTGGGTCGGGCGGCAGCGGGGTTCAAGGGCGCGCTCGCCGCGCCGGAGGGCGAGCTTTCGCCCGGCCTGTACGCGATCGAGTTCGACCCTGCCACCGGCCTCGCGAAATCCCTTCGACGTGTCAACCTGAATGTGGAAGCCGCGAAATGAGCGGCTGTCAGTTCATCGTCCCTCCCTACATCCTCGACCACATCGAGAAAAACGGCGACGCCGAGCAGAAGGAGCTTGCGCGCAAGACCCTGCTTCTGACCGAGCGCCTGCGCGGCCAGCGCGACGTGTACGGCCAGACGTGCCCCGCTGTTCCCGCAGGCGAAGAGCGGCGCACCGTGTACGACGAGAAGGGTACCGAGAAGCTGCCCGGCAAGCTCGTTCGCTCGGAAGGCTCGGCGACCGTTAAAGACATTGCCGTGGACGAGGCGTACGACGGTGCGGGCGCGACGTACGATTTCTACGAGAAGGTCTTCTGCCGGAGCTCGATCGACGGCAAGGGCATGCGGCTGGATTCCTCGGTCCACTACGGTCAGAAGTTCGACAACGCTTTCTGGAACGGCACGCAGATGGTCTATGGCGACGGCGACGGCAAGATCTTTCGCCGGTTCACCCTTGCGCTCGACGTCATTGCCCACGAGCTCACCCATGGAGTCACGGGAACAGAGGCAAACTTCGACTACGAAGGGCAGCCGGGCGCCCTGAACGAGAGCTTTTCCGACGTCTTCGGCTCGATGGTCAAGCAATGGAAGCTCGGCCAAACCGCGGAAAAAGCCGACTGGATCATCGGTGCGGGGTTGTTCATGCCGGCCGTCAAGGGCGTCGGCATCCGCTCGATGAAGGAGCCCGGCACGGCATACGACGACCCGGTCCTCGGCAAAGATCCGCAGCCAACGACCATGAAGGGCTTCTACGACGGGTATGACGACAACGGGGGAGTGCACATCAACTCCGGCATCCCGAACCGGGCGTTCGCGCTTTCGGCGATCGGCATCGGGGGCCACTCGTGGGAGAAAGCCGGAGCGATCTGGTACACGGCGCTGACGCAGCGCCTGAGGAACACCGCGGATTTCAAGACGTGCGCGTCAGTGACGATCGCGATCGCGGGCGAGATGTTCGGAAACGGGAAAGCCGAGCAGACGGCGGTGAAGCACGCATGGAAAGCGGTGGGGGTCGAGGGGTGAGGCTCGCTCGCCTCGACTCGAGGCACGGCTTCAGAACTCCAGTCGTGAACCAGGGACTGCGCTCGCCGACGCGGGTCCTGTCACGGGACTCGACCCGCTGTCCCGGTCGCTGCGAACGTGAGGACTTTGCTACGACTCCGCGCCGCGAGCGGGTCCAGGGGTCTCGCCCCGGGCCACCCGTCCGTCTCGCGCGACGGAACAACGACCTGTGGCGCGTTGGTCCCCGGCCGCTCGGCTGGCCTCGCTCGGGAATTGGGGCCTAATCCTGAGCGAGAACGCGGGCTCGATCCGGGGGCTGACGAGGACGCACAGGCGTTTCCCGAGAGGAGCGTATGTTTTTTCGCCGGAGTGAGCGTGCAGGCAAGTTGAGCTCCGGTCGCGAAAAAACTTGCCCGAGGAGCGCGCACGCGCAGGATGCCACTACCTCGCGCGCTGCGTCTCCTCGAGGGAAATGCCGAAGAGGCCTCGAGGGCTCAATGGCGACTGCGCGCGAGCGAACCCTACGATGACGACCCGCCACCTCTGGTACCACGCCGCGAAACGCCGCCAGGCGAAGAGCGGCCGCGCCCTGCTCGCTCCTCTGCGCTGCGACCCTCAGCGCACCGCGGCGATGATTTCAAACGAGCCGCAGCCGCCTCTCGGCTGGCTCTCGCGCTTCGTTGCGTTCGTCACGACTCCGTTCAAGTTCCTCGGCATTTCCGGCTGGACGGACACCGGATGCTCCGCGCAGGGAACGGGATCACCCGTCCGTGACGCTCAGCACTCGACGAACGGCTTTTGGACCATTGACGTGAAGCTGAACGACTTTCAGATCGGTCCGCGAGCTTTCGAAAATCTTCCCTTCGAATCGGCGGCCTACCGCTACATCCGAATCGAGATCGAGCCGGGCACAGGCGCGCACGACATTTGCTCTCAGACCCCCATCCTGGCCGGCCGCCCGCTCTCCTTCGCCGGCCCCGTCCTCATCGACACCGACGGCCCGTTCCTGGAGATTCATCCGGATGGGGATTTTCAGGTCGGGCAGCTGCCTGCGGCCCGGGATCAAATTTCGGGTGGTGGCGCCAGGGGCCACCCTCGCGCGATAGGAAGGGCGGGAGTACACTCTGCCTATTCGAAAAGGGAACTCGGATGACCCTCCGCCGGACCGGCCGGCCCGCGAGCCGCCGCGGGTGGCGTACGCGCATTCGAAGGAGGGAAGGCCAAAAGAGGATTGGCATCTCCTCGAGAGGCATTTACGTGACACTGGGGGAAGGGCGAAGGAGTTCGCGTCCAAATGGGCCGCTGGAAACTGGGGGTACCTCGCCGGTTTATGGCATGATTTGGGGAAATTCTCGGAGAATTTCCAGCGGTACATTGGGGCGGGCGATCCTGATGCACATATCGAAGACGCTTCGAAACCCGGTCGTGTTGACCACTCCACCGCCGGCGCGGTACTCGCTAAGAATCGTTTCGGCGACAATGGCCTTCCGCTTTCCTTGGTAATCGCGGGCCACCACGCGGGCCTCGCTGATGTTCAATCGGAGCTTGTCCCGCGCCTCAAAAAACTTGAACTCCTCGAAGCTGCCGTGAACGGCGGTGCAGATGCCGGCTGGTTGGACCCCTCGCAAGCTCCCGAGCTACCCGATCGCCTGAATGAGCTCCCGAAATCCGCACGAGGCAAGGCCGATCTGACTCGATCCTACGAGTTCTGGGTTCGCTTTCTCTATTCAGCGCTCGTCGATGGCGATTTCCTGGACACGGAGTGCTTTTACAAACCCGGAGAGTCAGCGCTTCGAGGGACACCGTTTGACCTGGCGGAGCTTCGAAGAAAACTCGACGATCACCTCGCCGGGTTGAAGGCCGAGGACACTAAGGTCAACCGGTCACGGCGAAGGATCCTCGCTTCCTGCCGCGAGGCGGCGAAACTGACGCCCGGATGTTTCAGCCTGACGGCGCCCACGGGCAGCGGTAAGACGCTTGCATCGATGGCATTCGCGTTACGGCACGCGGCAGAATTCGGTCTCGATCGGGTCATTGTCGCGCTTCCATTCACGTCAGTCATCGAGCAATCGGCCGCAGTCTACCGCGGCGTATTCGGTACCAGGGGGGTAGTCGAGCATCACTCCAATGTCGATCCAGTGGAGGAGAACCATGCGAACCGCCTTGCGTCGGAGAACTGGGACGCGCCGATCATTGTGACCACCACGGTACAGTTCTTCGAGAGTCTTTTTGCGAACCGCTCTTCAGCTTGCCGGAAGCTTCACAACGTCGCCAAGAGCGTAATCATTCTTGACGAGGCGCAGTCCATTCCCCTTCACGTTCTTTCGCCTGTTCTCGACTCCCTGCGTGAGCTCGTGACAAACTTTGGCTGCACGGTCCTCATTTCGACAGCCACGCAACCGGCTCTTGGCAGGCGCCAGGACTTTCCGGGGCTCGAAAACGTTCGCGAGATCGTGCCCGACCCTCTCGTGGAATTTCAGGCGTTAGGCGGACGTGTCAGGATCCAATGGCCGACGGATCCCTTCACACCGACAGCCTGGAAGTCCCTCGCCGAAAATCTCATCCAGGAGCCGGGTTCGTTTCTCGCGATCGTCCATCGACGCCAGGATGCGCGAGATCTTGTGAAGCTCCTACCTGACGATACCAGCCACCTTTCCGCTTCGATGTGCGCCGCCCACCGCCTCGATCGAATTCGGGAGATCAAGGCACGACTCAAGAACAAGGAGACGGTGCGAGTGGTCTCGACGCAACTGGTTGAGGCCGGCGTGGATCTCGACTTCCCTCGCGTCTATCGGGCCTTTGCGGGGCTCGACGCGATCGCGCAGTCAGCGGGTCGCTGCAACCGCGAGGGAACGCTTGACGAGGGGCGCCTGGTCCTTTTCGTGGCTCCGACGCTTCCTCCGGCTGGCGTACTTCGCAAGGGATTCGAGTGCACGAAAACAATGCTCACGAGGCACGGCAGCAACCTCGATCCCCTGCACCCCGGGTTTTTCGACGAATATTTCCGTTCGCTTTATCAAACAGTCGACATAGATTCTCGCCGGATTCAGGCTCTCCGCCAGGGTCTGAATTTCCGTTCCGTCGCCGCAGCTTTTCACTTGATCGATGACGATCAGAGCGTTCCGGTCGTCGCGCTGTACGGAGGATGGGAGTCCGCCTTAAAGGCGGTCGAAAGCGACGGGCTGAACCGCGCAACCTTGCGCGGCCTTCAACCCTATCTCGTTCAGGTCAGGCACCGCGAGTTCCGGACGTTGGAGCGCGACCAAGCCATCCGCCTTGTGGCAGGGACGATTCATGTGCTCAGAATAGGGTACGAGAGGTATTACGACGCTACGCTCGGCTTGACGGTAGAGCCTGATGTTCCGACGACTGTGTAGGCGCGACGGGTACTCACCCGGGGCCCCCGGCCCCGGGTACTACCTTTCTGGAATAGATTCAATTATTTCAATCCACGCCTTTTACGGCGAAGGAGATGACGATTTCGGCCGACGCTTGACTCCGAGCCGGGGTTGGAATACCTTCGCGGTTGATGAATATTCAATTGAATCTAATCAGCGCAAACCATTTCCCGGCTTACCTCAGCCTTCAAATCTGGACTGCCTATTGGCCTGAACTTCCCATAACTGTCCCAGCTTCAGAAGAGAGATTTTCGCGCATCTCTGCCGAATGCGCAACACGAATGGTGCTGACTGAAAGGAGAAAAATGGAAACGACAACCCCGCTCATGGACGTAAGGGTTAGAGGCCCCGCAGCTTGCTTCACGCGCCCCGAGCTCAAGACCGAGCGCGTCAGCTACGAGGTCATGACGCCTTCCGCTGCACGCGGCATTCTCGAATCGATTCTCTGGAAACCCGCAATTCGATGGCAGGTCGACCGGATTAAGGTCCTCAAACCGATCCGCTTCTTTTCCCTCAAACGAAACGAAGTCAACAGCGTGATCCCGGCGGACTCGGTCAAGACCGCAATGAGGACTGGGGCCTTGCGGCCGTTCTTTGCGGATGAAGATCGCGCGCAACGCAACACAGTCGCCCTTCGGGATGTTGACTACATTATCGAAGCACACTTCGAATTTACCGCGCGCGCCGGCACCGAGGATAACTCTCAGAAGTTTGCCGAAATGTTCCATCGCCGAGTCGAGCGAGGACAATCGTTTCTTCAGCCCTACTTCGGATGCCGGGAGTTCGCTGCCGAGTTCCTGACCGCCGACGGCTCGCCGAAAGCGATCCCTGACTCCCGCGATCTTGGCCGGATGCTTCTCGACGTCGAATTCGGCGACCGGAATCGGCCGCTGTGGTTCGAGGCCAGGCTCCACGATGGCATCCTCGAAGTGCCTCCAACCCCTCGGAGCGAGGTGGCTGCATGATTTTGGCGGAATTGAAACGTTTAGCTCACGATGAAGGGCTGCTCGAAAACCCAGATTTCGAGCCGCGGCCCGTCAGGTTCTTGATTAAGGTTGACCGAGACGGTCGAGCGCTCGGATTTCAAGACACTTTGCCACCGCCCATCACGGGTCAGAGGGGAAAGCCGAAGGCCAGGGCGCAGGAGATCCCTCGCCGTGATCCAGGGAAGACTTCTGGAAACGATCCCGATTTTCTTGTCGAGAAAGCCGAGTACGTCTTCGGCGTCAATCCGGACGACCCTGCGAGAGCTGCGAAGCGCCACGCCAACTACATCGAGCAGATCAAACGCCTGGCTGAGGAAACCAAGGATGATGGCGCTCTGGCGGTATTGAGCTTTCTGATGGAGGCGACGAATACGACGCGGGAATTACCTCAGGGTTGGACACCTGGCGATCTTTTCGCATTCATCTTTGCTCCTGATATCGATCAACTCGTTTCCGATCGCCCGGATGTCGCCTCTTACTGGTCTCGTTTTCGCGCGGGAACCGGGGAGATCTCAGGCTCAATCGGTGAGTGCCTCGTGTGCGGGGCAAGAACTCGAATTGCGGACAGTCATCCAAAGATCAGGTACGTCCCCGGGGGTCAGACCTCGGGAGCATCGCTCGTGTCCTTCAATGCGAGGGCCTTCGAGTCCTACGGCCTCGAAAGGAACGACAACGCCCCGGTTTGCCAAGCGTGCGCCGACGCATACACCACCGCCCTCAACCGGCTTCTGCATCCCGCCTACCCTCTGAACGGAACGACACTGCCCCAACTCCATTACCGGATTTCGGCTGACACCGTCGCCGTTTTCTGGAACCGCGGGGCGTCGGAATTCGCCAGCGTCGCATTCCTCGTCCTTCGTGGCGATCCGGAAGCCGTAAAAGCGCTCCTTGGTTCGCCATGGAAGGGGCGATCCATCGATCTCGAGGATCCTGCCGAGTTTTATCTTGCGATCCTCTCCGGGGCTCAGGGGCGGGTCATTCTCAGGGATTGGATTACCTCGACGATCTCAGAGGTCAGCAAGAACATGGAGCGGTTTTTCCGGGAGACCGAGATTGTCAAGTCCAAGCCTTGGGAGCCGGATGTTCTGCCGCTCCTGGAGATCGTTCGCTCGCTTGCAGTTCGTCGAGACGATAAGCAGCTTCCTCCAAACCTTGCGGCCGAGCTGTTCGAAGCGATCCTGTTAGGCAGCAGCTACGCCCGCGGCCTTCTTCAGCAGGTTCTTCTCCGACTCCGGGCAGATCGCGATTTCTCCACGGCTCGCATGGCTTTCATCAAGGCGCTCTTGATTCGAAACGAAAAGATGGAGGTGACCAAGGACATGGACACGCAGAATACCAATGTCGGCTATAGGCTCGGGCGTCTTTTCGCCGTCCTCGAGCGGCTCCAGGGAGCCGCCATCGGCGACCCGAACGCATCGATCGTTGACCGTTTTTACGGGGCAGCATCCACAAGACCGGTCCTCGTTTTTCCGCAGCTGCTCGGGCTGGCGCAACATCACGCCTCGAAAGCGGAGACGGGCGGCTATTTTCAGAAACTGATCGGTGAGATTGTCGAACCGCTCGATCCTAACAATGCTCTTCCATCGATGCTCAGTATGAAAGACCAGGGTCTCTTTGCGCTTGGCTATTACCAGCAGCGCGCCGACCTCTGGAAGAAGAAGTCAGACAAGGCAACGGACTGAGGAGAAAGCAATGCCAACCGAAAGCAAACTCGACCATCGATATGACTTCGTCGTCCTTTACGATTGCGAAATGGGAAACCCCAACGGCGACCCGGATGCTGGAAACCAGCCCCGGCTTGACCCGGAAACGGGGCACGGGATCGTTACCGATGTCTGTATCAAGCGAAAGATCCGAAACTACGTTGAGCTCACACGACCGGGCTCAGCAGGCTACGAGATCTACATCAAGGAGAAGGCGGTTCTAAACCGCCAGAATGCGAGGGCTTACGAGGCCCTGGGCGTAAAGGCAGGCGAAGCGACCGAAGGGGCAGAGGTGGCTGATACGAAGGCCACGAAAAAGAAAGGCCGAAAGGGCTCAGCTGATGACGTGGAAAAGGCACGTGAGTGGATGTGCAAGAACTTTTTTGATGTCCGGACTTTCGGCGCGGTCATGTCGATTGAAATCAACTGCGGTCAGGTACGGGGACCCGTTCAACTCACATTCGGTCGATCCATCGACCCCGTTCTTCCGTTGGAGCACTCGATCACCCGGATGGCTGTCGCGACTGAGCGAGAAGCCGAAGCGCAGTCTGGTGACAACCGGACGATGGGCCGAAAAAACACGATCCCCTACGGCCTCTATCGCACCCACGGTTTTGTCTCTGCCGCTCTGGCCGAACAGACCGGTTTCGGAGCGGAGGATCTGGCTCTTCTCTGGGAAGCGATTCGCAACATGTTCGAGCATGACCGCAGCGCGGCGCGAGGTTTGATGACAACACGCAAGCTCTTCGTCTTCGAACATGAAGGGAAGCTCGGAAACGCACCGGCGCACGATCTCTTCGACCTCGTGAAGATCCAGAAGAAGGATGGCGTCGGCAACCCTCGGCAATACTCCGACTACATCGTCGAGGAACCTAAGAACCTTCCTCGTGGAGTTCGTCTTGCATAGGCAGTGATGCACCCCGAATCATCCCTTCTCCCGCTCTCCGCTCTGCAGCACCTGATCTTCTGCGAGCGGCAGTGCGCCCTGATTCACATCGAGCGGGAGTGGGAGGAGAACTCGGCGACGCTGGAGGGGCGGGACCTTCACGAGAAGGTCGATTCCGGGCAATTGGAGTCGCGGGGGGATCTTCGGATCGCCCGCGGGCTCCATCTCCGGAGCTTTCGGCTGGGCCTATCGGGCATCGCGGATGTGGTCGAGTTTCATCGGCTCAAAAACAGCGAAGAGGGCGGCGCCAGTCTTCCTGGAGCCGCCGGGAGGTGGAGCCCGTTTCCAGTCGAGTACAAGCGGGGCAAGCGGAAGTACCGGCTCGCGAACGAAGTTCAGCTCTGCGCGCAGGCGATGTGTCTCGAAGAGATGCTCGGCTGTACCGTGTCCGACGGTGCGCTGTTCTACGGGAAGTCGCAGCGTCGTTTGGAAGTCGCGTTCACCCCGGGTCTCCGGTTTCGGACCGAGGCGGCCGCGATGAGGCTTCACGAGCTGATCGACTCCGGCAGAACTCCGATCGCGAGGCGCGAGCCGAAGTGCGACGACTGCTCGCTCCTCGAAATCTGCCGGCCCGAGGCTCCGGAGCGCTCTGCAATCCGTTATCTCCGTCTTGCGATGGCATCCGCCGCGCGCGGAGATCCGGCGTGAAACGCTATCTGAATACGCTCTACGTGACTACTCAGGGGGCTTACCTGTCGAAGGAAAGTGAGACGGTCCTCGTGCGCGTGGGCGATGAAACTAAGCTCCGTGTCCCCATCCATCAGCTCGGATCGATCGTCTGTTTCGGACAGGTCTCCGTGAGCCCGTTCCTAATGGGGTTCTGCGCGGAACGAAACGTGGCGATTTGCTACTTGACAGAGCATGGGCGTTTTTTGGCGCGGGTCCAGGGAGCGATTTCAGGAAATGTCCTCTTGAGACGCGAGCAGTACAGGGCCGCGGATGATCCGACCCGGACCGGCAGAATCGCCGGGTCCGTTGTCTCGGCGAAAGTGGCAAACGCGAGAGCGGTCCTGCAGCGGGCGCTCCGTGAACGCAACGGCGGTCCCGAAACCGACGAAATTGGCCGGGCGGTGCGATCTCTGTCCACGTCGATCGATTCCCTGATGAGCCAGGAGGATGCGGACACGATTCGCGGCATCGAAGGCACGTCGGCGCGGGCCTATTTCGAAGTCTTCGACCTCATGATCGGGCAACAGAAGAGCGACTTTTTCTTCCGGGAACGCTCGCGCAGGCCTCCGCTCGACAACGTCAACGCCCTGCTTTCATTCGTCTATACCCTGGTCCGTCACGATGTCGAGGCCGCGCTGGAAAGCGTCGGGCTCGATCCAGCGGTCGGGTTTCTTCACCGGGACCGGCCCGGCCGGCCAGGTCTCGCACTCGATCTCATGGAGGAGCTGCGCGCGCCGCTTGCGGACCGGCTCGTGCTTTCGCTCATCAATCTGCGACAGGTGTCCGCGACGGGATTCCGAAAGGAGGAAGCTGGCGGAGTGGTGATGGACGATGAGACGCGCAAGGCTGTCATCGT
Source organism: Thermoanaerobaculia bacterium (assembly GCA_050747885.1). Classification (GTDB taxonomy): domain Bacteria; phylum Acidobacteriota; class Thermoanaerobaculia; order UBA5066; family DATFVB01; genus CAWEYG01. Next base: position 11,294 of record JBOGJO010000442.1, read on the forward strand.
CGCGTATCAGAAACGGAAGCAGGAGGAGATCGAGCATCCGTTCCTTCAAGAAAAGGCGCCAGTCGGGCTGCTTCCCTTTCTTCAGGCCCTTCTTCTCGCTCGATACCTGCGCGGAGACCTGGACGGCTACCCGCCGTTGTTCTGGAAGTGAGGGTGCTCGCATGATGGTTGTCGTCAGCTACGACGTCTCGACAAAAGCGAAAGGGGGCCCGCGCCGGCTCCGGAGAGTGGCCCGCGCATGCCTCGACTTCGGCCAGCGCGTTCAGAACTCCGTCTTCGAATGCATCGTCGATCCCTCGCAGTGGACGGCGCTTCGGCTTCGCTTGCTCAACGAGTTTGAGCCGAGAGAAGACAGCTTGCGGTTCTACTTCATGGGAAGCAACTGGAAGGGGCATGTGGAGCACGCCGGCGCAAAGGCGGTGAAGGACCTGGAGGAGCCCCTCGTGCTGTGACTCGGCCTCGGAAGGGCGGCGCGGACCGGGAGCTCACAGAAAATCTCAGGCCGGTTCGCGAATCGCAGAATCACTCTAGCCACAGGGGATAGGTTCGGTCGTGAGGCGATGACCTCGGGGTCTTTGAAAATTCGAATGGGGTGCGCGAAAACCGCTCCAGTAGTCGTGTCTAGTCAGTGCCTTATCCTTGTTACGGTCGCGCCCCGCGCGGGGCGCGTGGATTGAAACTCGCTGG
>JBOGJO010000443.1:0-4838 GCA_050747885.1 Thermoanaerobaculia bacterium
GGAGAGGGGGTGGCCGAAGGCCGGGGGAGAGGTCAAGGGACCAACGAACCCTCGTGATCTGATTCTCCTCCTTGAGATGAACTGTCGGCAGATTGGGCGTGGCCGGAGGTCGGGGGAGAGGTCAAGGGATCCATGACCCGCTCCCCCCGTCTTTCGATTTCCGTCGCCCTCCTCGGCGCGCTTGCGTCGCTCTCGCTCGGCGTCGTTTCGATTCAGGTTTTCGTCCGGGACCTGGCGCTGCGGCGGCGCGCGGAGAGCTTCTTTTCCCGGTTCACACTCGACGTTCGGCGGCCCCTGGACCGGGAGAGCATTCCCCTCGCCCCGTCCGGAGACTGGACGGCGGGGATCGCCGCCTCGAGCGCCCTTTCCGACGCAGCCGAGGGTATCTCGCTCGCGAAAATGAGCCCCGGGATGCGCCGCCTGTGGCTCGACAGCGCGACGAAAGTCGGCGACGAGTTGAAGGCATCGGAGGACCTGATCCGGGCCGCCATCGCCTCGCGGCCGGGGTGGCCGTACTACCGGTTCCTCCTTGGCGAGCTCATTTACGTTCGGGAGAACCGGGAACAGAACCGCGACCTCGCCCTGCATCCGGACAAATGGGCCGTTCCCCTGAGGACCGCTGCGTCCGGAGCGCCGGGCGACGATTCGATCTGGAGGTTTCTGGGGGGGGCATACGTCGAGACGTGGCAGGTCATTCCCGATTCCGCCCGGCCCGGTGCCCTGAGCGTTCTGCGGCGGGGCTTCCTGGACCCCGATTTTGTCTCGTCCGCACTGCCGCCCGCCGTTCTTCTCCTGGGCCGGGAAAGGGCGCTCGACCTCGTGCCGGCGCAGACCTCCTCTTTGAAGGCTGCATTCCTTTTCTGCGCCGGCCGCGGCGACGTCGAATCCGCGTTCCGTGTCGGGCGGCTCCTCGAAAGCGCCGAGAGGGCGGGGCGTCAGGAAGACCTTGCGAAGATCGATGAACGGTATCGCCGGCGGGATTACAACGGGCTTCGGGCGGCCTGCGTGGCGTGGACGTCGAGCCACTCGATTTTCGAATTCGACGATCCGGCGGGGAGACGCGACCTGGCCCGCGTTCTCGAGAGGTGGCCCGAAGACGCGCCCGGCTCGTGGTCGGAGGATCCCCGCGGCGCGTTGATTCGCTACTTCCTCGACGGCCGCGAGCGAGACGCGCCCCCGGAGGGCCTCGAGAAGGCGGTCTCCGCCCTCGCCGGCGTCCCGGACTACGTTCGCGCCCGGGTTCGGCTTCTCTCGGGGGACGAGTCGGGGGCCGAACAGATCGCCCGACAGGCTCCCACAGCGGGCTCGTTCGAGTGGACCCGCTATTTCCTGGACCTCGCGCGGGCGCGGTTGCGCCGGGGAGATCCCGCCGCGGCGAGAGAGGCTCTCTCGCGCCTCTCTCCCGGCGCTCTCGGCGAGTGCGGGGCCTTGATCGTCCGGCGAGACGTTGCGCGCGCTGCCGGCGATGCCGGGGAGGTCGCGTCCATCGAGCGAGAATTGACGGCGGCGACCGGGCTCCCGCGGCCTCCGGATCCCGGTTCGGCAGGGCGAATGATCTCACCCGCCGAATGGACTTCGCAGGGCTCGCTCTCTCTTTGTCTCGATCCGTCGCGGACCAATGGCCGCGTTCTGTCGATTGACCTCCGAGTCTCCGAGAACGCTTCGCAATCCCCCAATCCCGAAGCGGTTCCTCCCTCCCTGGCTCTCGTCTCGTACGGGTGGAACGACGGCCGCGAGGGCTCGATCCTGGTTGCCGGAGGCACGAAGCTCAATGTTCCTCTCGACGGAATGGAGGGGAGGCGCAATTTCTGGCTTCGATCGGAGCTGGGGCAGCACGTCGAACCCGCGGGGAGCATCGCGGCGAGATGACGCCTGCCTAAACCCTCGCGAATCCAGCGAGATCTGTTAGAATCGCCCATCCAATGGCGATCCTGAAACGCGAGCCGGAGATCTTTCCGGAGGGGCTCTTCGATCTCGAAACGGACGCGTCTCCCTGGTGGGTCGCCCGGGTCAAGTCGCGGCACGAGAAGGCGCTCGCGCGCCATCTTCTTCCGTTCGAGGTCCCGTTCTATCTTCCTCAATCGGAGCAGGTCGTCCGACGCGGCAACCGCTCTTTCACGTCCTATCTGCCGCTTTTCAGCGGATATGTCTTTTTCCGCGGGTCCCGCTCGGAACGACTTGTCGCGCTTCAGAGCCAGGTCGTGAGCGAAATCCTGGAGGTCCGCGATCAGGATCGGTTGGAAGCCGAGCTGCTCCAGTTGCGGCGCCTGCAGCTCTCGGGCGCATCCCTGATCCCCCTGCGCACGTTTGCGCCCGGCGAAGCCGTCGTCGTGACCGACGGCCCTTTTCGCGGGTACGAGGGGGTCGTCGTTCGCGACAAGGGAAGGACCCGGCTGATCGTTTCGATCTCGCTTCTGAGGAAGGCAGTCGCCGTCGAGTTGAGCGCGCACGCGCTCGCTCCGTCGGCGATCCGGCGTTCCGGAAGCTCGGCCGCGGTCGCGTAGCGCAACCGCGCCGGGGAGTCCTGATCCGGCGAGCGGAGCAGTCGGCGTGTACACCGAAAGGGGCGGAGCTTGCAAAGGAAGTGTTGTTGATGGACGAATCGCCAAGGTCATTGCGAGGAGCCGCCGCGCCACGCTCGCGGCAGGCTCCGCGACGAAGCAATCTAGCCCGTGGGTTCCAGGGTAGATTGCGAGCCTCCTCCGGAGGCTCGCAATGACTGGGGAAAATCCACTCCTTTGGCGCTTGACCTCACCCCCCCGTCCCCCTCTCCAGACTGGAGAGGGGGTGGCCGAAGGCCGGGGGCGAGGTCAAGAAATCGAAAGTCGATGAATTTAGAAACTGAGAATTCAAACTTGATGAAAACCGTCGGCATCATCGGCCTGGGGTACGTTGGCCTCCCGCTGGCACTTCTCTTCGAGGAGGGCGGCTTTCGCGTCCTCGGTTTCGACAGGGACCCGGCCAAGGTCGCGTTGCTGGCCGCCGGAAAATCGTACATCCGCCACATCGGCGGCGGACGCATCGCGGAAGCGGTCGGGCGGAAGGCCTTCTTTCCGACGACCGACTTTGACCGGCTCGCGGAGTGCGACGCGATCCTGATCTGCGTTCCGACACCGCTCGGGCGTCACCGGGAGCCCGATCTCTCGTTCGTTCGCTCGACGGCCGAGGAGATCGCCCGGCGCCTTCGGCCGGGCCAGTTGATCGTTCTCGAATCGACGACGTATCCCGGGACGACCCGCGAAGAGCTCCTTCCGCGGTTCGAAGAGAACGGTTTCAAATGCGGCAGGGACTTCTTCCTCGCGTTCTCCCCGGAGCGCGAAGACCCGGGCAACTCGAAATTCTCGACCCGCACGATTCCGAAGGTCGTCGGCGGGATCGACGAGGCGTCCCGGAACGCCGCCGTCCGGCTGTACTCGGCGGTTCTGGAGACTGTCGTGCCCGTTTCTTCGCCGGAAGTTGCCGAGGCGTCCAAGCTCCTCGAGAACATCTTTCGGTCGGTCAACATCGCGCTCGTCAACGAGCTGAAAGTCGTTTTCGACCGCATGGGGATCGACGTGTGGGAAGTCATCGAGGCCGCGAAGACGAAGCCGTTCGGCTACATGGCGTTCTATCCCGGTCCCGGTCTCGGGGGCCATTGCATCCCGCTCGACCCGTTCTACATGGCGTGGAAGGCGGCCGAGACGGGAACCTGGGCCCGCTTCATCGAGCTCGCGGGAGAGATCAATGCGTCGATGCCTCGCTACGTCTCCCAGCGCACGGCCGAGGCGATCAACGCGCAGGGAAAGAGCGTGAAAGGAGCCCGGATTCTCGTGCTCGGCCTGTCCTACAAGCCCGAGATCGACGACGACCGCGAGTCTCCTTCCTTCGAGCTCCTCGAGCTGTTCCGGCAAATGGGGGCGGAGATCGCGTACAGCGACCCGCACATTCCGGCCGCGCGCCGGGGTCGCAAGCACCGGCTCGACCTCGAGTCGGTTCCCTGTACGGCGGAAGAGCTCGGCCGGTACGACGCGATCGTCATCTCGACCGCGCACTCGCAATTTCTCGACCCGGAGCTGTACCGGAAGGCGAAGCTCGTCGTGGACACGCGAAACGTCATTCACCTGGACTTCACCCCGCCGGTCGTGGTGAAAGCGTGAACGAGATTGCTCGATTTGAGCGTCCTGCCGTTCCCTCTCCCGCCGGGAGAGGGGGGACCGCGGCAGCGGTGGGTGAGGTCAAGCTAAGCAATGTCGATCCCTGATTTCGACGGCATTCCCGTTCTCGTGACCGGCGGCGCCGGCTTCATCGGCTCGCACCTCGTGGACGCGCTCGTGGAGCGGGGGGCCCGCGTCCGAGTTCTCGACAATCTCGCGACGGGACGTCGCGCGAACCTCGCAACGGAATCCGACCGGATCGAGTTCTTCGAGGGCGACATTCGCGACCTCGACGCGTGCCGTCGCGCGTGCGCCGGAGTGCGGTTCGTTTTCCACCAGGCGGCCCTCGGGTCCGTTCCGAGGTCGATGAAGGACCCCGCCACGACGGTAGCGGTCAACGTCGCGGGCACGGCAAACGTGTTTTCCGTCGCGAGGGATGAAAACGTGGAGAGTCTGGTTTATGCCTCGTCTTCGAGCGTTTATGGCGACTCCCGGACCCTTCCGAAGCGCGAAGGAGAAGAAGGGCGGTCGATCTCACCCTACGCGCTCTCCAAGGTCATGAACGAGGGCCTGGCGGAATGCTTCGCGCGGGTCTTCTCGTTGAGGGTCGTCGGCCTTCGGTATTTCAACATCTACGGGCCGCGCCAGTCCCCCGAGGGGCCGTATGCCGCCGTCATTCCGAGGTTCCTGCACGCCGTCTCGGAG
>JBOGJO010000444.1:0-11868 GCA_050747885.1 Thermoanaerobaculia bacterium
GTCGATACCGCTCGGCGACACGCTCGGGCGACTCTCGACGGGCGCTGGTCTTCGAGATCCCGAGGGAAAGCGAACTGCGGCCGAGGGTCGAGAAGAATTAGCGGCCGGCGAGAGACGTTGGCGTGAACAGAGCCGGCTGCTCCCGAAGCAGGGCGTGCCCGAAGCCTTCCGCGCCAACTTCTTCCGCATCGACCGGACCCTGGGAGAATTCTCGGCGCTGTTCCCGACGCTCGCCGACCCTCCGGATTTTCACCGCCCGGGGAGCTTCGGCCGGTTTCGCCTCCGGCCCTGAGATCTACGGCTTGAACTGGCGAACGAGGTTGAATCCGATGTGCCAGTCGTTGTTTCGAAAGCCGTTGTCAAAGGAGCGCTGCTGGCGGATCTGGGCGACCGCGAAATCGCCCGAGAGCCTTTGGTCGATGGTGGTCACGGTCGTATTCGAGACGACGATCTCGAACCGGTGACGGTAAAGAACTTTTTCCAGACCTGCCGCCCACGTCGCAATCGATCCTCCCACTCCCCGCCGGGGCGGCTGGTATTCCGCCTGCAGATTCCAGCTCCTCGAAAGGGCCACCGCGGCATGGACGGGAACGTTGAACGCGCGCCGCTGCGCCGTCGTCCGAGACGAATACGTCGGGACGGCCGACACCTCGATCCGATCGAGCGCGAGATGGAGCGTCACAACCCCCTGGGCGAAGAACGAGGTCCGGGCGCGGGCATCGGGAAGAAGCGACCCGTTCGCGTCCACGATCATCGGGTCCCGGCGGTCGTCGGCGCCGACTCGAAGCGCGAGACCGATCGCCGACTCCGGTCCTCCCGGACGCTCCGAGAACTTCGCGGCGATCTCGTAGTCGTCTTGAATTCCCGACCGGTAAAGGGAAGCCTCCACGTGCTCCAACGGCGAATACGCGAATCCAACCCCGAAATCGGCTCCCGAATCGAGGGAATACCAGGAATGGGCATCGCTGCCGCGAACGGGGGCTCGAAACCGGTGGGTCACCAGGAACTGCAGCATCCCCTTCGGGAGCGTCTGGTCCGAAGGCAGGTTCAAGACGAGGGATCCTTCCGGCAGAACCCAACTCTGGCGGCGGACCGGAACCGCGGGCGATTCCTCGGGCGGGGTCGCAGCGACGGAATCGCCCGTCGCATTCGGAACGTTCTGTCCCCGGAGCTGCGGAGTCAGGACGAGCGCGACCGGAAGAATCGCGGCCGTGGCGACCAAGAATCGATTCATCGTTCCTCCCGCACGGAGTCTACGACCGGAAACGGCCGCGAGAACGCGTCTTAAGGAACTCCCGAAACTACGGCGCGAGCACCACCGGGGGCTGGGCGTCCGGATCCCCGGTCACGCGGTCGGCCGAGGCGAGCCAAGCCGACAGCCGCGCTCCCCCGTCCGAAAGAACTTCGATTCGGCCCCCGAGGGACAAATCGAAGTACGCGTTCATGTCCACGAGGATCAGCAACCGATGCGGCGTGACCGCGAACCCGAAGCTCGCTTTCAGGGCGCCCGCTGCGTCGTAGAGAAGAACGTTCGCCCGGCCCTGATCGCCGCTGTTGAAGATCATCAGATTGTTGCGGAGGTGCGGATCCGCGGGGAGCAGAAAACGCTGCCACGAGGATGCCGCCACGGGGCCCGCGAGACCCGCGTAATCTCCGGCGGCGACGCGATTCGCAAACCGCGCTTCCGCGCAGACCGGCGAGCTCGACGACACCACGAGAGCTCCGAAACGCGCCGTCGGATCATGGTACGGGACCGCCAGAAAGCTTCCCGGCCCGATTGTGACCGTCGAGACCGACGGCGACGACGCGGGATCCTGAGGATAAAACGTCAGCGTCGCGACCGCCGCGGTGGAGGTGTCCGAATTCACGAGAAGGATGTCGGTGAGGGCCGAGCTGCCGTCGGGATTCGAGCGCGATCCCACGACCGGGAAGATCGAGCTCACCGCCGATTCCACCGGAACGGAAGCCGACACGTCTCCGGTTTTCTCTCCGATCAGCGAATACGGGAACAGCGACCCGTTCGAGACGCTGAAGGTCACATAGTCGTCCGTTTCCGGGGAGGCCCCGAACGCCGTAAACGCGGAGTCGAAATCCTGGCGGTTGTTGGCCGGGAGGAAGAACGTGAGCGATCCGCGCACCGCCCCGTTCGGGCCGTGCAGCGTCGCGGTTCCCGAGCTCCCTGTGGGGGAATAGATGCCGAAGGTCGAAATCTCACCTTCCTGGGTGTGAAGAACGAGGACCGAGCTCGCGGTGACGCCCGCCGAAACGAGGCGGCCCGGGAGGCCGAACCCGTAACTCCCATTGTTCGCGACGAGGGCGTAGGACCGAACCCAGGCCGAGTCTCTTCCGGCGCTGGCGGGCGAGGACGTCAACCGGAGAGACCCCGTGGCGTCGCCCACGTTCAGGCCGCTGGCGCCGAGGGCGTTGGGAATCTCCAGCGTCACCCCCGCCCCGAACGTGTACGACTTCGCCGGACTCGGGGGAACCGGGGACGCGTAAAACGACGCCGTGAGCGACCCGCCCTCCGCCGTGTCGTGGTACGAGACGATGTCGGTGCGGACGACCGTGTTGGCGCTGTTGATCGCGACCGGGACAACGAGCTCGTCGGGGCTCGCGGCGGGCAACAACGTGAACTCGGCGATCGCGCCCCGCACGCCGGACAGAATCTTTCCGTCGATGGTGGTGATCGAATACGACGTCGTCGAGGGAAAGTTGTTTCCATGAGGAAGCGTGAAGCGGCTGATCCCGGCCGCCGGCGACGCGGCCACCACCGTGCTGTCCGGGGAAGCGTCGCTGCTCTGGAACGTGATCGGCGTGAGAAGCGTGGTGCGCACGGTCGCGGCCGCGACCGGCAACGTCGTGAGCGTGTCGGTCCTGGGCGTCGTCGCGACGGTCGTCCCGTTGACGGTCTTGGTGTCAACGATGATGATTCGGCCGTCGCCGCCGAGGGGATCGGTCTCCACCCCGTAAATGAAGTCGCCCTGGATGAAGAAGTGCGCCGGGGAAAACAGGCTTCCGGCGCCGAAACGGTCGTAATTCCCCGTCGAAAGATTCAAACGGGAGATCGCTCCACCGTCCACGTCTTCGGCCACCCACAGATTCCCGGCGCCGTCCAGGGTCGGCTGGCTCATCTGCACGCGGGTCTTCGTCGGATCAAACGGCTGCCAGGCCGTTTCCGTGAGCGTCGTGGGGTCGAGCCGGACGAGCCGGTTGCTTCCGTAGTCGCACAAGTAGAAAAGCCCGTCGGGCCCCTGGAGCATGCCCGAGTAGCCCAGCGACTCGGGCCCCCGGTACGTCACCACGGCCAGCGTGTTGAGGTCGAGCTTCGTCAGCGATCCCTGCGACATCGGCAGCCACACGATGCCGCCGGGCTGGCGCAGGAAACCCGCGGGCTTCGAAACGGGCACGATCCACTCCGTCATCTGGTTGGTCACGGTGTCGAGCTTGCCGAAGACGGACTCGTTCAGGTCGATTCCGCTGTTGCCGTTTTCGACGAACCAGATCGTCGTCCCGTCGGGGTCGAGCTCGAAGTCCGCGGGATTCGCCCCGATCGACCGGTAGGGGTTCTGGTACGTGTGCGAACGGATCGGCCACTCCGTGATCACGTCGTTCTTGAAGAACGCGATGCGATCGGCGCCCGATTCGAGAAACCAGAGGCCCCCGTTGCTCGGGACGAGACGGGGCCCGCTCGCGAAGGTCGTCACGTTGGTCGCGGTGTCGAGGTCGTGGGGATTCAGCGGATGAAGCACCGCGCCCACACCGGACAGCGTCTGCGCGGAAAGGGAGCTGGAAAGAAACGAGATCGCCAGAAGAGACAGGTATTTCTTCACCCTTCCATCTTAACAGAGCCCCCGCGGGAGGAAGGCGGCGCGATAAAATTGAACACGTGGCGCGCTCAACGGCCTCTCCCCTCGGCGAAATTCTCGGCGCGAGAACCGGCCCCGCGGCGCCGGAGCTCACCCGCGACCTCGGAGACGGACGCCTGCGGTGCCTTTCGTGCGGGCATCGATGCCCGATCCCCGCGGGCGCGGCGGGCGTTTGCAAGGTTCGCTTCAACGAGGACGGCGTGCTGCGCGTCCCCCGGGGCTATGTCGGCGCTCTCCAGTGCGATCCCGTCGAAAAAAAACCGTTCTTTCACGCGATGCCGGGAGCGCTCGCGCTGTCCTTCGGAATGCTCGGCTGCGATCTTCATTGCGCGTATTGCCAGAACTGGTTCACCTCGCAATCGATCCGCGATCCCGAGGCGGTTGGTGCGCCCCGCGACATCGAGCCGGCGGAGATTGCCGATCTCGCGGTCGGGCTCGGAGCGCCGATTCTCGCATCGACCTACAACGAGCCGCTCATCACTTCGGAATGGGCGGTCGAGATCTTCGGCGAGGCGAAACGACGCGGGCTCCGCTGCGCCTACGTTTCGAACGGGAACGGGACTCCGGAGGTTCTCGACTACATCCGGCCCTTCGTGGATTTTTACAAGGTCGATCTCAAATCGATGCGGGACAAACACTACCGGGAGCTCGGGGCGGTTCTCCAGAATGTGCTCGACTCGATCCGGCAGATCCACGCCCTCGGCTTCTGGCTCGAATGCCTGACCCTCGTCATTCCGGGATTCAACGACTCGGAGGAAGAGCTTCGCGACGCCGCTCAATTCCTTGCGTCGATCTCCCGCGACATCCCGTGGCACGTGACGGCTTTTCACCCCGACTACAAGATGGACAGGACCCCTCCGACTCCCGCTCGCACGCTCTTGCGAGCCTGCGAGATCGGCTCGGAAGAAGGGCTGAGGTTCGTGTACGCGGGGAACCTTCCCGGCCGCCTCGGGGAATGGGAAAACACGCGCTGCCCGAATTGCTCCGAGACGCTCATCGAGCGTCAGGGCTTCGTCGTTCGCGCCAACCGGATCCCCGAAGGGGTCTGCCCGAAGTGCGGCACGGCGATCCCCGGCCGCTGGGAAGGGGGCGGAATCACGCGTTCGCTGGGAATCCCGATCCCGATCCGATGACCGAGACTCGAGGCCGTCACCAGATGCTGACGCGCTCGGCCTCCGGCCGCCACATCGGGTCGCCCGGTTTCACGCCGAACGCGTCGTAGAAGTCCGGAATGTTCGCGAGCGGCCCATTGACGCGCCATTTCGAGGGGGCGTGCACGTCGGAGAGGAGATGCCGCGCGAGCGATTCGTTTCGAATCTGGTGGAGCCAGCCGAACGAATACCCGAGGAAATAACGCTGGATCGGCGTCAGGCCGCCGATCTTCTCGCCCTTGCGGTATTGCTCCGTTTTCTCGAACGCGTCCAGTCCGATCACGAGACCTCCGAGGTCGGCGATGTTCTCCCCGAGAGCCGCCCGCCCATTGACGTGCATGCCGGGAAGCGGTTCGAAGGCATCGAACTCCTTCACCATCACCGAGGCGCGCTCGTTGAATTTCGTCTCGTCTTCCTTCGTCCACCAGTTCGTCAGGTTCCCCCGAGCGTCGAACTGTCGGCCTTCGTCGTCGAAGCCGTGGGTGATCTCGTGCCCGATCGTGGAGGCGGCGGCGTACCCGTACACGAGCGCGTCGTCGGCGTCCGAGTCGGCGACGCCCGGAATCGTGAAGATCGCCGCCGGAAGGACGATCTCGTTGTTGGAAGGGTTGTAGTAGGCGTTGTAAGTCTGAGGCGTCATGTCCCATTCGGCGCGGTCAACCGGTTTTCCGAGCTTCGAGACCATGTCCTGAAACTGCCATCGGGAGGCATTCATCATGTTTTCGGCGAAGGATTGTCGGCCGATCTGAAGCGCCGAGTAGTCCTTCCACTTGTCCGGGTATCCGACCTTGCTCGTGATCTTCGCCAGCTTGTCGAGCGCCTTCCGCCGCGTGGGCTCGCTCATCCAGGTCAGCCGGGTGATACGCGCCCGATACGCGTCGCGGATCGCTTCGACGAGAGCGGCGTACCGCCGTTTGGTCTTTTCCGGAAAGTACTCGCGGACAAACAGTTTGCCCAGAACCATCCCCATCGCGTCTTCTTCGGCGTCGAGCGCCCGCTTCCAGCGCGGGCGCTGTTCCTGCTGGCCGGAAAGGATCTTCTTCGAAAATTCGAAGTCCGCCTCGTCGAGCGTCTCGCTCAGGTACGGCGCGTACGCCGCGATGAGGTGAAAGCGCAGGTAATCGCGCAGGACGCCGACGGGCGTCTTTCGCAGCTCCTCATCGAGGGCCGAGAAAAATTCCGGCTGCCCCACGATGACCGTGTCGACGCTCTTCAGCCCCCGATCCGTGAGACGGGCGGGCCAGTCGATCGACGGCGTGAGCCTGCTCCGAAGGTCGGCCGCCGCCATTTTGTTGTAGTTCTTTTCGGGATCGCGCAGATCGGCGAGCTTCCGCGAGACTTTCGCAAGCGCCGCTTCAAAATCCATCACGCTCTGACCCGCGTCCGGCCGGACGAGGCGGTCCCCCGCCGCGAGGATGAGCATCTTCTGGATGTGGGCGACGTAGGCCGCGCGGACCTTCACGGAATTCTCGTCGGTGTTGAAGTAGAAATCGCGGTTCGGAAGGCCGAGACCTCCCTGCCACAGCTGAACCGCCTCGACGTCGCTGTGCTTGGGATCCTGAATCACGTCGAGAGAAAAGAACGAGCGCGTCTGCAGCGGCAGCAGCGCAAAGGCCTCATCGACCGCGCCCGCGAGATCCCGAATCCTCCCGATCCGGTCGAGCTCGTCCCGGATTGGCGCGATCCCGTTCCGATCGCAAGAGGCCGTGTCCATCGCCATCGCCCAGAAGTCCCCGACCTTCTGGGTTTCGGATCCCAGCGGCGCCCGCGCCGCCGCCGCGTCTTCATTGATCTTCCTCATGCGCGCATAGATCTCGTCCTGAACGAGATTTCCGATTCCCCAGCCGGATTCCGAAGCCGGGATGGGGTTGCGCCGCAGCCATCCCCCGTTCGCGTACGCGAAGAAATCCATGGCCGGGTTGACGGCCGAATCGATGTCCGAAGCCAAAATGTCCGGACGCGGCGCGGCGACCGGAGTGTCGGCCGCCGGAGCGGCCCCAAGCGGGGCGACGGAAACGAGACCGACGGCGGCCAGCACGCAAACGAGCGACTTTCGTTTCATCGGAAAAAGCTATCACGGCGACGCCCTCCCTGATGGACATCCCTCGGACCCGTCCCTTCCGGCTGGCCCCGTCGAGCCCTGCCGCGGCGCTCGGCCCGGAACGGTTGAACGGGGGGTTCGAGAAACCGGGGTCGAAATCGCTCGAAACGTGGTATGCTCATGCTGATTTCGCCCAGGCCGTCGTCGGCCGCCTGTGCGCGCGAAGTCACTCCAGGAAGAGGCACGTGGAATTTCAGGACGTTGGAAATCCCGCGGGGGGTCCGCGCAAAAGAAGTCGCCGTCGGCGAGGACGCCGGCGAAGGCCGCACGGCGGGCCGCCGGTTCCCGGAGATGCGGCCGCGCCGGGAGAGCCGTCCGAGGCCTCGACGGCGCACGGCGGCGATCCGGCGGCGGCCACGATGGCCGAGGTCGAAGGCGTTCTCTACCTGCCTGAGAAGGGCCACGGAGTTCTGGTCTCCGCCAAGAACAACTACCTCCCCGCGCCGCGGGACCCTCAGGTGACGAGAGAGTTCGCTGAGCGCGAACAGATCGCCTCCGGCACGCGGGTGCGGGGAATGGCCTCGGGAGGAGGGCGGCCGGCCCTCTTGCGCGTCGAAACCCTGGAAGGAATGAGCCCGGAGGAATACCGCGCCCGGCCGGCTTTCACCGAGCTCGTGTCCGTCGATCCCCACACGCGCCTGAGGTTCGAGACCGAGCCGGATGAAATGTGCGGGCGCGTCGTCGACCTCGTCGCCCCGATCGGCCGCGGGCAGCGCTGCCTCATCGTCGCGCCCCCGAAGACCGGAAAAACCACGCTGCTGAAGCGGCTGGCTCAGGCCGTGTCGAAAAATCACCCGGACGTCGAGCTGATGGTCCTTCTCGTGGACGAGCGCCCGGAGGAGGTCACCGACCTTCGGCGGTCCGTCCGGGGCGACGTCATCGCGTCGTCGTCCGACCTCACCGCTCAAAACCACGTTGCCGTCGCCGAAATTGTTGCCGACCGCGCGCGCCGGCTCGTGGAATGCGGCAAGCACGCCATCATTTTTCTGGACTCGATCACGCGCCTTTCGCGCGCCTACAACCAGATGCAGCGGGGAGCCGGAAAGATCCTTTCCGGCGGCATCGACGCCCGAACGATGGAAAAACCGCGGCGATTCTTCGGTGCGGCGCGCAACGCCGAAAATCACGGGTCGCTGACGATCATCGCGACCGCTCTGGTCGACACCGGGTCGCGGATGGACGAGGTCATCTTCCAGGAGTTCAAGGGCACCGGAAACACCGAGATCCTTCTCGACCGCGACCTCTTCGAGCGGCGGATCTTCCCCGCGATCGTCATCCAACAGTCGGGAACGCGCAAGGAAGAGAAGCTCTACACCGCGGAAGAACTGCCCAAGATCCACAAACTTCGCCGCGCGCTCGGGGGGGCCCACAAAGTCCAGGCGATGGAGCTCATCCTGCAGCGGCTCACGAAATTCCCCACGAACGCGGACTTCCTGAAGAGCTTCTAACGTCCCGGTTCCGGCAGCGCTCTGCAGCGTTTGCCGCAAAAATTCGATACTTCGGGGCGCGAACACGGTGCTAACCTCACACGGGTCGATGGGAACCGCGACGGCACTTTTCGCAATTCTCGCCTCCTCTCTCACGACGTTTGCGGCGTCCGCCCCCGGCCTCGACAGAAACATCGACGCGATGGCCCATGAGGTCATGCAATCCCAGCGGATCCCCGGGATGGCTCTCTGCGTCCTTCAGGGCGGCCGGCTTCTGGCGTCCCGGGCATACGGCATCGCCGACCTCGAAAACGACGTCCCGGTGACGAACGAAACGGAATTCTCGATTGCCTCGATAACGAAGCAACTCACCGCCGCAGCCGTGCTGCAGCTTTCGGAGCGGGGCCTCGTCCGGCTGGATGACGATATTTCCCGATTCGTGCCGGATTTTCCGGTGCGCAACGCGGGAGTGACGCTTCGGAGGCTTCTCAATCACACGGCGGGCATTCGCAATCTTCAGGATCTCGGCGATCGCTACTGGAAGCAGTCGGCCGCCCCCGCGAAACCTCGGGACATCATCCGCCTGTTCGAGTCGGAGCCGCTCGATTTCAAGCCGGGGACCGACTACCACTACAGCAACTCCGGCTACATCCTTCTCGGCGCCGTGATCGAGAAAGCCAGCGGCGAAACGTACGGCGAATACCTCAGAAAACACCTCTTCGAGCCCCTGCACCTGAAACACATGACCTATGGCGGAAGCTCCGCGCTCATTCCTCACCGCGCCCGCGGTTACTGGGTCGATGGGAGCGCGTTCATCAACGCCGCGCATTACGACGACAGCCAGGCCTTTTCGATGGGAGGCGTTTATTCCAACGCGGAAGATCTCGCGAAATGGGTCGACGCTCTCCACCACGGGCGCGTTCTGAAACCGGAGTCGTACAACGAGATGATCACGCCGGAGGTTCTCCCAAACGGCGAAAAGCTGACCTATGGCGGCGGAGTGGAGCTCGGAGAGGTCGACGGCCGCCACGTGCTTTCCCATGCCGGCGGCGGAGTCGGCTTCATTGGCCAGGCGCTCTATGTCCGGGAAGGCGACCTCGTCGTCGTCGTCTTGACGAATTCGAGCGTCGGAGGCGGAGCCATCGAGATGGCGGATCGCATCATGCGGCAGATCCTCGCGATTCCCGGACCGGCGGACCTGCCCCTTCCCGCCGGCCTGGCGTCGCGTTTCGCCGGACACTATCGGATGGGGTCCGACGCGGTCGACGTCGACCAGGAGGGCGGCCACCTCGTCATCCGATACGGCAAGGACGATGTGCACCGTCTCCGCTACCAGGGAGAAAGCATTTTTGCTCAGGACGGGCGGCTCTCGCGTGTGCACTTTCGAGAGGTCGACGGTCGCGTGGTGGCTTTCGAGATCGCCCGCTACGGCTCTTTTCTTGCCCGCGCAAAACG
The DNA here is from genome assembly GCA_050747885.1 of Thermoanaerobaculia bacterium. Classification (GTDB taxonomy): domain Bacteria; phylum Acidobacteriota; class Thermoanaerobaculia; order UBA5066; family DATFVB01; genus CAWEYG01. The sequence continues at coordinate 10,001 of JBOGJO010000444.1, forward strand.
GGAAGACCGCTGACAATTTCGTCCCGGGACCCTTCCCCGCAACGGACATCGCCGCGTTCGAACGGCTGCGAACGCGAGCCGCGCGCCGTGCGCCGGCAGGGGACGGTCGAAAAAGTGGGCCGCCGAAGCGGCCCGGGAAGAGTGGGCCGCCGAAGCGGCCCGGGAAGGAGGAGGAGATCGTCTCTGCCTGATCTACGGACCTTCTCGACCGGGCGTTTGATCGTTTCGCATAGAATGGGCGCCACGAGGAGGGCTCATGGGAAAACTCGGACTCGGCTGCGCTGCGATCGTGCTGCTCCTGATCGTGATCATCGGGCTGTCTTTCGCAGGCACTTACAACACCCTCAACAGGAAAAATCAGGCCGTCAACGCGCAGTGGGCTCAGGTTCAAAACGTCTATCAACGCCGCGCCGACCTGATCCCGAACCTCGTTTCGACCGTCGCCGGAGCCGCGAATTTCGAGCGGTCCACGCTTCAAGCCGTCGTCGAGGCGCGCTCGAAGGCGTCCTCGATTCAGGCCACTCCGGCGCTCGTCAACGACCCTCAGGCCTTCCAGAAATTCGAAGCCGCGCAGGGACAACTGACTTCCGCCCTGTCCCGATTGCTCGTCGTCGTCGAGCGGTATCCCGAGCTCAAGGCGAACCAGAACTTCCGGGACCTTCAGGCGCAGCTCGAGGGAACGGAGAATCGGATCGCCGTCGAGAGAATGCGGTTCAACGAGACGGCGCAGGACTACAACACGACGTTCCACTCGTTCCCGACCAACATGATCGCCGGGATGTTCGGCTTCAAGGAGAAATCGTACTTCCAGGCGCAGGCGGGAGCCGAAACGCCGCCGAAGGTGAACTTCGACTTCGGGACGAGCACGGCGGCTCCGGCGCCGGCAACGGCAACCGCGACGACGCACTGAGCGCGTGAAAGGTACAGCCCGAAGGGGCCTCGCTCGGCTCACTCGGGGTCCTGTCGCGGGACGCGACCCGCTTTTCCGCTCGCTGCGAGCTGAGGACTTTGCTGCGACTCCGCGCCGCGAGCGGCAAAAGGGGTCCCGCCCCGCGCCACCCCTCGTGAGCCTTCGCTCGACGGGCGGGGCTTCACTCCGAAGCGAAGGCCCGCGCCCGGCCGGGGCGAACGCGCCGGCGAAGGCTGGGCTGCGAGACCCCGAGGGAAAGCGAACTGCGGCCGAGGGTCGAGCGGCATTTGCCGAGCCGGCGCAGGGGCCAGGCCGTGAAGCGGGCCGAGCAAGGCCCTGGCTCGCGATTCAGGTACTCGCGGTACTCGTCGCAACCCTGCTCGGCGCGTCAATCGCCCGGGCCGACGTCGCCCTGCCCCCCGCCCCGAAGGACTACTTCAACGACTACGCTTCCCTCGTCTCGCCCGACGACGCGTCCCGGATGAACGCCGAGCTGCGGAGTTTCGACGAGCAGACCTCCAACCAGATCCTCGTCGCGATCTTCCCGTCGCTTCCCGACCCGTCGCTCGAGGACTTCACGATCCGCACCGCGCAAGCCTGGAGGGTCGGTCAGAAGAAGCTCAACAATGGCGCCATTCTTTTCCTCTTCGTCCAGGACCATAAGTCGCGCATCGAGGTCGGGTACGGCCTCGAGGGAGCGCTTCCCGACGCGACGTGCAAGGACATCCTCGAAGACCGGCTCGCCCCGAAGTTCCGGCAGGGAGACTACGCCGGCGGCCTGGAAGCGGCGATCGCCGCAATGATGGCCGCGACGCGCAGCGAGTACAAGGCGGGGCAGAAATCCCGGCCCCGGCAGGCCGCGGTGCCTCAGGGCTGCGTGACGATCTTCGTCCTGATCGTCTTTTTTATCTTTCCGTTTTTCTTCCGGCGCCGCTGGCGGACCTTCGGGGGCGGGGGC
>JBOGJO010000445.1:0-1150 GCA_050747885.1 Thermoanaerobaculia bacterium
GCGCCGCGGGAGGCGCCGCGTGGGCGGCGCTCGCCTCCTGGCTGGCCGAGAAGAGAAAGGTGCTCGACGTGCTGGCGACGATCCTCCTGAACTTCATCGCGGCCGGCGTCGTCTCGGTCGCGGTCCACGGATTTCTCCAGGAGCGGGCTCGAACGTTTCCGCAAAGCGACGCGATTCCGGACTCGTCCAGGCTGCCGCTGCTCTGGCCCGGAACGAGGATCCACGCGGGCGTCGCGATCGGGGCGGTGCTCTGCGCCGCGTACTCGATCTTGCGCCTGAGGACACGGGCGGGATTCCGCCTCCGAGCTTCGGGGGCGAATCCCGGGGCGGCAGAAATCGCCGGGATCCCGGTGCGGCGGGTGCGGATCGCCGCGTTCGTCGGCGCGGGCGCGATCGCGGGCCTGGGAGGAGCGTGCGAGCTCCTCGGCGTGACCGGGAGGCTCTTCGACTCCTTCTCGTCGGGGAACGGCTTCATCGGCCTGGCGGCCGCCGTGGTGGGAGGCCTCTCCCCCGGCGGCGCCGCGGCGGCGTCGCTCGCGTTCGGATTCCTTCAGGGAGGCGCGACCCTCGTCCAGCGCCGCTTCGGCGTCACCGCCGTCTCCGCGATGGCCGCCGAAGGGCTTCTCCTGCTCGCCGTCCTCGCTCTCCCGCGCGGGAGGCGCCGCCTGCGGTCGGGGTCCGCGTCTTGAGCGTGGCCCTCGCGCTGGCCGTCTTCGGATCCGCGGTCACGGCCGCCTCGCCGCTTCTCCTCGCGTCTGCCGGCGAGTCCGTCGGAGAGAAAGCCGGGGTCCTGAATATCGGAATCGAAGGTGAGATGCTCCTCGGGGCGTTCGCCGCTTTCGCCGTCGCGAGGGCGACCGGATCCGTCGGAGCCGGCGTGGCCGCGGCAGCCGCGGCGGGTCTGGCCGCCTCGGCGATTTTCGCGGTGGCGTCGGTGCGTTTCAAGGGGGACCAGATCGTCACCGGAACGGCGGTCAACCTCTTCGCCCTCGGCGTCAGCGGTCTCCTTCTTCACGCGCTGCCGGAAAGCTGGATGCGACGCACGCCCGTCCTGCTTTCGCCGCGGATCGGGCCGCTGTCGTTTCTCGATCTCGCCGCGCTCGCGGCTCCTCTCCTGGCGTTCGGGTTTCTGTTCCGAACGTCGTGGGGG
>JBOGJO010000446.1:0-13272 GCA_050747885.1 Thermoanaerobaculia bacterium
CATTGACTCCCTTCTGACCCCCCGATACACTCCTCGTGAAATTTTTCACGAGGTCGGATGATCGAATACGTCCCGATCCTGATTCTGATGGGTTTTGCGGCCGTCGTGGGAGCGGCGCTGCTGGCGGTCTCGGCGTTGCTTGGCCGCCACGTCCGGACCCGCCGGAAGCTGTCCACGTACGAGTGCGGAATGCCCCTCCTCGACAAGTCCCGCAAACGAATTTCGGTCAAATTCGCGGTCATCGCGATGGTTTTCATTCTGTTCGACGTGGAGATCGCATTCGTCTACCCGTGGGCGATCCTCTTCCGCTCGGCCGGCTGGGCGCTTTTCGGGGAGATGATCGTGTTCCTGGCGACGCTCGGCGCCGGATACGCCTATATCTGGAAGAAAGGCGCGCTGGACTGGTGAAAGAGCCCGCTGAATGAAACAGCTTTTCTGAATGAGGCAGCTTCGCTGAAATGAAACAGCTTCGCTATGCCTCGCGCGCCTCGGGCCGGCCGTTTTCCTTCAGCCCGGAGGAATCGCGGGAGATCGATTCGCTCCTTGGCCGTTACCCGACCAAACGCGCCGCGCTCCTTCCGGTCCTCTGGATCGTTCAGGCGCGGGCGGGCTGGATTCCGTCCGAGGCGGTCGCGGAAGTCGCGCGCGTGCTCGACCTCTCGGAGGCTTACGTCGACGGCGTCCTCACGTTCTACACGATGTACAGCCTGCACCCCATCGGAAAATACGACCTTCAGTTCTGCACTTCGATTTCGTGCCACCTCAACGGCGCCGACAGCCTGCTGGAGCACTGCGAAAAGAAGCTCGGGATCGGAGTGGGAGAAACCACGCCCGACGGAAAGTTCACGATCACCGAGGTCGAGTGCATCGCAGGATGCGACCGCGCGCCGTCAATGCAGGTCAACGATCAGTATCACGAGCCGATGACGCCCGAGAAACTCGACCTGCTGCTCGCGCGGCTCTCCCGGGAGACCTGATGGCATACGAAAAAGTTCTCCTCGCGCGCGTCGGCAGGGACAATTCCCGGTCGATCGACACGTACGTCCGCGACGGGGGCTACGAGGCCTGGAAGAAGATCCTCCGAGAGAAACCCGATCCGAACGAGATCGTGGAAACGGTCAAGAAGTCCGGGCTTCGCGGGCGCGGCGGCGCCGGCTTCCCGACCGGCGTGAAATGGTCGTTCATCCCGAAAGACACGAAGGGAAAGCCGGTCTACCTCGTCTTGAACGCCGACGAGTCGGAGCCCGGAACTTTCAAGGATCGCCTTCTCCTCGAGCAGGACCCCCATTTGATCCTGGAAGGGATGGCGATCTCGGCCTATGCGATCCGGTGCCGCACGGCGTACATCTACATCCGCGGCGAATTCTGGGACGGCGCCAGGATCCTGAACGACGCGATCCGCGAAGCCTCCGCCGCCGGCCTGCTCGGCCCCGACGCGGGCCTCGACATCCACGTCCACCGGGGCGCCGGCGCGTACATCTGCGGCGAAGAAACGGCCCTCCTGGAATCTCTCGAAGGGAAACGCGGGCAGCCGCGCGTCAAACCCCCGTTTCCCGCGGTGTCCGGGGCCTTTGCGTGCCCCACGATCGTGAACAACGTGGAGACGCTCGCGTGCGTGCCGCTCATCCTGAAACGCGGCGCGGAATGGTTCGCGAAGATCGGCCGCAACGAAAAGAACACGGGGCCCAAGCTCTACTGCCTCTCGGGCCACGTCAACCGTCCCGGCGTCTACGAGGCGCCGATGGGCCTTCAACTCAAGGACCTGATCTTCGGAAGCGACTTCGGACGCGGCATGGCGCGCGGGCGAAGGGTCAAGGCCGTCATTCCGGGGGGGGCGTCCGCCCCGATGTTGACGGAGGCGGAGATCGAGGACTGTCCCCTCGATTTCGACGGCGTGGCCGCGAAGGGCTCGATGCTCGGCTCCGCGGCGATCGTCGTCATGAACGAGGACACGTGCATCGTGCGCGCGGCGAAGAATCTCGCGAAGTTCTTCGCGCACGAATCGTGCGGGCAATGCACTCCGTGCCGGGAAGGCTGCCCCTGGCTGCTGAAGGTCCTGACGCGGCTGGAGGGAGGCGAAGGGCGCGCCGAAGACATCGACCTGCTCGTCTCCATGGCGAAGCAGATGAACAACGGCATGACGCTGTGCGTTTTCGCCGACGCGGCGGTGGGCCACGTCCTTTCGACGATTCCGAAATTCCGGTCCGAGTACGACGACCACGTCGCCCGGGCGGGATGCCGACTGAATCGAGGCGCGGCATGATCCAGCTGGAGTTCGCTCGGTCCGCTCAGGCGGGTGCGAGAGACTGCGAGCCTCGGCGCCCTGCTTGCGCTCCGGGGACCCCACCTCTGAGCGAAGGCACGGGAGGGGTCATGGCCAACGCACCGGCAGTCTCTCGGCATGTGCCGGGCGGGTGGCGCGGGGCGAGACTCCCTTTTGCCGCTCGCAACGCAGGTGTAGCAAAGTCCTCAGGCTCGCGGCGAGCGGAAAAGCGGAGCGAGCCCCGCGACAGGACCCGCCGGGACGATCTCCCGCCGAGCGAAAGCTGGAGCCGGAGACGCGAGGCCACGCGAGCGAGGCTCTTCCCATGCCCGTGAAAGTCACGTTCCAGGACAAGGCCACGAAAACCGTCGAAGTCCCCGACGGGACGAACCTGATCGAGGCGGCGAAGATGGCCGGGATCGAGATCCCCCACTTCTGCTATCACCCGCGCTTTTCCGTCGTCGGCCAATGCCGGATGTGTCTCGTCGAGATCGACGGCATGCCCAAGATCCAGGCCGCCTGCACGACGCCGATCAAGGACGGCATGGTCGTCAAGACCGGCTCGCCGAAGACGAAGGAAGCCCAGAAGGCGACGATGGAATTCCTTCTGATCAACCACCCTCTCGACTGCCCCATCTGCGACCAGGCGGGCGAATGCAAGCTGCAGGACAACTCCTTCGGCTACGGCTTTCAGGCCTCCCGCTACGATGAGCGCAAGAAACAGTACGAGGGGTATTCCCGGACGAAAATCGGGCCCCGCGTCATCGCCGACATGACCCGGTGCATCCTCTGCACCCGCTGCATCCGGTTCACCCAGGAGATCTCGAAGACGTCGGAGCTGACGTTCCTGGACCGTGCCGGCCAGACCCTCGTGTGGACGCACGAAGGCCGCGAGCTCGACAACGATTGGTCGGCCTGCGCGGCCGACGTCTGCCCCGTGGGAGCGCTCACGGTCGAGGACTTCCGGTTCCGCCAGCGCGCGTGGTACCTGAAGAAGACGCCCTCGGTCTGCCACGGGTGCGACATCGGATGCAACCTCACGGTCGAATCGCGGGGCGAAACGGTCTTTCGGTTCATGCCGAGGCTCAACCCCGACGTCAACGACTACTGGCTCTGCGACCACGGACGCTTTCTCTCCGAATCTCTCAACGAACGGTCCTACTCACGGCCGCTCCTGCGCGAGGACGGCGAGCAGAAGCCGGCGACCTGGGACGTCGTGCTCGACCGCCTCGCGGCGGAGATCAAGAAAACGATCGCCGAGACCGGCCCGCAGGCCATCTTCGCCGTTGGATCGGCGAACCTTTCGAACGAAGAAAACTGGCTTCTCCGCAAGATCTTCCGCGACACGCTTCGGGTCGAGAACCTGGACGTGACGGCCGATGCGGACCGCGTGCGTCGCATGCCGTCCAAGAGCGGCTGGATCGAGAGCTCGGGGACCCCCTCGCCCAACGCCCGGGGAGCGCGCGAGATGGGGGTGGCCCCGGGACCCGGCGGCCGGACTCTGGAAGACCTCTGGGCCGGGACCTTCGAACCGGAGATCGTGTACGTCTCCGACGCCGCGTTCTCGCGGCTGGCGGACGACCCGGAAAAGGTCGCCGCGCTGCGAAAAGCCCGCCTTCTCATCGTCCACGCCCGAACGGAAAACGCTCTCACACGCGCCGCCGACGCCGTGCTGCCGAGCGCCTCCCTCGCGCAGAAGGACGGCACGTTCACGAGCCGCTTCGACCGAGTCCAGCGCTTCGAGCGGGCCATGCTCCCGAAGCCGCCGGTCAAGGCGGACTGGGAGATTCTGCTGCTCCTCGGGGCGCGGCTGGGGTTCGGCAACGCCGAATGGAACCCGCTGACGATTTTCCAGCAGATCGCCGCGGAGGTCCCCGGCTATTCGGACCTCGATTTTCACGAGCTCGAGGGAGGCTCGACGATGAAGAAGGGCCTCTTCGTCGCCGAGGGCGGCCTGTGACGCGATCCGGGACGCCCCGATGACCATCGCCGACTGGCTCATCCTGGCCGCGCGGCCCATCGCTCCGGTCCTCCTCACGCTGCTCCTCGTTCCGATCATTTTGTGGGCGGAGCGGCGCGGGGCGGGACTCATGCAGGACCGGCCGGGACCGAACCGCGTGGGCTTTTTCGGCTGGAGAGCCTTCGGGCTCGGGCAGCCGCTCGCGGACGCCCTGAAGTTCTTTTTCAAAGAGGACGTCACGCCGGACAACGTCGACGCCTTCCTGTACACGCTCGCGCCCTGGATCGTGATGTTCTCCGCTCTCGTGGGATTCGCGGTGATTCCTTACGGCCCGACGTTCTCCGTGCGCGGCCACGAGATCAAGCTGATCGGCGCCGACGTCCCGATCGGCGCGCTCTTCATCTTCGCGATGGCCGGCCTGTCGGTCTACGGCATCGTTCTGGCGGGCTGGGCGTCGAACAACAAGTACTCGCTCATGGGCGGCTTCCGGTCGGCCGCGCAGGTGATCTCGTACGAGCTCGCGATGACCACGGCCGGGGCGGGCGTCTTCCTCACGTCCGGATCGTTTCGTCTTTCGCAAGTCGTCTCGGCGCAGCAGGGCCGATGGCTGGGGTTCCTTCCGAGGTGGAACGCCGTTCCCCAGTTCCTCGGGTTCGTGATCTTCACGGTCGCCGCGTTCGCCGAGACCAACCGCGTGCCGTTCGATCTCGCGGAAGCCGACGCCGAGCTCGTGGCGGGCTACCACACGGAGTATTCGTCCTTCAAATTCGCAGCCTTCTTCATGGCGGAATACGTCGCCATGACGGTCGCCTCGGCGTTCATCGTCACGATGTACCTCGGGGGTTGGTCGATTCCGTTCTTCCACCCGCACGGGGCCCTCGGGGCCGTGGCCTCCGTCGCGATCTTTGCGGCAAAGATCGCGTTCTTCATGTGGGTCTTCATCTGGGTCAGGTGGACGCTGCCCCGTTTTCGGTACGACCAGCTCATGGCGCTCGGATGGAAGGCCCTCCTGCCGCTCTCGTTCCTGAACCTGCTGTGGGCGGCGTGGCTCGTCCGGGTCGGGGCCTTGTGAACGCCGCGCGTCTCGTCTTCGACCTCGCCGGAGCGGTCGCGATCCTGTTTGCCGCAGTCATGGTCGTTCATCGAAATCCCCTGAAAGGCCTGCTCGCGATCGTCGTGTCCTTTTTCGCGATCGCGGTCGGGTTCGTGCTTCTCTCGGCTCCGTTCCTCGCCGTCATCCAGGTCATCGTCTACGCCGGGGCGATCCTCGTGCTGTTCCTGTTCGTCACGATGCTCCTGAACCTGGAGACCGAGGAGTCGGCCCGCGACGGCCGGTTTTTCCAGCGGTTGCTCTCGCTCGCGGGCATCGTGGTCTTCGCGGCGTTTTTGCTCGGGGCGATTCGGCGGTCGGGCTCGGCTTTCCGCTCGTCGGGCCTGCCGGCGCCGACCGGCGAGGTCGCGCCGCTCGCCCGGGCGCTGTATACCCGCGCCGCCCTCCCGTTCGAGGCCGTCTCGATCCTCCTGCTCGCCTCTCTCACGGGCGCCTACCTCCTGATGAGGAGGAGCGAGCGATGAAGGCGACGGCGACGCGCGGAGACGCCCGATGAGCGTCCCGCTGACGGACGTTCTCTTCGTCTCCGCCGCGCTCTTCTCGCTCGGACTCGCGGGCGCTCTCCTGCGCCGCAATGCGATCACGATCTTCCTCTCGATCGAGCTGATGTTGAACGGCGCGAACCTCGCGCTCGCCGGGTTCGGACAGTCCGTCGGCGGGTACTCCGGACAGATCGTCGTCTTTTTCGCCATCGTCGTCGCCGCCGCCGAGGCGGCCGTCGGGCTCGCGATTTTCGTCAACGTCTTCCGTCACAACGAGACGATCGACGTGAACAAGATCAATCTCCTGAAGTGGTGAGACGATGAGCTTGCCGCTGTGCGTGATCCCCCTGCTTCCCCTGGCGGGGTTCCTCGTCTGCGGTCTCTTCGGAAAGAGACTCGGGAAGCCCTTCGTCACGGCGTGCGGCGCGGGCTCGGCCGGCCTCGGGACGCTGGCCGCGTTTGCGCGCCTGGTCCCGTATGCGGCCGGCGTCTTTGCGGGGCATGCGGCGCCGGCCGTCGAGCGCTACGGGTCATGGATCCGGGCCGGCGATTTCTCCGTCGATTTCGCGATGCGGCTCGATCCCCTCTCGGCCGTGATGCTCTCGTTCGTGACCTTCGTGGGCTTCCTCATCCACGTCTATTCGGTCGGGTACATGCGGGAGGACGACGGGTACTGGAGATTCTTCTCGTACCTGAACCTCTTCATGTTCGCGATGCTGACGCTCGTTCTCGCCGACAACTTCCTGCTGCTTTTCGTCGGCTGGGAGGGCGTTGGCCTGTGTTCCTATCTCCTGATCGCCTTCGACTACTGGAAGGAGGACTCGGCCCGGGCCGGCCGGAAGGCGTTCCTGACGAACCGCGTGGGCGACTTCGGATTCCTCATCGCGCTTTTCCTGATGCTCGGGAGCTTCGGTTCGCTGTCTTTCGGAAAGATCTTTACCGCGGCCGCGCAGGACCCCGGGCGTTACGCTCCCGCCGCGACCGCGATCGCCCTGTTTCTTTTCCTCGGGGCCTGCGGAAAGAGCGCGCAGATTCCCCTCTACGTCTGGCTTCCGGACGCCATGGCCGGCCCGACACCCGTCTCAGCGCTGATCCATGCGGCCACGATGGTGACCGCGGGCGTCTACGTCGTCGTCCGAAGCAACGTCCTCTTCCGCCTCTCTCCCGAGGCCATGGCGCTCGTCGCGATCGTCGGCGCGGCGACCGCGATTCTCGCGGCGATCATCGGCACCGCCCAGGACGACATCAAGAAGGTCCTTGCCTACTCGACGATCTCCCAGCTCGGCTACATGTTCCTCGCCTGCGGGGTCGGCGCCTTCGTCGCGGGAATGTTTCACGTCGTGACGCATGCGTTCTTCAAGGCCCTTCTCTTCCTCGGGGCCGGCTCGGTGATCCACGCGATGGGCGGGGAGCAGAACACACTGAAGATGGGCGGCCTCCGGAAGGCGCTGCCGGCGACGTTCTGGACGTTTCTCGCCGCGACGCTCGCGATTACCGGGATTCCGCTGTGGGCGGGGTTTTTCTCGAAGGACGAAATCCTCGGGGCGGCGTACGCGAAGAGCCCCGCGCTCTGGGTGGTCGGGTTCCTCGCGGCCGGGCTCACGTCGTTCTACATGTTCCGGCTCCTGTACCGAACCTTCTTCGGGGAGTTTCGCGGCACCGAAGAGCAACGCCGCCATCTCCACGAATCGCCTCCGGCCATGACGGTTCCCCTCGTCATCCTCGCGGTGCTTTCCACCGTCGGCGGGTTTCTCGGGTTGCCCGCGTTTCTCGGGGAGCGCGCGAACCTCTTCCACCGGTTCCTCGCGGGGATCGTTCCTCCCCTCCCGGGGGCAAACGAAGCGGCAGAGCTTTCCTCGCGGGCCGAGATCCTCCTCATCGCCGCCTCCGTCGCGATCGCGCTGGCCGGCTGGTGGGTGGCCAAACGCTGCTACGCCGGCGCGGATGCCGAGGAGCTCCCCGACCGGTTTGCGCGGCGCTTCCCGTCTCTCGTCGGGCTCGTCCGCAGAAAATTCGCGATCGACGAGCTGTACGAGAAGATTCTGTACCGGCCGTTCCGGAAAACCTCCCGTGTCTTCTGGAAAATCATCGACGTGCTCGTCCTCGACGGGCTCATCAACGCCGGCTCCTTCCTCGTCGAGCTCGCCGGTGATCTTCTGCGATTCTTCACGACCGGCAACGTTCGAAACTACGCCCTGACCTTCCTTCTCGGGATCGTCGCTCTGATCGCGTTTCTGGGCCTGGGAGGGCTCGTCCGGTGAGCGCGATCCCGCACCTGCTGAGCTGGGTCATCTTTCTTCCGGCCGCCGGCGCCGCCTTGATCGCGATCTTCCCCGCGCGGGCGACGACCGAGATCAAGACCGCCGGAATCGTCATCTCGATCGCGACGTTCCTGCTTTCGCTCGGGTTCTGGACGGGGTTCGATGCGCGCGCGTCGGGGTTCCAGTTCGAGGAAGCCGCGTCGTGGATCCCGGCGTTCGGCATCTCGTACTCGGTCGGAATCGACGGCATCTCGCTGTTGCTCGTGCTGCTGACGACGCTCCTGACGCCGATCGCCCTCCTCTTCTCGATCCGGCACGTCCGAGAGAGCGTTCGGGGTTTCACGGCCTCCTTCCTCGTTCTCGAGGCCGGGATGCTCGGGTCCCTCGCGTCGCTCGACCTCGTCCTTTTTTATTTCTTCTGGGAAATCATGCTCGTCCCGATGTACTTCATCATCGGGATCTGGGGCGGCAAGCGGCGCATCTACGCGGCCGTCAAATTCTTCCTGTTCACGATGGCGGGATCTCTGCTGATGTCGCTCGGAATCCTGTTCATGGCCATTCAGTACCACCGCGCGACCGGACATTGGACCTTCGCCCTCCAGGACTTCTACCGGCTGAGCTTCCCGATGCCGGCGCAGATGCTCCTCTTTCTCGCGTTTTCGATCGCGTTTCTCGTGAAGGTCCCCGTCTTTCCCCTCCACACATGGCTCCCCGACGCGCACACCGAGGCCCCCACGGCGGGATCGATCATCCTCGCGGGAGTACTCCTGAAGCTCGGCGTGTACGGATATCTCCGGTTCTCGCTTCCCCTTTTCCCCCACGCGGCGCTGAAGTTCGCTCCATGGCTCGCCGTTCTGTCGATCATCGGAATCGTTTACGGGTCCATGGTCGCCTTCGCCCAGACGGACATGAAGCGGCTCGTCGCGTATTCTTCGGTTGCCCACCTCGGCCTCGTGATGCTCGGGATCGCCGCGTTCACCTCGCTCTCGACGACGGGCGCGGTCCTCCAGAGCATCAACCACGGGCTCTCGACGGGAGCGCTGTTCCTCCTCGTCGGTGTCCTGTACGAGCGGCGCCACACGCGCGAGATCGACGCCTACGGCGGAATTGCGCGCGTCATGCCCGTCACGGCGACCCTCTTCGTGATCGCGGCGCTCGCTTCGATCGGCCTTCCCGGCCTGAACGGCTTCGTCGGCGAGTTCCTGATCCTGAGCGGGACGTTCAACGCTCCCCACGTCCCGAAATGGTGGGCCGTGGCGGGGACGACCGGGATGGTCCTCTCCGCCGTCTACCTGCTGACGCTCGTTCAGCGGGTCTTCTGGACGCCGATCAAGCACGAAGAGAACAGGAGCCTTCCGGACATTCGGCGATCCGAGCTGATCGGATCGATCGCGCTGCTGCTCTGCATGGTGTGGATCGGCGTCGCGCCCAACGTGTTCCTGGACAAGATTCGTGGCTCGGTCGACGAGCTCCTCGCCCTCGTCCACTCGAAGGCCGCCATCTCCCTGGAGACCGGCCGATGATCCCGATCCTGTCTCCCGGCGACCTCGCGAGCGTCGCGCCGGAAATCGTCCTGGCGGCCGCCGGCTGCCTGCTGCTCCTCCTCGAGGCGTTTGTGCCTTCGACGCGACGCTCGTTTGCGGCCGTCTCGATTCTGGCGGTTGGCGCCTACCTCCTTCTTCTGGAGAGAGTTCCCGGGGGGACGTCCTTCGGGGGCACGTACGACGGCTCGATTCTCGCCCGAGCGTTCGGCCTGTTCCTCGGCCTGGCGGCCGTTCTCACGCTTCTGATCGCGCGCCCCTACCTCGACGCGTCTTCGCGCGCGGGTTGGATCCCCCCAGGAGGAGAGTTCTACCCGCTGCTCCTCTGGGGGATCGTCGGCGTCTCGCTCATGGCGCGCGGGCTCGACCTGCTCGTGATTTTCCTCGGCCTCGAGACCTTCTCGCTCTGCTTCTACATCCTTGCGGCGTACTTTCGAAAATCCGCCGCATCCGCGGAAGCCGGGCTCAAGTACTTTCTGACCGGCGCCTTTGCGTCATCGTTCACTCTCCTCGGGATCGCGATCCTCTTCGGAAAGCTCGGAACGACGGCGATCTCCCGTTTCGAGGGCGGCCCCTCCGCCGATGCTCTCCTGACGGCGGGCCTCGTCTTCCTCATCGCGGGGTTCGGCTTCAAGATCGCCCTCGCTCCGTTCCATTCCTGGGCCCCCGACGTCTATGCCGGAATGCCGACGCCCGCCGTCGCGTTCCTCTCGGTCGCGCCGAAAGGCGCGGCGCTCGTCGTTCTTTTTCGCATCCTCGCCGCCACCTTCCACGGTGCCCTTCCATCCCGCCTCCACGCCGCGCTTGCCGCCATCTCGGTCCTGTCGATGTGCCTGGGGAACCTCGTCGCCCTGGCCCAGCGGGACATCAAGCGGCTGCTCGCGTATTCGGGAATCGCCCACATGGGCTACGTCGGGATCGCGCTTGCGGTCTTCGGGCGAGAGGCCTTTGCCGCGGTCCTGGTCTATCTCTTCGCGTACGCGTTGGCCAACCTCGGAGCCTTCGCGTGCGTCGCCGCTCTCTCGCGCGACGAAATGAAACCGCACTCGATCGGCCTTTATGCCGGCGCGGGCCGGACTGCTCCTCTCACGGCGCTCGTTCTCGCCGTCTGCATGATTTCGCTCGGGGGAATTCCCGCCACCGCCGGCTTCATCGCGAAATTCTTCGTCTTCAAGGCGGCCATCGAGGGCAACCTGCTGTGGCTCGCACTCGTCGGCGTCGTGAACAGCCTCGTGTCGCTCGGATATTACCTGCGCGTCGTCTACGTCCTGTACATGAGGGACCTCATCGAGGGAGAGGCGCCCCCGCCGCTGGCGCCCGAGAGCCGCCTCGCGATCCTTCTGTGCGGGATGGGAACCCTTGCCGTCGGGATCTTCCCCTCGCGCCTCCTCGACCTTGCCGCCGTCGCGTCGCGGTTCCTCCCGAATCTGGGCCCATGAGCCGCCGCTCCGCGGAAGGCGGCGACAACGTCTCCGAGGCGACCGCCCGCCGCCTCTCGCTCTATCTCCGCGGCCTGCAGGCGCTCGAGGCCGACGGCGCCGGCACGATCTCGTCTCACGATTTTGCGAAGCGATTCCACTTGAACTCCGCGCAGATCCGGAAGGACCTCGCGATGTTCGGCGAATTCGGAATCCGGGGAGTCGGCTACGACGTCGCGACCCTCACGAACCACCTGATCCAGCTTCTCGGCATCGATTCCGAGAAGCCCGTGATTCTGTGCGGGGCCGGCCACCTCGGGCTCGCGCTCGCCGCGTACGGCGGGTTCAACTCCGGGGGATTCAAGATCGCCGCCCTCTTCGACGTCGACCCCGCAAAGATCGGCACGAAGCTCAAGAGCGGCATCCCGATTCTCGACGCCGGCTCGATCGCCGATTTCGTCTCGCGCAATGGAGTGGAGATCGGCGTGATCGCGGTCCCGGCCGAAGCCGCGCGCACGACGATCGACTCGCTCGTCGCCGCGAACATCCGCGCCATCCTCAACTTCGCGCCGATCCAGCTCAAGGCCCCCGAAAACGTGTTCCTGAAAAACGTCGACCTGAAGATCAACCTGGAAACCCTGTCGTTCTACCTTCGGAACTCGTAGGGGCCCGAGGGCAACTTCGCGGAAAAAGCCTTCGGGCTACGCGTTCCGCGGCTTTGCCGCGAGCTCGCCGACGTCGGAAATCGGAAAGGCCTTCAGACCCGGAAATTCCGCGGCCGACGCGGCGTCGGATTTCGACAGGAACACCTTTCGAAACCCGTGGGCCATCCCTTCGCGCAGCCGCGCCGGAGCGTCGGGGACCGACCGGACCTCGCCCAGGAGCCCGACCTCGCCGAAGTAAAACGCGTCGGCCGGCAGCGGAGCCTTCGTCTGGGAGGAGAGAATCGCCGCCGCGAGCGCGAGGTCCACGGCCGGCTCGCGGAGGTCGAGGCCGCCGGCGCAGGAGACGAAGACTTCCCTCTGCGCGAAGGAGAACCCCGCCCTCGCTTCCAGCACGGCGAGGATCATCGACAGCCTCCCGGAATCCAGGCCGACGGCGCTGCGGCGGGCCGAGCCCGCGACGGAGGGGCCGACGAGCGCCTGGATTTCGACGAGCAGGGGGCGCGTTCCCTCGACCGAAGCGGAAACGGCGCTGCCCGCCACTCCCGCGCGCCTTTCCGCAAGAAGGGCTTGCGACGGGTCCGCGATCTCCGACAGGCCGCTCGCCGTCATCTCGTACAGCGCGACCTCCTCGATCGGGCCGAACCGGTTCTTGAGAGCCCGGAGGATCCGTCTCCCGCGGGAGCGGTCCCCCTCGAACGAAAGGACCGTGTCCACGAGGTGCTCGAGCGATTTCGGGCCCGCGAGCGAGCCGTCCTTTGTGACGTGCCCGATCAGCACGACCGGAACGTTTTTCTGTTTCGCGAACCTCTGGAACAGCAGGGCGGCCGTGCGCACCTGGGCGATCGAGCCCGCGGGCGAGGCGACGCCGTCCGAAACGACGGACTGCACGGAATCGACGACGACCAGGGCGGGTGCCAGCGCCTCGGCCTCCCGGCAGGCCACCTCCGCGTCGGTCTCGGCGAGGACGAACAGATCGGGCGAAAGGGCGTCGAGCCTCCCGGCCCGGAGCCTCACCTGGCGGGCCGACTCCTCCCCGGAGACGAAGAGCACGCGCCGCCCCGCGGCGGCAAGGCGCTTGGCCGACTGGAGAAGCAGCGTCGATTTTCCGACGCCCGGCTCGCCCCCGACAAGAACGACCGAGCCCGCCACGATCCCGCCGCCGAGAACACGGTCGAAATCGGCGATCCCCGTCGTCAGCCGCGGCTCGTCGTCGCCGGCGACTTCGCCGATCGCGAGCGCGCGGCCTCCCCCCGCGGGGAGCCCGCGCCGCTTCGACGGCGGGCTCTGCTCGCCGTATGAATTCCACGCGCCGCAGTCGGGGCAGCGGCCGAGCCATTTCGCGGAGGACGCGCCGCATTCGGCGCAGGAAAAGATCGGCCCCTTCACTTGATGGGGAGCGAGCTCAGGAGCAACTTGATGTCTTCGTCGCTCCAACGCACGCCCGCCCCGAAGAAGATGGAATCGGCCTTCTGTTTCCGGTTCAGAAAATCGTCATATCCCGCCGTCGCGTAAATCGAGGGTGAAAAGTAATACCGCCCTCCGACCTTCATGTGCGCGTTGTAGTCCTGCCT
>JBOGJO010000447.1:0-2194 GCA_050747885.1 Thermoanaerobaculia bacterium
GCGAGACTCCCTTTTGCCGCTCGCGACGCGGGCGTAGCAAAGTCCTCAGGCTCGCGGCGAGCGGAAAAGCGGAGCGAGTCCCGCGACAGGACCCGCCCGGCTACGCCGGCTAGCCCGGCGCCGCCGCGGAAAGAATTTTCCACTCGCCTTCGGTCAATTCGGGCTCGGCCACCCGGTAATAGACGCTCAACAGCTCGTTCTCGTGGGCAGCGAGCCGGCGATCGAGGTTGTCCGTGATGCCGAGCGCGTCGGAAAGCTTCGCCGGATCGGCGACGAGCGTGATCAGGAAGCGCGTCAGCTCGCGCAGCTGGACCCATTCGAGGTGGAGCTCACGCCTGGGATCGCGCCCGGGAACTCCGACCCGGACGACTGCGGGGAGAAGAGCCGCTTCCTGCGCCGCGGACCATGAGGCCAGATGTTCGTAAAAGTCCCCCAGACCGAACCGATACGCGGGCGCGTCTCGCCGATCGAGCGCGCGCCGAAAGTCGTCGAACCGGCTCCGCAACGCCCGCTGCGCGTCAAAGAGCCCGTTGAGACTTTTTTGCACGTCTGTGATTACCCGGAAACACTGAAGCGGGGCGAGACGCGAGCCAGGCGGGATGCGGGGCGGCCACGACGTCCCGAGGAGTACTGAATCAAGTCCGCCGCAGGGCAACGCGCGCGCGACGCGCCCGCACCGCTTGATGTATCGCCGCGCATGCCTTCAGAGCCCCGCGAGGCCGGGCTCGATTCGCGTGAGCCCCTGCTCCGTCGCCCACAGATCCATCGCGAGGGTCGTGAGGTCGTCCACTTCGGGGATCGGCCGCGCATCTTCGGACAGGTCGATCGACTTGACGTAGCGATGGCAGGTGTCGCAGGACTCGATCCGAACCGTCGGGTGGCTCTCGTCGCGAAACGAGGGCAGCTTGTGCGGGTCCTCCTCGAAACACGCGGCGCAGCGGATTCGCTCGAAGAGCCATTCGTTCCCGCACAGCGCGCAGGAAAGCATTCGGCGGGCGCCTTCGAGCATCGAGCCTTCCCGGCGCGCGGAAACCCATGGCAGTCCTCCGCAGAACGGACAATGCCCGCGGCGGTGCGTGCGGTCCGGTGCCACTCCGGCAAAGCGCAGGAGCTCAACGTACGGCCGGAGAATCGCGCGGGAAAGGTAGTCCTCGGAAGATTTCCGGTCGCCCGCCCAGTAGACCCGGAGGCGCGTGTTTGCGGTCGGCGCCGAATCCTGCTGGCGGGCTCGGGAGTCTTCTGCGAGAGCCTCCGGGCCCGATTCCACGGCGTAACGGTAGATCGAGGCGGGCGAGGCGCCGAGACGCTCGAGGTCCTCGTCGAGGCGGCCCGTGAAGGGCTGTTCCCTATGGGCCGACTCCATCGTCCCGGCGAGCCGGCCCTGCAGGCGGTAGAGGCCGGCCGCGAAGTGCAGGGGTTCTTCTGCCGCCGAATGATCGCGAGCCAGTAACTCCGCCCGCGCGGCACGGCGCTCGAACTCCGAGATGAGAGCCGAGCCGGGGGTCCGATTAACCGCGGCGGGGCTCCTCGCCCGTCACCTCGCGATACCAGCGTCCGTGGTGCAGCCGTGCCCAGGCTTTCGTCACGGTTCCCCGCGTCATCGAGCCGAACGTCCCCGGCTCGGCGGCGGTCCCGAGGTAGGCGTGAATCAGAATCAACGCCGCGAAAAGGATGAACGTCGTGTCGTGAATGACGTAGGCGAGCTCCATCAGCGGTCGGGGAAGGGACCCCGGGAACCACATCATCAACCCGGACGCCAGAAGGCCGAGAGCCGCAAGACACGAGAGCCAGAACTCGAACTTCTGGCCGCCGTTGTATTTTCCGACGTTCGAATCGTCGGTCTCGTAACGCATGTATTGCAGAGGCTTCCGGGTTCCGATCCACTCGCGGTCCGAGGCGTCGAGGTGCATGTCGTGGAGCCACGAGAAGAACATCACGAGAATCGCGGCGAAAAAGACGA
Organism: Thermoanaerobaculia bacterium; assembly: GCA_050747885.1. GTDB lineage: Bacteria > Acidobacteriota > Thermoanaerobaculia > UBA5066 > DATFVB01 > CAWEYG01. The sequence continues at coordinate 1,961 of JBOGJO010000447.1, forward strand.
TTCCCGCCCACGGGTGCACGACGCGGCACACGGACAGGCCGCCGAAAATCGAAGCCATCCACCGGAAGACCGGCGACCAGATCGGCATTCCGGTGAAGACGCAGACGAAGAAGCCAAGCGCGACGGTCCAGTGGATCAGGCGCGAGGTCCGGCTGTGGCGAACGATTTCGTTTCCGACGACGATGTCTTCCCCGGTCTGCCCGGCCAGAACGGCCCGGTCCATCGGTCGCGGAG
>JBOGJO010000448.1:0-2518 GCA_050747885.1 Thermoanaerobaculia bacterium
CAACGCCGAGATCGCCCGCAATGTGCTGGCGCCCAGAGGGTTCGGGCGGCGCGGGACAATCTGCTGCGTTGCCGCTCCTCGACGATGCTTCGGCATCGCCTGCGTCGCGTCGCCTTGCATCTTGCCCGGCGGCGCTCCGAACGACGCTACAGCTATTTCCGGGACGGGACACTGGCAAACGGCGTGTCATGACAACGAATTCAACGGAGCTCGGGCAGGAAACGTTGATCGTGTTTCAGAAAGGGCCGGCCCGGGCGGACCCTTTTCGGGCCCGCCGGGCGGTCATTTGACGAGAGAGTTTCGGTCGGAGGAGTCGGCCGGGGCCGCGGAGAGCGGCGAAGAGCCTTCCAGCTCCCGGTCCTTCTCCTGCCCGCGCCGCCGGGCATAGGCGATCAGGAGAACCGCGCCGAGGCCGAGAAAAATGAACCCGATGTTGTCGCCGACCCACTCGAAGAACCGGTCGAGGTCGAGGTAGCGGTCGGCCAGGATCAGGCAGCCGATGCCGAACAGGATCACGCCCCAGGTCAACGTTCCTGCGCGCATGGACTTCCTCGGGATGATCGGCGCCATGACGCCTGCGGCCGAGACCGTGCCCGCCACGGACCCTTCGTTGATGGCGCGGCAGATCCTCAGGGCATCGAACACGCCGAAAAACCAGATGAAGGCCGTCGCAATGCCGAAAATCGGCTCGAGCCCCCCGATCGCGCGAGAATCCATCGTGACGAGAAGCGCGAAAATGAGCGCGATTCCGATCCCGCGCTGGTAGGCGCCGAGGTAGATATGCCCGATCCCGGGAAAGAAGGAAAAGACGACCGTCCAGAACTTCGACTTTTCGTGGCGCGAGACGAGGGGCACCGCCGTGGTCGCATGGGCCGGGCATCGGATGGTTCCGAGGACCTCCCGGCGGCACTCGGCGCAGACCCCGTTCCCACAGGTCGTGCAGTAACCGACCGCGTCTCGGTCCGGATGGAGATGGCATTTCATGACTTGTTTCCTTTCTCTGTTTTCGTTTCGTTCCGGAGGAATCCTTCCGTGGCGCGTCCCGCCGCCGACAGGGCGATCGCTCCCGCGGCCCGGGTATAGCCGGTCAAGGTCTCGCGGGTGGCCACCCAATGGCGCGAGATCCCTTCCTGCCAAATTTGAACTCGATCGGCGGCCTCGGCCCACCGCACGCGAACCGTGTCGCGAATCTCTCCTGTCACCGAACGCGAGCCGCCGGCGGCCGGAGACGACGGGAGACTGTTCGCGAAGAAGGCGCAAAAACCCGCCAGGAAACAGGCCGCGGCGGCATAGAGTCTCGGATCCGACCACCCGGAACGCCGAGAAGCCCGCTCTCGCCTCGCTTCCGAGAGAGAAAGGACCGGCGCGGGCGGCCGGAACGTCCAGCCCTCCCCCGGGACGGGAGGGCGGAGCTCGGCCCCGACCCCGAGAACCGCCGCGGTTTCGCGGCAGGCCTCGCACCGGGAGAGGTGGAAGTCGAGTCGCCGGCGGTCCTCCTGCGACAAGGGATCCCCTTCGTCGCGGGCCGAGAACTCGTCGGCCCGCTCGCAATCGATGCTCAGCGACGGAATCCGTTTCCAGGCTTCCCGGGCCGACGCGGGCACGCGGGGAAGTCCGGTCGAGGAGAACGTCGCCGACAACCGCGTGAAGCCCGCGGAAAGGGCGCGGCACTCCTCGCAGGCGCGGCGGTGGTCTTCGAACGCCGCCGGCTCGCCGGCCGCGATGAAGTGCTTCTCGAAGAAATCGCAGCTCACGACGCCACCGCCGTCAGTGCGAGCGCGAGAGCGACGGGATTCCAGGCCCCGTTTCGCGGCTTGCGCTCCGTCTTGAGGCGGATGATCTTCGCGGTCTCGGCGCGGGCGCGGAACAGGCGGGACTTGACCGTGCCTTCGGGCAGCTCGAGCGCGGCCCCGATTTCGTCGTACGCGAGGCCGTCGAGGTCTCGCAGAATCAGGATCTCCGAAAGGTCCTCGGGCAGCTCGGCAATGGCCTCGAAGAGCATCTTCGTGCGCTCTTTTTGGAGGGCGTTTCGCGCGGGATCGTCGGTCGCCGTGAGCAGGGGCAGCACCGCTTCGTCGGAAACGTGCACGAACGACTTCTCCCTCTTGCGGCGGCGGTAGTGATCGATGCAGAGATTTCGGGACAGCGACACGATCCAGGCGCCCAGCGAGAACTTTCCGTCGAAGCGGTGGAGGTTCTCGAAGACCTTCAGGAAGATTTCCTGGGAGAGCTCTTCGGCGTCCTCTTTCCGGAGGGTGAAGTGATACGCGATGCCATAGACCCGGCGCCCGTACCGGTCGAGCAACTGGTCCCACGCCCCTTCGCTTCCTTCGCGGCAGGCGGCGGCGAGTGTCTGGTCGGGCATCTCGTTCATCAGGTCCTCGCAGTCAGAAACGCATTTCAGGTCAGAATGTTCCGGGCGATCATTTTATCCCCGCTCCCCGCCGGAGAGGCGCGGCCCCGCGCGCGCCGTCTCCGGCGGGGGCCGTATGCTAGACTGATTTTCGAGATGCAGGAC
>JBOGJO010000449.1:0-9281 GCA_050747885.1 Thermoanaerobaculia bacterium
GGGACAGGGGGTGAGGTCAAGGCCCGGCGGTCCTCAAGACTCATTCTTCAGTTCAAGTAATTCAAGAATCTTTTCCAGCACCCTTTCTCGATCGTCCCTGACTTCGTCGTTGGTAAATCGAAGCACACTGAAGCCAGCAGTTTCAATAAATCTTTGCCTTTCGGCGTCTCGAGCGCCCGCTTGAAGGTGAATTTCACCGTCGAGTTCAATCACAAGACGGCGCTGCCAGCAACAAAAGTCCACGAGAAACTGTCCGATTGCGAACTGACGACGGAACTTGTAACCGCCGAGCTGCCCCCTTCGCAAGGAATTCCAGAGGAGTTCCTCAGCTCGAGTCGGCTTCCTGCGAAAATCTCGCGCCACGCTCTTCAACCGCATCCAGAGATCGCGGGGAGAAGAGTCAAAACTTTGCTTTCGCTTCATCGGTCCCTTGACCTCGCCTCCGGCCTCCGGTCAACACCCTCCCGTCCTCACGCCCCCGCCCACGGTAAAGGCCGGTTCTCGATCAGGGCGAGCGGATTCGCCTCGAAGATCCCTTCCTCGGCTTCTCGTCCCCACTTTCGTCGAACGATCTTCCGCGCGGCCGCAAGCCGTGGCGGACGAGCCGAGAGGGAGTGCGCGTCCGAGGCAACGAGGTGCACGAGGCCGAGCTCGAAGAATTTTTTACAGGCCGCGGCCGCGCGGGAACCAAAATCTCCCGTGATCGCCCCCGCGGTCAACTGGACTCGCGCGCCGAGCTCCACGAGCCGCCCGAGGCGTTCGGTCTCGAGAGCAAAGAGAGGCGACCGCTCCGGGTGGGCGACGACCGGAGTCACCCCGAGGATCGAAAATTCGTGAAACATCGCTTCCGCGGACCGGGAGTCGACGTCCTCGGGGAACTCCACGAGAAGAAACGACGACCGATTCAATCCCGTCAGGGGGCCTGTGCTGCCCCGTTCCCAGAGCTCCACGGCGTCGGAGGAAAAGAAATATTCGCAGCCGGCGAGGACCGCGGGTGAGCCGCCCAGGAGCGAGTTCAGACGCGCGATCAGCTCGTCGCGCTTGCGGGGCTCTTCGTTGATCCAGGGCTCCCGGAGAACATGCGGTGTCGCCACGATCGTCGTCGTCCCTTCGCTCGCGGCCGCACGGCAGAGAGAAACCGCATCGTCCCAGTCTCCCGGGCCGTCGTCGATTCCGGGAAGGCAGTGAAAGTGGACGTCGATCAACTCTTCGCGCTCGCGGACGCGCCCGCGAGCGATTTTTTGACCGGCTCTTCGCCGTAGCCGTACGCCCCGTAGGAGTACTGACCGCCGTATTTCCCGCCGGGCTGAACTTCCAGGTTGTTGATGAGCACGCCGAGAATCCGGACGCCGCTGCGCTGGAGCTTGTCGCGCATCCTCCGAACCTGCTCGCGCGCCGTCTTGCCTCCCCGGACACACAGAACGACGCCGTCGGTCTGATGGCCGATCACGATCGCGTCGGCGACCGGAAGCACGGGCGGCGTATCGATAATCACGAAATCGAACGTGACGGCCGCGCGCGCGAGGAATTCCGTCATCGCGGGCGAGGAAAGAAGACCGGAGGGATTCGGGGAGATCGGGCCCGCCGGAAGCACGTACACGTCCGGGATCGAAGTCTTGACAATGACCGACGAAGGATCGACGTTTTCCGCGAGAACCGAAACGAGACCGGCGCGATTCGAGACGCGCAGGATCTCGTGCGCCCTCGGCTTGTGCATGTCGGCGTCCACCACGAGAACCCGCTTGCCGAGCTGGCCGAAAACGACCGCCAGGTTCGCGGTCGTCACGGATTTTCCTTCGCGCGGAAGGCACGACGTCACGGTGATCGACTTGACGCCCCCCGCGCGCGAGAGCAACAGAGCCGTGCGGACCGCGCGGTACGCTTCCGCGACCGTGGACCGGGGCTGCGTGTGCGGAAGGAGCTCGATGGGAGACTCGTCGCCCTCGACGAGATTTGTTTTCTTCGCCTTGAGCGATTTTCGGCGCGAGCCGTAGCCATAACCATATCCGTAACCGCCGGCCGCCGGCCCGGCAACGGCAGGGATGACGCCGAGCGCCGGCAGTTTCAGGAAGTTCTCCACCTGCTCGATCGTCCGAAGGCTCCGATCCAGATACTCGAGAAAGAAACAGAGGGCCAATCCGAGCCCCATTCCCAGAACGAGCCCGCGCGACGCGTTGTGCCGGTAAGACGGCGAAAACCGATACGTCGGGGTCAGAGCCGGATCGACGATCCGAACGGGAGTGACGCGCTCCCCCGTCGTGCGCGAAATCATCTCCATCTCGGTCTGCTTTTTGAGAAGGGCGTCGAGCAAGTTTCGCTTGGTATCGACCTCGACGCGGAGGTTGTTGTACTCAATCGAGCTCGACGTGAATTGCACGGCCTGCTGCCTCTGCGTCCGCACGGCATCTTTGAAGCCTTCTTCGCGCCTCACGGCGGTCAGATAGTCTGTTTTCGCGGCCTCGCGCTCCTTTTCCGCCGCGTCCTTCGTCAACGAATTGAGACGCTGCCGGCCCTTGTCGATGTCGGTTTTGAGCTGACGCATGGCGGGCCACTCGGGCTTGAAGACGTTGAGCTTCTCCGCGTACTCCCGCTCCAGCTTCGCCTGGTCCGTTCGGGCCTGCGTGATCAGGGGACTGTTCGTCGATTCGGCGAGCTTGCTGTCCGGGGCGTTCCGGACCTCGTCGTACCTTGCCTGCTTCGCAATCCGGTCCGCGACGGCGGTGGCGTACTCGTTTTTCATCGAATCGGTTCCCTGAAGCGTCGAGACGATCTGCGAATCCATTCCACCGAGGTTCTTCTGGCCGCCGAACTGGAGGAGCTCCTTCTGCTTCGTCTCGAGCTCGCTGCGGAGCTGCTCGATCTGCGAAGAGAGGTAGCGCGACGCCTCGCCGATGGCCCGATATTTCGATTCCGCCGTCCAATCGATGTACGCCTCCGAGACGGCGTTCGCGATGTCCGCCGCGCGCTTGGGGTTGGAATCGACGTAGGAGAGCTCGACGAGGTTCGTGTCTTTGATCTGATTGACGGAAATTCCGCCCTGAATGCCGATCGCGGTCCGCGTGATGGCGTCGTCCACGGTGCGCCCCTGGTCTTGCGCCGGCTGCCCCTTGAGGCCGCCGGACTTCGCAGCCGGCCCCTGGTCCGCAACGAGGTTGAGCCGCTCCGCCGCCCGTTCGGCCATCTCGCGGCTCGTCAGGAGCCGAAGCTGCGTCGGAAGATAGTCGGGGTTGTAAGCGAAGAACATCTGCGTGGTGGATCCCACGTCGAGGGGGTTTCCGCGGTCCTGCTCGATGTCGATGACCGCCGTGGCGCGATAACTCGGCGGCGTCAGGACGGTGTTCAGGACCGACCAGCCGAGAAAGACGACGACGCACGCGGCGACGAGCTTCCACCGCTTGACGACGACCTGCCAGTATTCGGCGAGGTTGAAGCCGGCGCCGCCCTCGTCCGCCGCCGCCGACTCGCCCGTTCCGAAAGCTTCGTCCGGCATCAGAAAAAAGACTCCTTGACGAGGATGATGTCCTCCGGCTGGAGGGTCACGTCCGGATCCTTGCCCGCAAGGATCCTCGCGTAATTGACCTTGATCTCGACGACCTTGCCGTCCGCCATTTTCCTCTTGATATGAAGCGTGTGGGAAGCTCGTTCGGTGAGCCCCCCGGCTTTGACGATGACTTTCAGGAGCGAGATCGGCTCGTCGGCGTCGACGGAAATCGCTCCGTTGTTCTTCACGTCGCCGAGAATATAGACGGTGGCCGTGGAACGGCCCGAGACGGTGATCGAATCGCCGGGCACGATCGGAACGTTCCATTTCGGGTCGAAGCTCTTGTAGAGCTCGTCGGTCGTGATCGTCAGCGTGTCCGAAAGGCTGTTGTCGGAACGGCGGAAGATGTTGATCTTCTTGCCGGCGTTCTCGGCGATCCCCCCGGACGCCGTGATCACCTGAATGAGGTTCCAACGGCCGCCCCCGAGGTTCCCGGGGTGGCCGACCGCGCCGAGCACCGAGATCGGCTTGTTCGCGAATTCCTTGATGCTCACCGAGACGTCCGCCCGGTTCACGTATTTTGTCGTCAGCATCGCCTCCAGACGGTCGCGCACGTCGCCCGCCGAAAGGCCGGCGACGGGGAAATCGCCGATCAGGGGAAGCTCGATTTTCCCCTCGCCTGTCACGCGGCGTTCGACGTTGAGGTCGGGGATCTGAAGCACCTTGATCTCGAGAACGTCGCGCGGACCGATGCGGTACTCCGCAAGCTCCTGACCCGAAACCGGCCGAACCCACGCGAGGGCCGCGGCCCCGAGCAGGCCGAAGGCGGCAGTGACTCTCCTCACGGGGTCCCCGCTTTCACGGCGATCCCCGAGGACAACTGGAGCGTGAAGCCTCCCGAGATCAGCAGAATGTTTCGCGAAAATCCCGAGATGTTCGACCGGTAGCTCGTCTCCTGCCCGGTGAGGGCGAACGAGACCCGACGGATGATTTCAAACGACACCCCCCCGCCGTAAGTCGTGACCCTGTCGCGCCGGCGCTCCGGAAACTCGGGCGCGTCCGGATACTGGTTCGTGCCGAGCTCTCCGAATCCCCGAAGGGAAACGCGATCTCCCAGCCCCACGCTCACGCTCGCGCCGCCCATGTTCTCGAAATAATACGGCGCAAACAGGCTGTATTGGGTCTCGCGGTGACCGTAAACCTGAAAACCGAGGCTGGGCCGGGCCTTCCACCCGACGGCAAAGGAGCCTGTCCCTGTTTTGTACGGCGGAAATCCCGACCCCTGGTAGGGGGTCCCTTCCCGATAGCCGCCGGACAGGTGAACCGTCAGGATCGGGCCGTCCAGACCGATTCCCAGGAGGTAACCCGTCGTCTCGCTGTCGCCAAAAGAAGGGGTGTTGACGAACGTCGCGCGCGTTTTCTCAACTTGCGCATCCAGCGAGAAATAATTCGAGAACCGATAGCGCACGCCCCCCTGGGCGGCCTCTTCCGTTCGGTCGAGCTGCTGGGGCGGCGGAAGCACTCCGGGAGAAAGGGGAGGGTTGTTTTCGAAACGGTAACGACTGGCCGAGGCGCCTCCCACGAGCAGGATGTGGCCCGTCAACCCCAGCTCGAAATTCGCCCCTCCGGCCGTCGTGCTCTGCAGGACTCGCCGGTCGGTCTCCGAATTGAGCGTCGTCGAAGCCCGCGTGGAGTTTCCCGTCAGCTGAACGGTGAGACGGTTGAAAAGCAACAGCAACGCGTTGTTCGCCGTCCAGCCGAGCTTGCGAGCCTCCGGAGTCCGCGCGTACCAGATGTAGCTCGGCAGGGCCGTCCCCCGGAGATAGACCTTCGGCCCGAACCGCACGAGCCACTGTGTGCCGAGCCCGACCGTCGCGGTGTAGTCTGATTTTTGGACCGGAGAAGTTCCGAAGATGTTGCTGACGTAGCCCGCGTTCGTCACCTGGAGCTGCGGAATCAAGTAGACGGGTCCCAGCACGTACCGGCTGCCGGTCATCTGACCTTCGACGTCCTCTCGAATCGGGAGCTGACGATCCCGCGGGACCTCGCTCCCCGTGACCTGGGCGAGGCACAAGCCGGGCAGGAGCGCCAGGGAGAAGGCGAGGAGGCTTCGGAAGCCGGGCCTCAAGCGCGAAACGGGGGTTCGGACACGACGACGGCCGGAAAAAGCTATGGCCGGAACGGAGAAACCGGTTTGCCTCCTCCGCCGCCGTGATTGTTGTTGTAGATGACGACCCCTCCACCGAGCACCGCGGCGCCGGCGACCCACTCGATCGGAAAGATCCCGCAAGCGCACTTGCGGCACTCTTCGTTCGCCCTGAGGTCTCCGGTGGAGGTGATGAAGCTGACGATTCCGTCGCACAAAAACCCGGGAGGCACGGCGGACTGCCGCTCACCCGTCAAGCCCTCGACGAGATTCTTCGCGTATTTCTTCTCGTCGTTCGAGAGATCCGGCGCGGGGCAATCCGGCTTGACCGGGACGGTGACGGGAGGAGAAACGGTCTGATGGCCTTCGGAATCCCTCACCTCGACGTAGTAGGTGATGCTCGTCGTTCCCGGAGCGACCTTGGGGAGCATGGACCAGTACTGGTCGCCATTTCCCTTCTTCATCTCGTGGTAGTGGTCGCCTCCATGGTACGGCGGATGGAAGTACACCTGGCCCTTGGGATCCTTGAAGAACGATTCTTCCTCATCCTTCTTGAGGCCGCGCCCCTGGGCCGCGTGAAAGAAGAGATCGCCGTCCGCGTGAAAATACACGCGAACCGTGGCCGGCGTTTCCGACCATTCGATCGCGGCGACGATTTTCGCGTTCGTGTCTTTCTCCACGGGCGGAACGCAGTCGAGGGGAACGACCGAAATGGTCGGCGCCGTCTGGCCGAGAGAAAGCCCGGACGACAGAACAAAGACAGCAAACGAAACGAGGTACCAAGGTCTCTTCAGCATGATCGGCTCCTAGTATAGCGGCTTCCCATCCCCGGGACAACCGCCCCGGGGGACCGAGATCGCGGCTCCGGCGGGCCTCACGGTCCCAGTATCTTCCTTGCGTAGTACTGAGTGTACGGCGTGGACGCGATGCGTGGAAGCGCTTTCTGGAGAAACGGCTTCGCGCGGTCCGCATCGCCCGTTTCGTACAGGACGACGGCCGTGTAGAACATCGACGGCTCCTCTCCTTCCCGAAATGGCGAGAGGGCGGGAAGTTGCGCGGTCGCCGTTTTCCAGTCCTTGGCAAGGCAGGCGGCCTCCAGAAGGGCCAGGCGAATTTCTCGGCGAACGGGAGGGGTGGCGGCGAGAGCGAGAAGCTTCTTTTCAGCCTCCGCGGGCCTGCCGGAAACGATGAGCTGCCGGATTTCCGAAAGTTCCGGGATCGGCGGCTCCGGCGGGGGCGACGCGGGCGGAGCTCCCTGCGTCTGAGGGACCGTCTCGGGAGTGGGAGGCGGCGGGACGGACAGCGGGACTGCCGACGAGGGAACCGGCTGCGAAGGAGGGGGCGGCGGCGCCGGGACTTGCTCCGCGGGAGGAGGAGCCGCCGCCGCGCGCTTCTCGACCTCCTGCTTCGCCATCCGCTCGGCTTCCTTCCGGGCGCGGGTCGTCTCCTTCTCGAGCTGATTCGTCGCGCGAACGACGTCCTTGCGATCGAGCGATTTTTCCGAGAGCCTCGGCCGGATTGCCTGCGCGGCTTCCCAGTCCTTGAGCGCCACGTCGCACACGAAGAGATCGGCCGACAGGTCGGGCTCGCGATCGAGACGTTCCGCGGGCAAAGCGGACAGATCGGCTCGCGCCTTTTCGTAGTCGGACCTCGCCGTCCACTCGTGGCCGCGAAGCGCAAGCGCGTCGGCGTTGCCCGGCGAGATCTCGAGGGTCTTGCCCGCCCATTTCAAGACGTCCTTGCCCTCGTTCTGGGAGGCGGCAAGCTTTGCCAGCTCGAGCGGCCAGGCGGGATTCTGCGGATCACGGTCGGCCTGCGCCCGGAAAGCCTTCTCCCTCTCGGGCGGAGGCAGATCCTCGATCCGCGCCTCCGCCGTGGGCACGAGCGAAGCGAGCGAAGGAATCGAACGAAGCGTCGCCTCCGGAGTCGACTTCGCCAGGAGCGCCTGGAAGTCGCTTCGGGCCTCCGGTTCGAGGGCGGCTTTCGCGTACGAGGGAAATCGCCTTTCGATCTCCAGAAAACGCGCCACCGTTTCGCGGACCGAGTCTGTTTGTTTCGCTTTCGATTCGGCGAGCGCGAGCCGCACGAGCCCCTCCGACAGCAGGACCGGCTGGTCCAGAAAACCGAAGCAGGCGATGCGGAACTCGTTGACGGCGTCCTCGGCCCGGCCGGCCTGAAGGGCGGCTTTTCCCGCCGCGAGCCGATCCGTGTAAAAATCCTGAGCCCAAAGGCGCGGCGCGGCCGCCGCGAGGAAGGCGAGAAGCGCAAAGCGGATGAACCGTTGACTTCGTCTCATCGGCAGAACAGCTCCCCGTGGGGCGCGATCGGATTCACGCTGCTCCTGGCGCTCGCCGCGGGCGCCCCGTTTCCATACGGCGCGGTGCTCCCCGCCGGCGAGCTCCGAATCGAGCTCGCGGCGTTCGGGTGCCTGGCCCTCGCTTTCCTCTCGCGCCCCTGGCGCGGCTGGCTTGGCGAAGCCGCATTTCCCGCGGCGGCCGTCGGCGCGATCGCCGCCGTCGGCCTCCTCCAGCTCGTCCCGCTCTCGGAAAGCGCGCTCGCGCAAATCTCCCCCATCAGCGCGAAAATCTACCACGAGACGGCCGAGATCCTCGGCTCGGCTCAACCGAAGATCTCGATCGCGCCGACCGATACCGTGAGAACGATCCTGCTCACGCTGGCGTACCTGGCGCTCTTCTTCGCCGCGGCGATCCTCCTTCGCACGCGAACGCGCCGGCGAGTCTTCGCGGCCGTGCTCGTCGGGGCCTCGGCGATCGAGATCGCGGTCTCGGCGCTGTCCGCGGGAGTCGAAGAAAGACTTCACGGTCCCTTCATCAATCCCGACCATTTCGCGGGGTACCTCGAGATTTCGCTCGCGCTCGCGTTCGGGACCCTCTGGAGGGAAATCCTGACCGGCGGCGACTCGCCCCGTGGAATCGAAGAGGGCGCGGCGCGGATGGAGAGACGGATTCTGCGCCTCGGGGGATGGATTCTGCTCTGGGGGTTTCTCGCCAGCGGAGTCGTCCTGACGCGCTCGCGGGGAGGGATTCTCGCCGCCTCTCTCACGGCGCTGGGGTTGGTCGCGGGCGGCCTCGCGAGCCGGCGCCGGGCCGGCCGCCTCCGGACGTTGACGGCGGCGGGAGTTGCGCTCCTGTTCGGACTGCTTTTCGTGGCGGGCGCGACGAAAAGGGAAGCGATCCTGCGCTTCCTCGCTTCGGACCCGCGCGACATGGGGGCCGACCTGCGCGTCGGGATCTGGAAGACGTCGATCGAGGCGTCGAGGTCGTTTCCCATTCTCGGCTCGGGGCTGGGAAGCTTTCGAGAGGCGTTCCGGCGCTTTCAGCCCCGGGGAATGGAAGGCCTCGTCGAGCAGGCGCACTGCGACGCGCTCCAGCTGCTCGTCACGGGCGGATGGGTCGGCCTGGCGCTCGGAATTCTGCTCGTCGGCTCACTCTTTGCCGCGCTCGCGCGAGCGCTCGCCCGGCAGCGCCACCGCGAAGAAAAAGCTTTCGTTCTGGCGGGAATGGGCGCCCTCGCGTCGCTCGTGCTGCACGGCCTCGTGGATTTCAACATGTCGATTCCGGCGATTCCGGCGACGCTGGCGGCGGTTCTGGGAGCCGCCTGGGCGGCGGGGCGCGACGAGCGAGGGCGCGAAAG
>JBOGJO010000450.1:0-3142 GCA_050747885.1 Thermoanaerobaculia bacterium
CCGGAGCGGCGATCGCGATCGCCCGGGCGAGAGGGGCGAGCGGTCCGTGGCCGGCCGCCTGGTTCCACCCCGGCGCGGCGGCGCGATAACGATCCCAGGCCGCGCGAAGCGATTCGCCGGCGATCAGGCGCGCGAGGGTGTCCGAGCGCTCTTCGCGCGTGTCGCCGGTCGAGGAGCTCACGGTGTGCCCCACGTCGATGAGAATCCGGATGCGGTCCTCTCCCTCTCGCGACACAGCGTGGTCCTCGAGGCCGGCCATGGCGAAGGTCAGTTCCACGTTGCAGGTCAGCTTCACGGGAGGGTCGGCCGGAAGGAGGGCCGCCGCCCGGCGCCCCGCGAGCCGGGAGATCGCCGCGCTGTCGGCCTCGAGCCCGGCCAGGGCCACGCGCCACCGGTCCTTCTCGATCCGAATCGACCTCAGGTCGAACGACGAGGGCCGGCTCTCCTCGAGAAAGGCCGAGGCGAAGTCCCGGTCCCAGTCCGAGGGGTCCTTGCCCGATTCGACGATCTGGTCGCGGACTGCGGCGAGGGCCCGCAGGGCCGAGGCGTCCCCCGGCTTGGGCTTTTCCTGGGAAAGCGCCTCGAGAACCTGCTCCGCGGCGGAGAAATCGATGGCCACATGGATCCTGTCGGGGTGCTCGGGCTCCGCTTCGAACGGGGCGTTGCCGAAGGCCGCGGAGGCTTTCGGCCTCTCGGCCGCGATTCCTGCCGACGCAACGCCGGCCAGAGCGGCCATGGCGAGCAAGACCCATAGTCTCAGGCGTCTCATGCGAGGATCGCCTCTGCCACGCGGTCGGTGTCGCGGAAGCTTTCGAACAGGAAGTCGGGGCTCTCGCGGGCGAGGCGGTCGGACGGCGTGAGGCCCGAGGCGACGGCCACCGATTTCACATTGAGCGCGCGGCCGCACGCGACGTCGTGGACGGAATCGCCGACCACGACGACCTCCTTGCCCCCGAAATCCCTTCCCGTGCGCTCCCGCGCGCGGAGCACGGCGATTGCAGGCAATTCGTAGCGGTCCGCATGATCGCTTCCGAACGCGCCGAAGGGAAAGAAATCGTTGAATCCCACGGGCGCCAGCTTGGCCCGCGCTCCCCGCTCGTGGTTTCCCGTCAGGAGAGCGAGCGTCACTTCGGGTTCGTCGGCCAGGCGGCCCAGGAGCGCGCCGGCGCCGGGTTTCGGGGTCACGGCGTCCGGATGGATCCGCCGGTCGAGGCTGTCGAGATAGAACGCCAGGGCGAGGCACGCGGTTCTCTCGAGATCCTCCGGCGGCGTCCGGCCGGAGAGCAGCTCGCGAATGATCTGCGGATCGGTCTTGCCCGAGAATTCGTAGCCTTCCAGCGGCACTTCTCCGCAGCGGGCCTGGCCGAAAGCCTCGGAGAGAGCTTCTCGCGAGGCGCGGCCGGCTGAGAGGAGCGTCCCGTCGATGTCGAAGAGGACCAGTCGCCGCATGTCCCCGGATGATAACGACTTTAGGCGATGATGTCTTTCCGGGTGAAAACCGCGAAAGACACGACGAGGGCCGCCGCCCCCCACGCCGCCAGGTTCCACACGGAAAACGAAAGCGTCATTCCGTCCACCGGCGGAGGAGAGCCGGAGAAATAGTCCGGAAGGGGAAGGTTCGTCACGAAGATGTATTTCGAGAAATCCCAGCCCTCGGCCACGCGGGGAAGAATTGTGCCCGCGATCAGGCTCGCAAGCATCGTCCCCATGGCGGCAGCGGTCGTCCGGAACAGGACCGAGAGGAGGAGGGCCAGGCATCCGACGACGAGCGCGGCGAACCATCCGAGCCCGTAGACGTGGAGGGCGTCTCGCCACAGGGGGACTTCCCGCACGCCGCTGACGTCGAAGGCGCCCGAGGCAAACCGGAATCCGGACAGCACGGGCGAGCCCCATCCTCGGTAGCCGAACGCGATTCCGGAAATCAGATATGAGAACAGCGCGCACGCGAAGACGGTGAGGGTCACGCACGAAAACAAGGCGAGCGCCTTGGCGGCCAGGATCTTCCAGCGTCGGACGGGCCGTGTGAGGAGGATCTTGATGGTGCCTTCCGCCAGCTCGGAGGACACCAGGTCCGACGCAAAAAGCGTGACGAGCAGCGGGACCAGCAGGAACGACGATGCGTTGATGAAGTTCCGGCAGAAGATTGGACCGTTGAGGCCGTTCGGATCGAATCCGTGGTCGAGGGAATATTGGAGCCTCTTGACTTCGAACCCCATCCAGCGCCGCATCGACGGAGGCAATCCCGGGTCGCGGAGCCGATTCTGGAGGCCGGTGATCCGCCGTTGCGTTTCGGCGGTCCATTGCCGCGTTCCCTGACGAGCCGTCTCGCGGGCGCGGGTCTTCCATTGCGCGAAGACAACGAGCGCCGTCAGGCAGGCGAGGATGAGCAGGACGACGCGAAATCGCCTTCGGCGGAAGATCTTGAGCATCTCGTTTTCGACGAGCCGAACGATCACACCGTTTCTCCGTGATGTTCGCGCGCGACCTCACCCCCCGTCCCCCTCTCCGTGACACGGAGAGGGGGTGGCCGGAGGCCGGGGGCCAGGTTCGAAGGCGAGTCCCGGTTCACACCGTCTCTCCGTGCGTGAGCTCCAGGAAAAGCTCCTCGAGCGGCGGCCGCTCGCGGAGGACTTCGAAAACCGGGATTCCCTCGGCCGACAGGGTCGTGAGAGCGCGTGGAATCTCTTCGTCGGGCATTTCCGCCTCCACATGGTCCTCTCCCGAAAGAACCGGCTCCTGGGACGCGTGCCGTCGAAGCGCGCGCTGGGCGGCGGTGGGAATCGACGTGCGAAAGCGGACCCGCGAGCTTCGGGCGAGCAGCGCTTCGACGCGGTCGACAGCCAGGATCTTTCCACGATGGAGAATCGCGACCCGGTCGCACATGAGCTCCACCTCCGCCAGGAGGTGGCTCGAGACGAAGACCGCGAGCCCTCGCTCCCGCGACAGCCGCCGGAGGAGCTGCCTCATTTCTCGGATCCCCGCCGGGTCGAGCCCGTTGGCGGGCTCGTCGAGGATCAGCGTCTGCGGATCGCCGAGCAACGCGGCCGCGACGCCGAGCCGCTGCCCCATCCCCAGCGAGAAGCCGCCCACGCGCTTACGCGCGACCTCGCCCAGCCCGACCAGCTCGATCACTTCCTCCACC
>JBOGJO010000451.1:0-1810 GCA_050747885.1 Thermoanaerobaculia bacterium
CGGGTGACCCAGGTGATGAACCTGACCGACGTGGACGACAAGACGATCCGCGGCGCGGCCGAAGCGGGGATGGAGCTGAGGGAATTCACGGAAAAACATGCCCGGTCCTTTTTCAGCGATCTCGCGATTCTCGGCGTTGTGCCGGCGGAATTTTATCCGCGGGCGACCGACCATGTCCCGGAAATGATCGAGATCGCGGAAAAACTCCGCCGGCGCGGACACACCTACGAGAGCGACGGTTCTCTCTGGTTCAAAATCTCCACGTTCCCTCCCTACGGGCGCCTCTCCGGAATCGACCTTTCGCAGGCGAGGCAGGGAGCCCGTGTGGTGGACGACGAGTACGAGAAGGACGACCCGAAGGACTTCGCGCTGTGGAAGGCCGCCAAGGAGGGCGAGCCGGCCTGGGACTCGCCGTTCGGGCGCGGGAGGCCGGGCTGGCACCTGGAGTGCTCGGCGATGTCGATGAAATATCTCGGGGAGCATTTCGACATCCATACCGGCGCCGTCGACAACATCTTTCCGCACCACGAGAACGAGATCGCGCAGAGCGAGGGGGCGACCGGAACGCCGTTTGTCAACTCCTGGCTCCACGCGGAGCACCTGATCGTCGACGGCGAGAAGATGTCCAAGTCGAAGGGAAATTTCTACCTTCTGCGCGACATCCTGGAGCGCCGCGACGATCCCTCCGCTCTGCGGTACCTGTTTCTCTCGGTTCCGTATCGAAAAAAGCTGAACTTCACGTTCGACGCGCTCGCGGGGGCCGGCGCGGCGGTCGAGAGGATTCGTGCGTTCGATCGAAGGCTGAGCCAGATCGAGAGATCGCGCGCCGCGGGTCCGCCTTCGACCGATCGCGCGGCCTCGAGAATCGTCCGATTCGACGCCGAGTTCGACGCGGGCCTCGCTGACAACCTCAACACCGCGCAGGCGCTGGCCGCGCTCTTCGACTTCGTGCGCGACGTCAACCTGGCGGCAGACGACAATTCGTTGTCGTCCGAGCAGGCCGCGTCGTGCCGCGCCGCCCTTCGGCGGGCCGACTCGGTCCTCGGAGTCCTTCCGGCGGACGAGGAGATCCTTCCGGCCGACATCGAGCGCCTGATCGCCGAGCGATTGGAAGCCCGCCGGCGACGAGACTTCGCGCGCTCCGACGCGATCCGCGACGAGCTTTCCGGCAAAGGCATCCTTCTCGAGGACACGCCCCAGGGCACCCGCTGGAAGAAGGCCGGATCGTGAATTGTGAATTTTGAATTATGAATTGTGAATCTGTCATTCCCGCGAAAGCGGGAATCGCTCGGGAACCGGGATCGTGAGTCTCGCTGCGGGAACCCAACTCGGGCCGTACGAAATCCTCGCCCCGCTCGGCGCGGGCGGCATGGGTGAGGTGTATCGGGCGAAGGACGCGCGGCTCGGCAGGGACGTCGCGATCAAGGTGCTGCCCGAGCGGCTTGCCGGGGATCCGGAAGCGCTCGCTCGGTTCGAGCGGGAGGCGCGGGCCGTCGCGGCTCTTTCGCATCCCAACATTCTCGGGATCTTCGATTTCGGCCGCGAAGGCTCCACGGTGTTCGCGGTCATGGAGCTTCTCGAGGGTTCGACGCTCCGGGAGCGCCTCGATGCCGGGGCGCTGCCGTTTCGCAAGTGTGTCGATTATGGAATTCAAATCGCCCAGGGCCTGGCGGCCGCGCACGACAAGGGGATCGTCCACCGGGATTTGAAGCCGGAGAACATTTTCCTGACCAGCGAGGGGCAGGTGAAGGTCCTGGATTTCGGCTTGGCCAAGCTGGCCGGCGGCGAGCGGGCCGCCGGCGGCGACGAT